>JALNWB010000048.1 GCA_023231105.1 Ignavibacteriaceae bacterium | reverse complement strand
TTTCTAAAACTGTAACTCCAAGCTTTTTCGGAATCGAAATAGGAGTATTCTTCCAATCGCAAGTGAATTTGTTTTTCCTCGCATCTTCAATTGAAAGATAATTTTTCTCTTCTCTTTTCTTTAAATGATCTTCGCGGAGTTTGGCATATTCGGTTTTAATTTTCTCTTCAAAAACTTTACGAACATTTTCATCTTGATTAACCAAATTGCTAACAACAGGAACGCTGCGTGATGCATCGAGCACGTGAATAACCGCTCCGCTGTAGTGAGGCGCAATTTTTACAGCAGTGTGAATGCGTGAAGTTGTTGCTCCGCCGATCATCAAAGGAAGTTTCATTCCCCTTCGTTCCATTTCTTTTGCAACTTCAACCATGACTTCAAGCGAAGGAGTGATCAATCCGCTTAGACCAATAACATCAACTTTTTCTTGAATGGCGGTGTCAAGAATTTTTTCAGTTGGAACCATAACGCCAAGATCAATTACGTTGTAGCTGTTGCAGCCAAGTACAACCCCAACAATATTTTTGCCGATGTCGTGAACATCGCCTTTAACTGTTGCCATTAACACTTTGCCGACCTGGCTCAAATCTTTTGCTTCTGCTTTTTCTGCTTCGATAAAAGGAATGAGAAATGCCACCGCTTTTTTCATTACGCGCGCGCTTTTAACAACTTGCGGAAGGAACATTTTTCCGGCGCCGAACAAATCACCAACGGCATTCATTCCAGCCATAAGCGGACCTTCGATAACGCCAATCGCTTGCGGATAAAGCTTACGGGCTTCTTCGGTATCTTCATCAATATAATCAACGATACCTTTTATTAGCGCGTGTTTTAAACGTTCTTGAACCGGAGCTTTCCGCCACTCATCAACGACGATGGCTTCTTTTCCTTTTTGTTTTACATTTTCCGCAAAAGCAATTAAGCGTTCGGTTGCATCCGGTTTACGGTTCAATAAAACATCTTCAACAAGCCCAAGTAAATCTTTCGGAATTTCTTCATACACTTCAAGCTGTCCGGCGTTTACAATTCCCATATCCATTCCGGCTTTTATTGCATGATACAAAAAAGCGGAATGCATTGCTTCGCGAACAAGATTATTTCCACGGAACGAAAATGAAACGTTACTAACACCGCCGCTAACTTTTGCGTGTGGAAGATGCTGCTTAATCCATTGTGTTGCTTCAATGTAATCAACGGCATAATTATTATGCTCATCTATTCCGGTTGCAACGGTAAGAATGTTCGGATCGAAAATAATATCGTACGGCGGGAAACCGATTTCATCAACAAGAATTTTATAAGCGCGTTCGCAAATCGCGATCCGTCTTTCAAAAGAATCGGCTTGACCATCTTCATCGAACGCCATAACAATTACCGCAGCACCATATTCCAAAACTTTTCGCGCATGCTCACGGAATGCTTCTTCGCCTTCTTTCATGCTGATGGAGTTGACGATGCTTTTTCCTTGAATACATTTCAATCCTGATTCGATCACACTCCATTTTGATGAATCGAGCATAATCGGAATACGCGCAATGTCCGGTTCCGCTTGAAGCAGATTTACGAATTTCTTCATCGCTTCTTCCGAGTCGAGCATACCTTCGTCCATATTTATATCAATAACTTGAGCGCCGTTTTCTACTTGCTGGCGCGCAACGGAAAGAGCGGATTCGTAATCGCCGTTCAAAATCATTTTAGCAAATGCTTTTGAACCGGCTACGTTTGTACGTTCACCTACGTTTACAAAATTTGTTTCGGGACGAATGACGAGAGGTTCGAGTCCGCTTAAACTCAAATAAAAATCTTTTTGCGGAATTTCGCGAGGAGAGAAATCTTTAACCATCTCCGCAATAGCTTTAATATGTTCGGGAGTAGTACCGCAGCACCCGCCAACGATGTTAAATAAATTTTCCGAAGCAAAATCTTTTAAAGTTGAAGACATCATTTCTGCAGTTTCATCATATTCACCAAAGTGATTTGGCAAACCGGCATTAGGATAAACGCTAACATTGCAAGTGGCAACGCGCGAAAGTTCTTTTAAGAAAGGACGCATTTGTGTTGCGCCGAGCGAACAGTTCAATCCAACACTTAAAAGATTTTTCGTGTGGGAAATTGAAATCCAAAAAGCTTCAGTCGTTTGTCCGGATAATGTTCTTCCGCTTTGATCAACAACGGTACCGGAGATCATAACGGGAATTTCTTTGCCGATCTTTCTCGTGTATTCGCTAATTGCAAA
The DNA here is from genome assembly GCA_023231105.1 of Ignavibacteriaceae bacterium. Taxonomy (GTDB): domain Bacteria; phylum Bacteroidota; class Ignavibacteria; order Ignavibacteriales; family Ignavibacteriaceae; genus UBA1563. Next base: position 21,645 of record JALNWB010000048.1, on the reverse strand, counting down.
GATTGCTGCTTTGGCGTTGAGTGTATCAAAAACCGTTTCAACAAGAAGAATATCAACTCCGCCGTCAATCAAACCGCGTAATTGCTCGGTATAACTCGTAACAACTTCATCGAATGTAACTGCGCGGTATCCGGGATCATTTACATCGGGAGAAAGCGAAAGCGTTTTATTCAACGGACCTAAAGCCCCAGCTACAAAACGTGGTTTATCTGGATTTTGTTTTGTGAATTCTTCTGCGGCTTCTTTTGCAAGTTTCGCCGAGTTGAAGTTCAGATCATAAACGAACGCTTCCATTTTATAATCCGCTTGTGAAATTGAGGTTGAGTTAAAAGTGTTTGTCTCAATAATATCAGCACCGGCTTCGAGATATTTGCGGTGAATGTTTTTAATTATCTCCGGTTGTGTAAGCGAAAGCAGATCATTGTTTCCCTTTAGGTCGTGCGGATGATTTTTAAATTGATTACCGCGGAAATCATCTTCGGTTAAATTGTGGCGCTGGATCATCGTTCCCATTGCGCCGTCGAGCACAAGGATTCTTTGTTTTAGCAGATTTTGTAATATTTCTAATTTTGTCTTCATGTTTCTTTAAATATCATAGGTTATTCCCTTCCCTTTTGGAAGGGCTAGGGATGGGCTTTCATTGTTAAACAACTTTAATTAAATTTCGTTCAAATATAATAAAAGTTACAGGAAGAAAATGATTGTAGTGACAGGCGGCGCAGGATTTATTGGCTCGGCATTGGTCTGGAGATTAAATCAACTTGGCAAAAATAATATCATTATCGTTGATAGGCTTGGCAACGATGAAAAATGGAAAAATTTAGTTCCGCTTAGTTATGCCGATTATTTTGACAAGATTGAATTCATTGAAAAATTAATAAATGACGAAATAGATTTTGAAATAGAAGCCATCATCCATATGGGGGCAAATTCGGATACAACAGAAAAAAATGCCGACCATCTTATGGAGAATAATTACAAGTACACACAAGCATTGGCAAAACAATGCCTTGAAAAAAATATCCGTTTTATTTATGCTTCATCGGCAGCTACGTATGGAGACGGCTTATTAGGCTTTGATGATGCCGATAAAAATTGTCTGAAACTTCACCCATTAAATATGTACGGGTATTCAAAAAATATTTTTGATTCTTACGCCTACAAAAACGGAATGCTAAACAATATTGTCGGAATAAAATATTTTAATGTTTACGGACCGAACGAGAGTCATAAAGGAGATATGCGCAGCGTTGTACATAAAGCGTTTGAGCAAGTCCGTGATTATGGAAAAGTAAAACTATTTAAATCACTTCATCCGAATTATAAAGACGGCGAACAGATGCGTGATTTTGTTTACGTAAAGGATGCCGTTGAGATGACACTCTTTTTTCTTGAGCACAAAGATAAAAACGGATTGTACAATGTCGGCAGCGGCAAAGCAAGAACATGGAAAGATTTGGTAACGGCTTTATTTCATGCGGTTGGAAAGCCTGTGAATATTGAATTTATAGATATGCCTGAACATCTTGCGGAAAAATATCAATACTTTACGGAAGCGAATCTTGAAAAAATAAAAAAAGCCGGTTATCTCAATCCTCTTTATACGTTAGAAGAAGGAGTAACCGACTATGTTCAAAATTATTTAATGAAAAGGAAATTATTGGGTGAAGAATAATTTATAATACTTCGTCATCTAAATCTTCTTCAAGGTCGTCGTCTTCCTCGTCAAAGTCAAAATCTTCTTCATAGAATTTTTCTTCTAACTCTTCCTCTTCAGGAGAAGCTTCTTCCTCTTCTTCCTCAATCTCCAGATCATCATCAAGATCGTCATCAAAATCTTCGTCATCGTCAAAGTCATCGTCATCATCAAAAGATTTTGCGAGGCGAATATTTAATGCTTCGTTGTAGGGGTCTTGAATAATAGTTTGAGAGACCGGATTTCTCAGTTTCTTTTCCTCGAGTACTTCAATCATTTCTTCATTAGTGTCAAGCCTTGCAAATGACATAAAGCGAAATCTCCTTACAATTTTTTCTTTAGTATTAGTGTTTGAAATAAGTCTATGCAAAAATTAGAAAATATTTCTTTTAAACAAATGAAGAAAAAAATATTTTTAAAGAAAAACCCCTTTTTTTTTAATTGATTTTGTTTATAGGTAAACGTAATATTTTAACCGAAAACACTTTTGGCTTAAGAGGAACAATTTGGTACATTTTACGGAAATTCTAATTCCTGGAAATTTTTTTCTCTGTTTCTCATTTATGAGAGGGAAAAGAATTTCAAAGAGGAAACAATACACGTTTAGCAAGCTATCTTTGGCATTCCATTTGTTAAAAAAGAGAGCTAAATAAAAAATGGAATCTATTATGAAAACAGTTATTTCGTACATTCTTTTTATTTTTACGGTTGTTCTTCTGTACGGCTTTGCTTTTGCCGTATAGAACGCTTAGCTCAAAACCGGAAGAATGTGAAATTTTCAAAAATATAAAATGTAATAATTGCCCTCACTTGAATAAAGATTAGCTAAAATCAAGAAAAAGAGAACGCCGGATTTGTCTAACGCGGGAAAATCGGCTGAAAAAAATATTGTTCCAACGGCAGGTTATACATTCTCAAATTGTTATAAAGGAAAATCAATGGTTAAATTGTTAATAAAGGGTTGTCTGTATTTTAGTCTTCTATTTCTTTTTTTTAGGGGAATTCCTTTATATGCACAATCAAATGAAGATTGTTTATCCTGCCATAGCGATGAAACTTTAACCAAAGAACAAAACGGAAAACAGGTTTCTCTTTTTGTAAAGGAAGCCGTTCTCAAAAGTTCTCCCCATGCTAAACTACAGTGTATTGCATGCCATACCGGTTTCGACATGAACAATATTCCCCACAAAGAAAAAATTGAACCGATCAACTGTCTAACATGTCATAAAGATGTGCCGGTAAAACATTCGTTCCACCCGCAGATGCTTAAAGCGAAACAGCCTGCAACTTCTCCTGATCTGAATTGCAAGGGCTGCCATGGCACTCATAATATCGTTCCAAAAAATTCTTCAGCCTTTCCATTTACTAAAGCAAAAATTGTTTCAGCATGTGGAAAATGTCATAACGATATTGCCAAAACATTTTTAGGTTCAACACATGATGAGGAATTACAAAAAGGAAATCCCGCTGCACCAAATTGTTTAACGTGTCACCATGGAACCATATCAAATAAAAACGGAAACCGCGACACACTCGAAATTAAATTATCTCAAGAGCATCTTTGCTTTTCATGCCATGTTGATAATCCCAACGTAAGAAGTAAAATAGCTCCAACGGTTAAATTTATAAAATCATACGAAAACAGCATTCACAGCACGGCGCTTCATAAAAAAGGAAATGCGAAAGCAGCTACCTGTATTGATTGCCATACTGCGCATGGAATTTTAAAAGGAACTGATTCAAAATCGTCTGTATTTAAATTGAATGTACCGCAAACATGCTCAAAATGCCATGACGGAATTGTTGCGGAATATAAGGAAAGCGCACACGGTAAAGCTGTCGCTAACCGGAATATGGACGCCCCGGTTTGTACAAATTGTCATGGCGAACACAACATTTTAAAACATAACGATCCTTCTTCACCGGTTGCATATAAAAACTTATCCTCTCAGGTTTGTTCCCCTTGCCACAGTTCAGTAAAATTAACAGACCGCTACGGAATGTCATCGAACAAAGTAAGTTCTTATGTTACCAGTTACCATGGATTAGCATTAAAAGGTGGTTCAAGAGAAGTTGCAAATTGTGCAAGTTGTCATGGCGCCCATAATATAAAATCTGCTAGCGACCCAACTTCATCTGTAAACAAAGCAAATTTAAAACATACATGCGGGAGATGTCATCCCGGGGCAAATGAAAACTTCGCCATTGGAAAAATTCACAGCACCGCCGTTGAAAAGGAAGATCCTCTTCTCTATTGGGTTTCAACAACGTATTTAATTCTTATTTTTTCTCTTATAGGCGGCATGTTCATCCATAATATTGTTGATCTTTTTAGAAAAGCAAAAAACAAACTTCTTATCCGGCGGGGAAGAATAGAAGAAATGGAACATGGACACGGATTATATTTACGAATGACCTTGAGCGAAAGAATACAGCACGGAACGTTGGTCATCAGTTTTTTCACGTTGGTGCTTACAGGGTTCATGCTTCGTTTCCCGGATGCATGGTGGGTGGCAGGCATTAGAAATATACTTCCCCACGCTTTTGAATTGAGAAGTATAATTCACAGAACAGCCGCGGTTATAATGGTTTCGGTCAGTCTTTATCATTTCTATTATCTTGTTTTTACTTCCCGCGGAAGAAAGTTAGCCTACGATCTTTTCCCGCGTCTTCAGGATGCAAAAGATATGCTTGATGTGCTAAAATATAATTTCGGGTTTTCAAAAGAAAAACCAAAATTCGGCAGATTCAGCTATATCGAAAAAAGCGAATATTGGGCTTTAGTATGGGGAACCATCGTTATGTCTATCACCGGAATCTTCTTATGGTTTGATAATACATTCATCGGTATTTTAACAAAACTTGGCTGGGATGTTGCAAGAACCGTTCACTATTATGAGGCTTGGTTAGCGTTTTTAGCAATTGTGGTCTGGCATTTTTACTTTATCATTTTCAACCCGGACGTTTACCCGATGAATCTTGCGTGGCTAAAGGGATCAATTACCGAGGAAGAAATGGAAGATGAACATCCGTTGGAATTAGAAGAAATAAAAAGAAAATCGGCGGCAGAAGAAATTGAAAATTCGGATAACGAAAACGTTTAAATTTTAGAGAATTAAATTGATGCGAAAAAAAAATCTTTCTAAAAAATTTGATAACAAACAAATATTAAGAGAAAATTCTACTTTTTTTCTGAATCGGTTTGTTCTCGGGGCGAGAATCATTTCACTATTGATTTTATTGTTCCTCTTCATTCCGTTTAAAACGGTTGCTCAAGAAAACAGCGATTGTTTTGGCTGCCACGATGATAAAAGTTTAACCGGTACGAGAAACGGAAAAACAATTTCTGTTTACGTAAGTGAAAAAAACTTTACCAAGTTTGTCCACGGTTCGGTTCCCTGCATCGGCTGCCATGTTGATCTAAAGGGTGCCGAATTCCCACACAACGAAGATTTAAAACCCGCTAAATGCGGAGGATGCCACACATCCGAGCAGGAACTGCATGCTAAATCTTTACACGGAAAAGCAATTGCACGTGGTGATAATTTAGCTCCGACTTGCAAAACATGTCATGGCGGGCATGAAATCCTTCCTGTAAAAGATCCAAAGTCATCGGTTTATGCGATGAAAATTCCATTCTTATGCGGAAGATGCCATGAAGAAGGAACAAAAGTTCAGACTCAAAGAACGATCCACCAAGACCATATTTTAGAAAATTTTTCTGAAAGTATTCATGGACAGGGATTATTAAAAAAAGGATTAATCGTTGCTCCAAACTGCGCTTCGTGCCATACACCACATTCAATTTTACCTCACACTGATCCCGCTTCTTCAATTGCAAGAAAGAACATTGCGGCAACTTGTACGAAATGCCACGTGATGATCGAAGCTGTTCACCGTAAAATAATTAAGGGTGAACTTTGGGAAAAGAAAGCGCATATTTTACCGGCTTGTATTGATTGCCATCAACCGCATAAAATTAGAAATGTTTTTTATGAACTTGGAATGGCAAATCAAGATTGCATGAGCTGCCACAAAGTAGAAAGTTTAAAATCTTCAAAAGATGGGCGTTCACTTTATGTTGATGTAAAACAATATGAACAATCCGTTCATAATAAAACTGCATGCAGCCAATGCCATTCAGAAGTAAACGCTTCGGAAATTCGCCCATGCCAAACAATCACCAAAAAAGTTGATTGCGCTTCGTGCCATGCAACGGTTGGTGAGGAATATAAACAAAGCACTCACGGAATGCTTTCCGCAAAAAATGATCCCAATGCACCTGTTTGTTCAGAGTGTCATGGTACTCATGGAGTTTTAAGTAAGAAAGATCCAAAGTCTCGAACATTTCCTACAAACATACCGGCTTTGTGTGCACTCTGCCATCGCGAAGGAGAACAAGCCGCCGTTCGTTATAAGGGAACAGAACATTCAATTATTGAAAGTTACACGGAAAGTATTCACGGAAAAGGATTAATGAAAAGCGGACTTACCGTTACTGCAACGTGTACAGGCTGTCATACTGCGCATCGCGAACTTCCGCACACCAATCCGAATTCAAGCATCAATCCTAAAAATGTTGCTTCTACATGTGGTTCATGCCATCACGGAATTCAAGAAAAATTTGAAAAGAGTATTCATTCTACAAAAATTTCTAACGCAAAAAATCTTCCGTCTTGCAACGATTGCCATAGCGCCCATAAAATTAAAAGAGCGGATTCGGAAGGATTTAAACTTCACATAATGGATCAGTGCGGAAGATGCCATGTTGAAATTGCAAAAACATATTTTGATACTTACCACGGAAAAGTTTCTCAATTAGGATATACGAAAACCGCAAAATGTTATGACTGCCATGGTTCGCATGATATTCTTGCCATTTCCAATCCGGAATCTCACTTAAGCAGAAAAAATGTTTTAAAGACTTGTCAAAAATGCCACGAAGGTGCAACACGAAAATTTGCTGGTTACTTTACCCATGCAACTCACCACGATCCGCAAAAGTATCCTATCTTATTCTGGACTTTTTGGGGAATGACCGGATTGCTAGTTGGAACTTTTCTACTTGCGGGCATTCATACTTTACTTTGGTTGCCCCGTTCTTTACAATGGAAACGCGAGTTAGCTAAAAGATTGAAGGATAAAGAAAAGTTAATTGACGAAACTAAGGAACCGGAAAACAAGGAAGAAAATGGAAACGATGTATAAAGAAGAAGAACAGGTCTTAAGATTTTCTCGATTAAACCGAGGACTTCATATTGTAATGATAATCAGTTTTATTAGTTTATCACTTACAGGAATGTCACTAAAATTTTCCTATACAAGTTGGGCGGTTACTCTTTCTCATTTCTTCGGCGGGTTTGAAGCAACCGGGTCAATTCACCGCTTCGCAGCTTCTGTAATGGTGATAGTTTTTATAACTCACATTGTTGATATTACAAGAATTAAGAGAAAAGAAATTGGTTCGTGGAAAGCTTTAATCTTTGGAAAGGATTCAATGCTTTTTAATAAAAAAGATTTGGAAGATTTCATCGGCTCAATGAAATGGTTTTTAGGAAAAGGTGAAAGACCAGAATACGGTAGATGGACCTATTGGGAAAAATTTGATTATTTCGCTGTCTTCTGGGGAGTTTTTGTTATTGGTTCAACCGGGTTTACGCTTTGGTTCCCGGAATTTTTTACACGGTTTTTCCCGGGTTGGGTTATTAATGTTGCTACTATAATCCATAGCGATGAAGCATTACTTGCAACCGGATTTATTTTTACCGTTCACTTTTTTAATACGCATCTTCGCCCGGAAAAATTTCCAATGGACATTGTCATCTTCACCGGAAGAATGCCTCTTGAGGAATTTAAAATTGATAGACCACTAGAGTATAAAGAACTTTTTGAAAACGGTGAATTAGAAAATTACCTTGTTGTGGCTTATCCGCCAATTGTAATACGCACAATTAAAATTTTTGGATGGACTGCTTTGTCGCTCGGATTCTTCATCGTCATTTGGATAATCTACGCAATGATTTTTGCTTATAGATGACCACTTTTAAATATAGGATTTTAAATGAAACGTAAATACCCGGATTCTTTTTATAACCCAACAACATTGGTTGGAACCGCTCTAGCGGCAGTAAGTTTTAGTTTGGTTCTTTTCTTGATGGTTTTAGAAGCCTTTGAGAAAAATCCGAAACCTTATATGGGGATAGTTGCTTTTGTAATTCTTCCCACCTTCTTGATGTTTGGGATCGGCCTAATGATTTTGGGAATCCTAAACGAAAGAAAACGCTTGGCGTCAGGGAAACTAACCAGACACCTGCCGGTTATTGATCTCAACGATCCGGCTCACCGGTTTTCGACGATAATGATTTCTTTTGGAGCAATTTTATTTTTAATTTTTTCTGCCTTCGGAAGTTTTAAAGTTTATGAATATACCGACTCGGATGAATTTTGCGGAACAATCTGCCATTCTGTAATGGCTCCCGAATATACGGCGTATCAATATTCTCCACATGCAAAAGTCGGCTGCGTTCAATGTCATATCGGTTCGGGAGTTAGTTGGTTTGTAAAAGCAAAAATTTCCGGCTCGTATCAAGTGTATTCAGTTCTCTTTAATAAATATTCGCGACCCATTCCAACGCCGATAGAGAACTTGCGTCCCGCACAACAAACTTGCGAGCAATGCCATTGGCCCAAACATTTTTTCAGTGAAAAGAAACTTGTCTCAACCTATTATTTGTCGGATGAGAAAAACACTAAATTTACCATCAATCTTTTAGTAAAAATCGGCGGTGGCAATATTGAAGCCGGTCCCACCAATGGTATTCACTGGCATATGAATATCGGAAATGAAGTGACTTATATAACAACGGATGCGACAAGAGAAAACATTCCCTGGGTAAAATCAAAATCGATGGATGGCAGAGAAGTTATTTACGAAAGCACCGAACATCCTTTAACAAAAGAAGAAAAAGGCAAAGCAGAACCACGAAGGATGGATTGTATTGACTGCCATAACCGGCCATCTCATATTTATCATGATCCTTTTACGTCGGTAAATCACTTAATGTCTTTGAATTGGGTCGATCCGACAATACCTAATATTAAAAGCGTTGCCGTTGATGCATTAGAAAATCCATATCAAACTAAAGAAGGCGCTTTAGACAGTATAAAATTATTAATTAATCAGTTTTATCAAAATAATTATCCACAAATAGCTTCTTCAAAGAAATCACAAATTGATAGAGCAATAGTTGAAATTCAAAAAATCTATTCACGTAATTATTTTCCGAGTATGAATGTTAGCTGGAAGAAATTCCCTAACCATATCGGGCACATGTATTCTCCCGGTTGTTTCCGCTGCCACGACGGCAAACATAAAAGTAAAGAAGGCAAAATACTTTCGAGGGATTGCAATGTATGTCATACGATTCTTTCTCAGCAATTTGAGAAAGATACTCTTCGTTTATCTTTAAGCGGCGTTGAGTATTATCATCCGGTTGATGTTGGAACCGCATGGAAAGAAGAGAACTGCAGCGATTGCCACGCAAAAAAATAAAAACGATAAAAATTTTTCTTTAAATGAAGGAATTACTTTTTTTATTTTCGCAATAGCATTAATTTCAAAGTAGCATATTTTTTTCTTTAAGAAAGGTGTTTCAATGAGTGATTTGGATAGCAACCAAAACCGGAGATCTTTTTTAAAATATCTCCTTTCCACAAGTATAGTCGGATTTTTAGCATCCGTCTTGTACCCGGTAATTTCATACTTAAACCCTCCCAAGCAAAATGAAGTTGAGGTGTCTAGCGTTTTAGCCGGCAAAATTTCCGATTTTGAAAAAGACAGCGGTAAAATTATCCGCTTTGGAAATAAACCGGTAATTGTTATTCGCACAGAAAAAGATGAGTTTAAAGCTCTGTCTGCTGTTTGCACCCATCTTGATTGTACGGTTCAATACAAAAAAGAATTGGGTTTAATCTGGTGCGCCTGCCACAACGGGAAATATGACCTTACCGGGAAAAATGTTTCCGGACCACCACCTCGCCCTTTGGAAGTTTATAAGATTAATAAGCAAGGCGAAAATATTTTTGTTTCCAAGAAAGCGTGAGTAATGAAATGAAAAAAATTGTAAAAAGTTTCTACGATTATTTAGATGAAAGACTTCATCTTGAAGACTTAGTACATTTTATGGGGAAAAAATATGTGCCGGTTCATGCTCATTCTATCTGGTATTATTTCGGCGGAGTTTCGCTCTTCTTTTTTATTGTACAAGTAACTACCGGAATTTTACTTCTCTTCTATTATAAAGCCGGACCTGATTTAGCTTTCGAAAGTATTCAATATATAATGTCTAAAGTACAGTTTGGCTGGCTTATCCGCTCTATTCACGGCTGGGCTGCAAACTTATTTATTTTATCCGCAGTCATTCACATGTTCAGCGTTTATTTTGAAAAAGCTTATAGAAAGCCTCGCGAACTTACCTGGATCAGCGGAATGTTAATGTTGTTCCTTGGAATGGGATTTGGGTTCAGCGGATATTTACTTCCGTGGAATGAGCTTTCATTCTTTGCAACGAAAGTCGGTTCCGATATTGCTGGAGCCGTTCCTATTGTCGGTGAGTCGATGAAAATTCTTATGCGCGGAGGACCGGATGTTACCGGTGCAACCTTGTCGCGGTTATTCGGTTTTCATGTAGCGTTGTTTCCCGGAATTTTCACTGTTGTTTTGGGCATTCATTTGCTGCTGATTCAACGGCAGGGAATAAGCGAACCGATGCATTTTGAACATCTCGAACAAAAAGAAAAAAAGACAATGCCTTTTTTCCCGAATTTTCTTTTAAGAGATCTACTTCTTTGGTTGGTGATGTTGAATCTTCTTGCCATTCTCGCAGTCTTTTTCCCCGCAGAGCTTGGGCATAAAGCGGATGCTTTCGGATCAGCGCCGGCGGGCATAAAACCCGAATGGTACTTTCTGTTTATGTTTCAAAGTTTAAAATATTTACCCGCGCATATTATTTTTATTGAAGGGGAAGTGTTGGGCATTCTTCTTTTTGGAGCTGCCTTCGCTTTATGGCTGATCGTTCCTTTTTGGGATAGAAAAAGCGCACGCGGTGAAAAAAACAGACTCATAACTTACCTTGGTATTTTTGCCATAATGTTCATCATCGTTTTAACAATTTTAGGATGGGTAGCATGAAAAATATAATCTTTTTCACCTTTACCTTTTTTCTCTTAAACGGATTTTCATTCCTCAACGGAAAAGCTCCCGAAAGTTCAGACCAATGTTTTGTATGCCATGAACAACTTGGCGGTGTGGCTGATTTATTTAAAAAAGATATTCATTTTCAAAAAGGAATTTCCTGCGCAGGCTGCCACGGCGGTGATAGCAAAACCGATGATATGGATAAAGCGATGAGTAAGTCCGCCGGATTTTTAGGAATTCCAAAAGGAGATGATATTTCTTTGAGATGCGCTAACTGCCATGCAAAAAAAGAAATGATGCAAAAGTACGGCTCTCATCTTCCAACAAATCAACTTGAGTTATTAAAGGCAAGCGTTCACGGAAAACTTTCTACCACCGGGAAAGAAAAAATCGTTCAATGTATAACCTGCCATAATGCACACGGAATTGTTTCTGTAAAAAGTCCGGCGTCTCCGGTCTATCCTTTAAATATTCCGAACACATGCGGAAAATGTCATAGCAACGCAAAGTTTATGCAAACGTACAACCCCTCTCTTGCGGTTGATCAAGTTGCAAAATATAGAACAAGCGTTCATGGAATGTTAAATGCCAAAGGCGATCCGAAACCGGCAGAGTGCGCAAGCTGTCACGGCAGCCACGGCATTCGTGCAACGGCTGATACCAAATCTCAGGTATATGCGCTCAACATTCCGGAAACATGTTCTAAGTGTCATAGCGATGCCGAATATATGGCCGGCTACAAAATTCCAACCGACCAATATGCAAAATATGCAATCAGCGTTCACGGAAAAGCTTTGTTGGAAAAACATGATGTTGGCGCTCCGGCTTGTAACAGTTGCCATGGCAATCATGGTGCAACACCTCCGGGAGTTGAATCAATTTCCAAAGTGTGCGGTTCGTGTCACGCATTAAATGCAGATTTGTTTTCGTCCAGCCCGCACAAACAAGCATTCGATAAAGAAAAATTACCTGAATGCGAAACGTGCCATAGCAACCATGCGATCATGCCGGCAACAAAAGCGATGCTCGGCGTTAGCAAAGAAGCGGTTTGCAGCAAATGTCACACGGAATCGAAATCAACTAAAGGATATTTTGTAGCGCAAAAAATGCGCAGCTATGTTGATAGCTTAGATGCATCCGAAGCCTTAGCTTTGAAATTGATAAATGAGGCTGAGCAAAAAGGAATGGAAATTTCGGAAACAAAATTCAAGTTGAGAGATGCACATCAGGCAAAACTTGAAGCGCGTACAATGGTTCATTCTTTTAACGAAGAAAAATTTAAAGAAGTTGTTGTTGGCAAAGGATTAGCCGTAACAACAGCGTCAATTAGTGAAGCCAAAGAAGCTGTTGATAATTATTTCTTCCGCCGTTACGGATTGATGGTTTCTGTGCTCATCATTAGTGTTCTGTCTTTTGCTCTTTATTTGTATATCAAACAAATTGAAAAAAAGCAAGCGTCAAAAATTTCATAAAAATTTTATCGCGGCTTCGGATTATTTTATTGTTCTTAAATGGTCTTGTGTTTCAATGAGGCTGAATTAATTTCAGCCTCACTCATCTGAATTTTTTATTCTTTTTCTTTCTTGTTTTTGAAGTTCGATTAGTTAAATCTCTTAACAAGTTTTAAGGAAACGCCGTGAATAATCTTTCTGATAAATCAACACTCGCAGAAATAGTGGAATATTTAAAGCGTCAGGATCAACGCTTAACGGCTGTTGAAAACGCTTTACATATTGAACCGCAGCCAGAGAATACAGTAGCGGTTATGGAACAAAGCGCCGCTCCCGAAACAGTGGAAGAAATTTCACAAGTTGAAGAAGAAGAACAATTAGAAAACCGCATCGGGCAATTTTGGTTTGCGAAAACCGGCATTATTGTTTTGGCAATCGGCATCGGGTTTTTGCTTACCTTTCCTTACGAAAACCTTCCTTCTTTTCTCCCAAGTTTATTTGGATATTTTTTAGCTTTTGCAATTGGGGCTATTTCAATTTACATGCGCAAGAATTATGAATTTATTGCAGGATACTTTCTTGGCGGAGGTTTAGTTCTCCTCTATTTTACTACATTGCGTTTGTATTTCTTCAGTCAGCAGCAAACAGTTTCAGATACCGGATTGGAAGTTGGATTGCTGTCATTTGTTGTTTTGCTTTGCTTTTTCGTTTCCTTAAAGCAGAGGTCAATTTATTTAACCGGTATAAGTATTACACTTGGTTTGGCAACCGCATTAATAAGCGACAGCGCAATTATCATATTACTTTATGAAACTGTATTTGCGGTTACCGCTGTTGTTATTTCATTGAAATTTAAGTGGTTTAATCTTGTTCTTTATACGGCAGTCTTTACTTATCTAACGCATCTCTTGTGGTTTTTAAACAATCCCTTCGTTGGGAGACCGCTTGCTTTTAATTCGTTGCCTGAAATCAATCTTCTCTTTCTTCTTTTGTATGTAGTTGTTTTTTCTCTCGGAGTATTTTTAAGAGAAGCCGAATCTTCGGAATCATTTGAAGAAATAATTTCTTCAGTCGGAAACAGCACTGTTGGTTATGGTCTTTTTTTATTGATCACTTTAACTCAGAATTCACCGTTTAATCCGCTGTTTCATTTTTTGGCTTTTCTAGTTTTTATAATTCTTTCAACTTTTTTCTGGACAAAACGGCGGAGCAAATATTCTACTTTTTTTTATGTGATGACCGCTTATCTCGCTCTTAGCGTTGCAATAGTTTTGCAATTCCAAATTCCCGATTATTTTATATGGCTTTGCTGGCAAAGTATTGTAGTGGTTTCAACCGCGGTTTGGTTCAGGTCAAAATTTATTATCGTTGCAAATTTTGGAATTTACCTGGCAATTTTTTTCGCGTTCTTGGCGTTTGGCGGAAAAGTTGATTTAGTGAGCATCAGTTTTGGTTTGGTAGCTTTAATCAGCGCCAGGATTTTAAATTGGAAGAAAGAGCGGCTTGAATTAAAAACCGAGCAAATGCGAAACGCATACTTGTTAACCGCGCTGTTTGTTATTCCTTATGCCCTTTATAATGCCGTTCCGAGCGGCTTTGTAAGTATATCGTGGATAGCGGTTTCTATTCTTTATTATGTGTTTAGTCTCTTACTCAAAATAGAAAAATACCGCTGGATGTCTCTGGCAACTCTATTACTAACTGTTGTTTATGTTTTCATTATCGGGATAACAAGTTCGGATTGGTTGTACAAAATTGTTTCCTTTATTGTTTTGGGAATCGTTTTGCTCACCCTTTCAATAATTTATTCGAAGAAAAAAAGCAGTAAACACGCCTAATTGGTTGGTTGAAACTAGGGGGATATTTTCCGCTCATAATTTTAAGGGAGAACTTTTTCAAGTTTTCCCATAATTTTTTCATCAAAACTTAATTGCAAAACCTGTAACTTTGATTATTAAAAAAATACATCAGAGGTTTTGATGAAACTCTTTTCTTTCACTTTAATAATTCTTTCAACCATGCTTATGGCACAACCTAAACACTCGCTAACATTTGAAGATTTGTGGGGAATGAAACGCATCGGTAAAGCGCAACTTTCTCCCGATGGGAAAACCATTGTCTTCAATCTTACAGCTTATTCAGTAGAAGAGAATAAGGGGAACACAGATATTTATTTAGTTGATGCTGATGGCAAAAATCTTCGTCCTTTTAAAAACAGTGTGAAGAATGAAACCAATCCGAAATTTTCACCAGACGGAAAAAAAATCGCTTACGTGTTTGACAGCCAAATTTGGACTGCAAATCTCGATGGTTCCAATGAACAGAAGTTGACCGATCTCTCAACCGGAACTTCCGGAATAATTTGGTCGAATGACGGAAAGAAAATTTTATTTGTCTCTTCCGTGTATCCCGATTGCGTAACCGACGATTGCAATAAAGCCAAAGACAAACAAAAAGAAGAAAGTAAAGTGAAGGCAAGTATTTTCACCGAGCTGATGTATCGCCACTGGGACGAATGGCGTGGTGAAAAACGTAACCATCTTTTTTTACTTGATGTTAACAGTAAAGAAGTTGTTGATCTTACTTTGAACAGCAAAAGCGATGTTCCTCCAATTGCGCTCGGCAGCGATAATGATTATTCGTTTTCACCCGACGGCAACGAAATTGTATTTACAATGAATCCCGACAAAGTAGTTGCAACAAGCACCAACAACGATATTTTTATTTTGAAGATGAAAGACGTTGAAAAAGAAAAACCAACTCCATTTAAAAAGATTTCTGAAAGCAAAGGGAATGATTGCCAGCCTGTCTATTCTCCCGACGGAAATTATATTGCTTATACTTCAATGGAACGTGCCGGGTTTGAGGCTGATAAAGCAAGGCTGATGATGTATGACCGTAAAACGGGATCGACAAAAATTTTAACAAATAATATCGATCTTGCAGTAAGCGAATTTGTTTGGTCGCCGGATGCAAAAGCAATTTACTTCATGGCGGAAAACGAAATTTATACTTCAATTTATAAACTTGAAGTTGCAACCTCCAAACTTTCTCTTTTACAAAAAGAAGGTGACAACGCAAATCTTCTTCTTTCAAATGACGGGAAAAAATTTTTCTTCAAACAGCAAAGAACAAATCTTCCGTATGAAATTTTTTCGATTTCAACTGAAGGAAAAAATTTGCAGCAAATTACTTTTACAAATCAAGAACGTTTAACATCAATTGAAATGAATCCGCTTGAAACTTTTTGGAGTAAAGGCGCCAACGGAACAAAGGTGCAATCCATTTTAGTTAAACCGCCGTTCTTCGATGTCAAGAAAAAATATCCGATGATTTTTCTTATCCACGGCGGACCGCAAGGACATTGGTCGGATGATTTTCATTACCGCTGGAATCTGCAAATGTTCGCGTCTAAAGGTTATGTTGTAGTTGCAACAAATCCGCGAGGCAGCACCGGCTACGGACAAAAATTTGTTGATGAGATCAGCGGCGATTGGGGCGGCAAACCCTATGTTGATTTAATGAATGCTTACGACTACGCGGTTAAAAATTATTCCTTCATTGATGCAAAAAATACTTTTGCCGCCGGCGCCTCGTATGGCGGTTATATGATTAATTGGATTGCAGGACACACAAATCGTTTCAACGCTTTGGTTTCGCATGATGGTATGTACAACGCGGAAAGCGCATGGGGAACAACGGAAGAGCTCTGGTTTAATGAATGGGAATTCAAGGGAACTCCAATTCAAAACAGAAAATTGTATGAAAAGTTTTCGCCGAGCAGATTCATTCAGAATTGTAAAACTCCAATGTTGCTCATTCACAGCGCGAATGATTTTCGTCTTTCCGAAGAGCAGGCTTTTCAACTTTTTACTGCACTGCAACGGCTTGGAGTCGAAAGCAAATTTTTATATTTCCCCGATGAATCGCATTGGGTAACAAAACCACAAAATGCAAAACTCTGGTGGAATACGGTATCAGATTGGTTTGAAAACCATAAAAAATAATTTAACGAAAGCGGAGCGAAAATATGGACGAGCAAAAATTAAAATGGCACGACATTCATTATGAAGATGAAGTTTTTAATGAAGACAAAATTAAAGATGACATAAAATATGTCGAAGAAAAACTTTGGGTGAAAGTAGAACGCATCGGCAAAAAGATTTCTTTTGCAAAAGATATTATGGCTCTGTACCGGTACATGAATGACAAATATGTTTCGTGGCACCGCAAAGCAATTGTGGCTGCGGCGCTTATTTATTTTATTTCTCCGATCGATGCAATTCCCGATATTACTCCGCTCATTGGTTATCTTGATGATCTCGGTGTAATTACCGCTTTGTTAAAATATCTCGGCAGTGAATTGATCCCTTATTATGAAAAATAAAAGTGAGCAATAAAATGGAAGAAACTATTTTAAAAGAAATTCTTCAGGAGATGAAAGGATTTCGTGAGGACAACAAATCTCTAAAATCAGAGATTGAGAAATTACGAAATGAAACCAATGAACAATTCTCGGGCTTAAAGCAAGAATTCAAAGAACTCAACGCTCATCAAAAAGGGTTGAAAACTTCTGTTGAAGTTTTACAATATGCCATTAATGAAACGCGGTATGAACTAATTAAAATAAAAGAATATTTAGCAACCCGTGTTATTGGGGATAATGACTCTATAAATATTGTTGCCGAAAGTGGGAACGTTATTTATGGAACAATTAAAAAAGTTGAGAAAAAATCAGAATGAATTTTACGATA
This sequence comes from Ignavibacteriaceae bacterium, assembly GCA_023231105.1. GTDB lineage: Bacteria > Bacteroidota > Ignavibacteria > Ignavibacteriales > Ignavibacteriaceae > UBA1563. Next base: position 4,548 of record JALNWB010000048.1, on the reverse strand, counting down.
ACAAAAGGCGAAATTATTTTTAAAGGAAAAGTATTTGATCTTCAGGTTGATGAGATTGAGTACAATAGCGGAAATAAAGGAGTTCGTGAAACCGCAATACATCAGGGTGGAGCCGTAGTTGTCGCTTTGACAAAAGAGTATAAAATAGTTTTCGTAAATCAATTCCGTTATCCGCTTCAAAAATATTTGCTCGAACTTCCTGCTGGGAAATTAAATGAAAACGAAGATCCGCAAACATGTGCGGTTCGTGAATTGGAAGAAGAGACCGGCTATCATGCAAAAAAAATTTCCAAGCTCGGAGCCATTGCAACCACTCCCGGTTTTTGCACGGAAATACTTCATATTTATTTAGCTGAAGAACTTACTCCCGGAAAACATAATCGCGAAGAAGGAGAATCCGGGATGGAAATTCACGAATTCACTTTAAATGAAATCGACGACAAAATTAAGAGCGGAGAGATTTACGATGCGAAAACTATTTCCGGAATTATGCTTGCAAAATATCGTTTGACAAATGATAGATCACAAACAGATTAGCCGAAATGCTCAAAACATTATACATAAAAGATTACGCGCTGCTTGAACAAATTTCAATTGAATTTGAAAAAGGTTTAAATATTATCACCGGAGAAACCGGCGCGGGTAAATCTATTTTAATTGATGCGATGAGTTTGCTGCTTGGTGAACGGGCTTCAAATGAAGTTATCCGCAAAGGAGCCGAGAAAGCAATTGTCGAAGGAATTTTTTCTACAGATAAAAACAAAAATATTGACCGCCTGCTTGAGCAAAACGAAATTGAAAAAAGTGATGAACTGATTGTCCGCCGTGAACTTTCCGTTAAAGGTTCTAACCGCTGCTTTTTGAATGATACGCCTGTTGCATTAAATGTAATTAAGGAAGTTGGTAATCTGCTGGTTGATCTTCATGGTCAGCACGAGCATCAATCGTTATTGCGAACGGAAACTCATATCGAATTTCTGGACGAGTTCGGAAGTCTTGAACAACCGCTTGTTGAATATAAAAAAGAGTATGAACAACTTAACAAGCTTCAAAGAGAAATAACTGAATTAAGATCGAAAGAAAATCTTTTAAAAGAAAAAAAGGATTTGTACGAATTCCAGCGGAAGGAAATAGAAACTGTTTCTCCTATTGAGAATGAAGACGAAAGCATTGCCGCGGAGTTACACATTCTGGAAAATTCAGAACAACTGCTTGAGCTGACGACCAATGTTTATCAACAGCTTTATGATTCTGAAAAATCAATTTACGATTCGCTAATTAATGTTCAGCAGAATATAAATGCACTTGCAAAAATTGATAAAACATTTGCCGAAACTTCGGGCGAACTGCAATCGGTGGTTGCGGTAATTAATGATATTACAAATGTTGTCCGCAAGTACAATGCACAGATTGAACTTGAGCCGCAAAAACTTGAAGATCTTCGTTCAAGGTTCCAAGCGATTAATCTCTTAAAGAAAAAATATGGCGGAACATTAGAAGCATTGTTAGCGCATTATGAAAAAATTATTGGCGAAATAAAACTTGCCGAATCGTTTGAAGATGAAATTGGAAAATTGGAGAATGCGATTCATCAACAAAAAGAAACACTTGCAAAACTTGCTTCAACATTATCTCAAAAACGAAATGAGCTTGCGAAGAAAATCTCAAAAGAAGTAAAAGAGGTTTTAAAAGATCTTGGCATTCCCCAATCGATCTTTGAAGTTAATATTTCACAAAATGCGAGTGAGCATAATTCACAAAAGAACGGCACACCATTCCGGTTTAATTCTCGCGGTTATGATGAAGTTGAATTTTTCATTTCGACAAATTTAGGCGAGGATGCAAAACCGTTAAGCAAGGTTGCTTCCGGCGGAGAAGTATCGCGGATTATGTTGGCATTAAAATCCATTTTAGCCAAGAACGACAAGCTTCCGCTTCTCATCTTTGATGAAATTGATACGGGTATCAGTGGAAGGATTTCTCAAAAAGTTGGACAGGCGTTAAAAAATCTTGCCGCGTATCATCAAGTCATTTCCATCACGCATCAGCCGCAAATTGCAGCGCTTGCAGACATCCATTTCTCAGTTGAGAAAAAAGTTGTTGAAGAAAGAGTTGTAAGTTCAATTAAAAAATTGAAAGATGAAGAACGAATCCGCGAAGTGGCAAAATTACTGAGCGGAGAAGTTATTACAGAAACAAATTTGCAAACAGCAAAGGAACTAATGGGCATTCAAAAGTAGAAAGGGAGACTTATGAAAGCTTACGAATACCAAGTGCAAGTTGATCAAAATGGCAGATTGATTTTGCCGGATCAAATAAAAAACATTTTACCTAAAAATGAAACAGTACGCATTTTATTTTTGGTAGATGAAGCTAAGGACAAAAAAATTAAATCAATGACAAGCGATCCGAACTCGCAGGAATTTTCATACTCGCTTCTGCAAAACGATGAAGCTGTGTACGATGATTTCTAACAGACAATGAAGTTTTTTGATTCTTAATCTTTTTCTTAATCATAATCTTAATCCTCACGGAGAAGAGATTGCGATTAAGTTTATGATTACGATTAAGATATACTATGAAAGAATCTTCAATTTACATTCATATTCCTTTCTGCGACCACAAGTGTATCTACTGTGATTTTTATTCTATTATCACGCACGATAGTATTCAAATTTATCTTGATGCGCTTAAAAAAGAAATCGAATATTTTGCTAGCAACTTTTCTTCCGGGAGAAAGTTCACCACCATATTTTTCGGTGGAGGAACTCCTTCGCTTTTAGCACCGCACCAGATCGAAGAAATTATTCTTCATCTAAAAAACAATTTCACGGTTACCGATGACTCTGAAATTACATTGGAAACAAATCCCGGAACAGTGGACGGAAATAAATTAAAAGAATTTTTGAAAGCCGGGATTAACCGCATCAGTATTGGCATTCAGACATTCGACGATCAAGAACTAAAGTTCCTAACGCGCATTCACAACAAAAAAACTGCGATTGAAACTGTGTGGTTTGCAAAAGAGGCAGGGTTTAAAAATATCAGCGTAGATTTGATTTTTAATCTTCCCAAACAAACGAAAGAAAAGTGGCTTCTGAATTTGCAAACCGCGATTGAGCTACCGATAACTCATCTTTCAGCGTATAGTTTAATTCTGGAGCGGGGAACAATTCTTAACAAACTTGTCCTTGATAAAAAAGTTGTACTGCAAGATGAAGATTATGATGCAGAACTTTATGAACTTACAATTGATTTCTTAACCCGGAATAATTTCATCCAATACGAAGTTTCAAACTTTGCACTAAATGGTTTTGAATGCAAACACAATCTTGCATATTGGCAGTATAAAGATTATCTCGGATTTGGAACGTCGGCGCATTCTTTTGTAAATGGAAGGAGGTGGTGGAATTATTCTCCCTTAAATTTTTATATTGATTCCGTGATGAAAAAAGGAAACGCTGTAATCGGCGAAGAGGTTCTAAGTGAACAACAAAGGAGAGAAGAATTCATCATGCTGGCATTGCGCAGCAACGGTTTAAATACTGATGAGTTTGATAAAATATTTGGTGTTGATTGGCTTGAACAAAGGAAAGTTTTAATTGAAAATTATCTGGATAATGTATTCCTCTTTAAAGAAAATAATCGCATCACATTAACTCGAAAAGGTTATGCGGTTTGTGATGAAATAATTGCAAACCTTATTGCTTAAGCGAAATCAAATCCTTCTTTGAACTTTTCGAAACCAACATTTCTATTAACGCGAGCAAGAAAGCAAGTAAAAGAAAATATTTCCACAACTCTGTTCCAAAGCGTGCTTGCTTAATAATGTTTTCAGGACTCTCTTCTTTGTTGATGAAAATCAACTTGGCGGTTGATTTAATTTTTGTGAAGTACTCATTAATTTCTGCTTGTGTGGTGTAATCCATTTTTGATTCAAGCGGATTTGCATTTACAGAAACAGACCGAATAATTTTGTTTAGAGATGAGAAATAGTAAACGCCGAATCGCTCAGTATTTACGTACTGTAATTCGTTTGCTTTATCATCAACAGAAAAAAACTCTTTCTCATTTCCGGGCTTAACAACTGCAATTTTACCGAAAACATTATCCGAAAGATTAACAGTAATTTTATCGCCGGCAAGGTTATCAACATTTTCTTTTGGGATTGATGAAAGATAGAGAACCGACTCGTACAAGAGCGGAGCGAATATTCCCTTCAGCGGAAAGTTTGTTTGTGTTAACACCGGCGCAGTTGAAGTGACAAATATTCTTCCCTTATCAATTGTAAATTCACTTAAAAAAGAAATATTGTTTGCAAGAGTGATAAGTGATTTCCCTTTTCCTTCAGTGCGCTGAAAGAATGCAGAATAAATCTCAGGGGATTCAATTGATTTTTTCTTCTTCTCTTCAAAAAGCCGCGAAAATAAAGGATGTTCATAATCAACAGTAACAAACCGGAATGGAGTTCCACCTGCGGAAAGATTATTTGCTTTCGGAATTTGAAAGGTTTCGCAAAAACGTTGATAGTTTTGAAGCGATGTCGTG
>JALNWB010000047.1 GCA_023231105.1 Ignavibacteriaceae bacterium | reverse complement strand
CCGTCAAAATCAACTTGACGCAATCGATAGAAATATTTACCGGAAATTGCAGAAGCATCTACATAATTATAATGTTGTATTAAGGTGGTAGTACCTTTACCATCAACAAAGCTTATCAAATTAAAAGTTTTGTTGTCGGAACTTCTTTGAACTTCAAAACCTTTATTGTTAGTTTCGGTAGCCGTTGACCATTTCAATTCAACACCGCTTTGTGTTGCGTTGGCGCTAAATGAAGTTAATTCAACAGGAACAACATTGTTTAGTTTAATTTGTCTGTTGGTTGGACCCCATTCGGAACCCCACCATTGTTTGTAATAAACTCCGCTGGCTCCCCATGGATTATCAGGAACACTAAAGTTATCAGGATCAAAAATATTGATGCGCAAATCTAAAGCTGAAGGAGCAGTAGCAAAACCAAGTTTGTCTAAATGAATTACCATTTCAGCAGTGTAACCGTTATCAACTGATGCTGAATCGTAAATAGTCCCGTTGACAACTGATTTGCCTTCAAAAGCGCCGGCAGGTGAATTTGTTTCTGGTCCAAGTTCCCAATCACCAAGAACATTTTTGCGGACGTACATTTTATATTCATTTGTGCCACCGGTATTGTTCTGCATTACCAGGAACATACCATCGCCTTCCCAATCAAATTTACAAATTTGGTTGTCATCTGATTGAAGAGCAATATAAAGATCTAATCCATTTTGAAGGAATTTAACATTTGTAGTTGATTGATCGGTATAATTCCCTTTTACAATCCATCCATAAGTTGGTGAGACAGCGTCACCGGTTGCAGCTCCACCATATTTAAACATTACATACGGATATGATTTGCTCCAATCCGCTTCATTAAGCGCACCATCTAAAGTAATAGCGGCTGATGTCGGGAAAACATTTATTGAAGCTGGGTCAACATTGGTTGCACTGTTATTTAAACTTAATTTTCTATTGTCTGGACCCCATTCAGAACCCCACCATTGTTTGTAATAACTTCCGCTGGCTCCCCATGGATTATCAGGAACACTAAAGTTATCAGGATCAAAAATATTGATGCGCAAATCTAATGTTGCTGGAGCTGAAGTAAAACCAAGTTTATCTAAATGAATTACCATTTCAGCAGTATAACCGTTATCAACTGAAGCTGAATCGTAAATAGTACCATTGACAACTGATTTACCTTCAAAAGCGCCGGCGGGTGAATTTGTTTCTGGTCCGAGTTCCCAATCACCTAGAACATTTTTGCGGACGTACATCTTATATTCATTTGTGCCACCGGTATTGTTCTGCATTACTAAGAACATACCGTCACCTTCCCAATCAAATTTACAAATTTGTTTGTCATCTGATTGAAGTGCAATATAAAGGTCGGTTCCATTTTGAAGGAACTTCACCTTTGTTATTGAAGAATCGGTATAGGTTTCTTTTACAACAGCTCCACCTGTTGGGGTTCTTCCAACACCGTCATAGTTAACAGCGTTTTTCCCAAAAAGAATATATGGATAAGGTTTACTCCAGTCTGCTTCATCAAGAACACCATCCAAAGTAATTGCACCGGAAGTCGGATAGACCGGTAAGGTTGCAGGATCAGCAGTTTGGGCTTTTAAATAGCTGCTTGTTAAAAGCAGAAAAACGAAAACGAAGAAATTGAACTTGTAAAGTGCGAGTTTCATATAACTCTCCTTTTTTTGTTGGTTGTGATTTATTTAGTAACAAAGAAACTAAAATCTTTCTTTTCGATTAAATCGTACAAACTTCATTTTTTTAGAAATATCAATGTAAACGTTTACACTGCACCTGAAACTTAAATAATTTTTCGCTTGTTGTCAAGAAATAAATGAAAAAATTAAATTTTTTAATTTTAGAACGGAGGTTTTAAAACTTCAAATGGAAAAGGAATTTCTTAAATTTTCCGAGGAGTAAAAAAGGAGATTCTAAAAAATGAAAGGATGAAAACATTACGCTCACGAATAAAAAGTCTCATGAGGAAGGCTTACAAAAGAGTTCCAGGTTTATTTTGAGGATGCAAGAGATTAGATTGCTTCTTATTATTCTCTATACTACAAAAAGACTATTTAGCCGGTTGTTTTATTTAATCTTCGAAAATTTTTTAATGAACCGCATTTAAGAAAAACTTTCGGTGAGAGAAATGAAGTTCGCCTTACCTAAAAGGTAACGTTTGAATGTCAATCATGCTAACCGATTTTCCCCTTTACTTAATTAATCTTAAAATCCCGTTTCCCGATGAATCATTACATTATTTGATTTTGATATAATTAGTTTATAGAAGTAACCTTAATGTAATTGATATGTATTATTTCTTAAAACGTCCATCATTCATTGCGAAAAGAAGAAAAAAAAATCTAAACTCATTGTTTTACCTTTATTCTCTTTCCTTACCAATTAATTGTGAATCGTATGTTACTGATTATCAGCATGAGCTAACCAATTTCCATTGAGACCGAATATTTTCGTATCTCCCCATGTAGTAAGTTTAATCATAAACCCATCTCGAGAAATTGGGTAGGCTTCAACTCTATATCTTAAATTTGATTTGGTTTCGGCATCAATCATGACGGTACTCAAAACAACCTTAGGTTTTTTATCAAACGGTTTATCGAAGGTAACTTCAATTGTAGTTGAACGTTCTCCAATGTTCTTATCGAGTGTATAACCCGGAACACTTGAGTTGAAGTTAAAACTTCCGCTTTGTAGTTGGGTTTGAGCTTGTAAAAAAATAGTGGAGAGAAAAAATGCGAGTACAATTGTGAAGGTTTTCATGGTATTCCTTTTTTTGTTTTTGGTTACTTCTAAAAACTAACTATGTAAAATTAAAATATCTCGAATTCAGATCAAAACAAATTATTCCATTTTTTATAAAGCTACGTGGCAAGTAAAGAGCGGTTATATTATCACTCTTTACTTTTTTCTTCAGATCATATTTTCTTTAATATTACTCTGTCTTTTAACTTCTGCATTTTGCCTAATTCCTAAACCTGGACAAGCATATCGGCTAAAGAACTCTTTAATGATTCCTGGATCTTTTCTTACTTCGAGGAAGCTGTTTATTTTCTTACTTATTGGCGCTATTTAGTTGAAGATGTTTTTATCGTTCACTTTAATAAATTTGTTAATACTTATAACAGTCATTGGATTGGCGTTATTAACTACTTCGAGTCTAAAATCTCTATGGTTTTTTAGAAAGCATTAATTCTAAAATACAATTGACCAAAAGAAGTCCAAGGGGTTTTAGAAATAATAACAACTTTATCAATATGATTTATTTTGTAGCAGGCAAACTTAACTATGACTAGCCACTATATTTGACATAGACTCAAAATCTTTTTTAGACCGATTTGCATATTTCTATTTAAATATCTAAGTTTACTCTCCAGTTCACTTTAAAATACAAACGCCCGAAGATTTCTCTCCGGGCATTTGGCTTATGCGCAAGCTCTATGCGGGTTTTGTAGTTTCAACAGGTGGAACTTTTACAGAAGTTCTTACCTTATGAGGTTTTAACCCAAAATCCGCTAGAACTTGATTCTTCTTTCCGAATGACGCATAAATAAGAGATGCTAATTGTGCATGCTTCTTATTAAACGCTTCGAAACGATCCATATATTCACGGTACTTTATTCTCGTCTCGGTATTAAACTCTTTATACATAATACGAAGAGTATCGAGTTCCGAACGCATAGCGCGAATATCTTCTTCCTTAACGTTTGCCGGAAAATTCGGCTCTACGGAATGTTTTATTATACCTTCAGCTAAATTGTCCAACTTTGACGTTAAATAAGAATGAGTTCTATTTAATTTGATCGGCATTGTTTTTTCTCCTTTCTTTCAGTTTAAGTGATAAATAGCTATGACTTGCTCTAAAAAGGTTGATGCAAAAAAAATGCGCTCCTTTTAATTCAAAATATTTGCTCTGAAATGCAATTTTTAAATTTTTTATAGACTCATAGATTAATTAGGTAAACTATTTATAAACTAAAGAGAATAAATTGATAATTCCCAATAGACTGATCAAATTGTCACTATTTCTAAGAACAGTTGTATTTGTTGCTTTCTCGATAACTATAGGGGTACCTGCACCAAATTTCAATACCAAACTAAAAATATTTTATTTATGTGCAAAGCAAAAATTCACTTTAAAAAATATTTTTTTTTCTTCTTGCTTTTTAAAAATATTTATTTTCTCATTATTCACCGATATTTCTTCTCGTTATTCCGATTTTGATGAAAGAACTTTTTCATAACTTTTCTCACATTACCTGCTTCACAGAATAAATCAATAACTTTTAGAAGAACTTTGTGAATGTTCAATTTTAGCTTAAAAACCCTTAACCCAAACTTGGGGAGCTACTTATGAATCTTCAAAAGTTACTTGGTAAACTTTAAATGTTACTCAACAAACTTGAAAAGCTACTTGAGAAGTTTGAAAAGTTACTTGCGAGATTATAAAAGTTACCTGCGAAACTTCAAAAGTCACTTGGCAAACTATAAAAGCTACTTGACAAACTTAAAAAGTTATTAGAAAAGCTTGAAAAGTTATTAGCGAAACTTCAAAACGATCTTTTAACTTTCAAAACTTACGATCAAAAACTAAATCTGTAGGGTTGAAATTTGAAGTATTTATTCTACCAACTTGCAACAACCGGCGGTAATAATATCCATTTGACCGAAAAGAAATTGTAGTCGTAAAAAAAATAGGGGGGGAATGAATCAAGTATTATTTATTGCATTGATGATTCCGTTAGGCAGATTTAATTTTCATAAAGAAAAATTATCAAGAAATAAAAGGGTCTGTTTCTTTGCTAAATACATTTCAGACAAATCTCATAAAAAAGGGTAAATATTTAATTCTCTTCTTTTTCAACTTCAAAAAGGTTTTATTGCAAAAAAGATAATACTGTATAACAAAGGTTATTAAAATCCGTTGATGTTTTTCAATTAGCTAACAATTCTATAACTATATTATTCTACCCAAAGGGAAAAGGTGTTTATATGAAAAACTTCGTGTTTATTTTCTTTCTGTTCTTCTCATTGGTTCTTTCCGCTCAACAAAAATCGTTTCAGTTTGAAATAGGATTGAATCAATCCTGGTTTACTTTTGATATGGGTATTCTAAATGATATCAAACCAAATATTAGACCAAAAATAAGTATCGCGCTTAACCGCGAATTTTATAAATACGGTAATATTGCCGCAACTGGCGGACTTAGATTTTATGATTTGGGTAGAGCAATCACTATTGATCTTTATGCTTTAGGAAATGTAACTTCTACAATTGATCACTATTTAATTTCCGTACCGCTTCAGGTAAAATATAGAATAGGACTAATAAATACATCGGTAATACTAAATGTGGAACCTTCATATATATTAGCAAGTAAGACGTACGCTCCCGGGTTAAATACCGAAGCTATGATAAAAAGTACAATTACTAATGAAATGAATCGGTTCCTCTTTTTAGTTGGCGGCGGGTTAGAATATACCTTTGCAATTAATAATGAAATGTTCGGTATAAAATCAATCACCAATTACTGCTTAACACAAATTCCTAAAGATGGTACTTTTTTAAGTTCCGATAACGTTGAACATGGTTGGGTAGCATATAAAGCAGTTGAAACAAGACTTGCACTCTCCTATTATTTTTAATTTTCATTTTTTTATTCTCAGTAATAATATTCCGCGGGAAAAGTTTTATTACATGGGAATAAATTACGGCAATGAGATGTTAATTATAGGATTATAAAATACGGCGGTTTTTCTACCGGTTTGTGAAGTGTTGTTCATAGAAATGGGAATGTTATTCTTGGTTTAACAACGGTCTATGCGCCGTTTTAGGAATTACTTTTAAATGACAAAGAAGTACTTTTTATTATTGAAAAAACGATTATTATGAACACTTTACTATTTCTAAGCCCTGAAAGGGCGACATACCCCTAACATAGGGCGAAGCCCTATGAAAAGAATTCTACTTAAGCATCAAAGCCCTGAAGGGGCGTAATAAATTAAGGTAATAAGGGAACAGTTAACAATTAAACGGGAGAAGAAACAATAAATAAAAGGAGAATTAATTTAAGACATATAAAATTACATTTTAACTGTAATCGGCTTCTTCAAGAACCCGAGATGCATCAAATCTGAAACGAGGTAATTGCATTAAATTATCAAAAATATCCATTGCTATTTCTATAGATTGATTTTTTAACCTATAATCTTTAAATCGGTTATAACATCCAATCAATAAGTTTATTGGTTCTTTTGTTATCATTATTTCTTTATCAGAGATTTCTAAATTATCCGTAATATTTCTTAACAACAGTATACATTGAACTGGATATATGTCCATACACTTTATTAAATATTCAAGAATAAAATGTAATTCTCTTCTTCTTGATTTTCTATATTTAGTATAGGTTAAGATGAATTTATAATAATCATTAAAGTCACAAGATTTGAACTCTCTGAAGGCATTTGAGTATTCAGTATGAATGCTTTCATTTTTAGAATTAATTGAATTTACAAATACTTTTAAGGCTTTTTCCTTTTTCAATTGATTTCGACTATTTAATAAACGAGCTGCATAATGTATACAACCAGCTTTTATATCATCTGAGCTATTATATAATTCATCAAATAACTTCTTGCTCCCATTTAAGCCTTCAGAGTAAACATACAGCAATATTTGACCCACAAAGTTTTTTACTTTAAGATAGCCATGTTCCCCATTTAATTTCGAGCAAGCCCTCAATTCATTCTTAATCAGAGAAAATTTCCTTTTTGAAAAAAAGCTTAGACAATTCAATGAATTTCGCAAAATGTGTTCATTTAAATTTGTAGTAAACAGTTTGTAAATCTTAAATACTCTTTCTTCATCAAATTTTAGTAACACATTTAAATTAGCAATCGCCGAACACTGCACAGCTAAGGATATATCCTTCGTGATTAGCTCAAGTGTGACAAAGATATCATCTTGATAATTTATTGCATTTCTTAATTTCACTAAAGCAAAAACAGCTGATCCTCTTATTGAATTAATACCAGCAGTTAAAGGATCTCCACCATAGTTGGGTCTCTCTTTAAATGAAGATATTTCCCATTCCTCATCACTCGGATCAGCATCATTTATTGCATAGTTAGTTAGTACTACTAGTAATCTTTTATCAAGTGAACCAATATTATCGACATATTCAATTGACCGTATGATAGATTTTTTGAGATTTAAGGATTTATCACTGAAAACAATTTTAATGATTAAATCTGTTAGTTTAATAGTATCATAATTTGCATCTACTAATGCAAGTAAACCAGCAGCTACATAGTTGTATGGCACTTTTTCATTTATCAATTTTTCAATGAAGGGGAAATATTTATCAGGTTCATTTTTTACTGTTTCTCCGAACATTCTAGAATGTTCAATTAGACCACCAAAATGATAACCTCTTTTATTCTGATAACCTTTGCCCCATCCAGTTGATTCATCATACTCAGCAAATGATTGTAACCAATTGTCTTGAGACATTTTCTTGTAAGCATTCTCCGGAATAGGAGATAAAGTCCCACTAAATTTATTTTCAGAAAGTTTTTCTAACTTAATATTTCCAAATTTTCTCTGTAATTCTAAAAATTTTTTTTGAACATTTATAAATTGTTTTCTTTCTATCTCAGGAATCGAATTTAATAAGCGATAACCCGAGGCACCATGCCATTTTCTATTTTCATCTTTCTTTAATTTAGCACTAGCAATTTTCAGTATGATCTCATTCAGCATAGTTTTTTGAGCATAATTGAAAAATGAATATGAGATATTTAATAACTTCAATACTTTGTATTCAACCCCAAGATCATATTGACTATCCTCAAGAAGATCCCTATCAGACAGAAGTTCATAAGCTGTTTCCGAATAATTTTTTATGTTTTCCATTAAACCAGAAATTAAAATACCAATTAGTGTTAATGATTTTTCCGCCCTTAATGGAAGTATCAAATCATTAAATATCTCCAGTTCATTTATTGCTATGTTTATTGAATATTCGTTCAGATGAACCAATAATTTATAATACGGATATAGGGTTTCAAATTGTTCGTATTGATAGAAAGCAGCATCCACCAAATAAACTGTTTTATATTCAAATCCTGATCGATAGATTAAATCTTTTGCTATGGGCAATACTGTTTTAAAGAATAATAAAGAATCTATTGTATATAATTTTTCAAAAACCTCTTCTATATCGTAACCATAGAAATTATCTTTTGCCGAAATATTTGACGCATCAATGTTATGAAATCGTCTTTTGAGATACTCTGATAAGTATTTTGCAACACTTTCTTTATGAAAACCAATTGCATTCCCTAAGATTATGCCAAGATCAGTATTAGAATTCCCGTCCTTATATTTATCTTTAATTGTATAAAATAATTCAATTGATTCTTTATTATCCCAATCCTCTAGCCAAACTAATATTTGTTCAGTAAAACTAATTTTGTCTTTGAAATCTTGAGATTCTAACAAATACTTTAATATTTGCTTTGGATCAATGCTTCTCATATTATAAAATAATATTTCACAACTTCGTCTTAATTTGTAATCATCAGAATTTAGATATTTTAATAAACGACCACCCTCTTTTAACTTTTCAAACCAAAATAAATTTGTTATTGATTCTATAAAGTAAGGTCTAATTTTTACTTTCGATAATATTGAGTTTTTTATAATCTCCCATTCTTCTTCTATCGGATTATCTTCAGAGCCGAGGATATTAAACAATAGATGTTTTATATGAAATCGTACTGAATTTGATTGTAGTAATTTCATAAGTACAATCAAATACTCTTTCGTATTTACACTCTTTAAATAATTAATAACATGTTTTGCGGTCGAACGGATGAATAAACCTTGATGATTATTTTCTATAAACTCAAACAAGTTCTTTTTATCAGTTACGAAATTCCTTGCAAAGCAGTATTCAAAAAATGTTTGATGAAAAAATTGGATTATATTTTTATTTTCAAATAAAATATTCTCACTTAATAAATATTTCATTTCTTTTGAATATCTATCTATATAATTCAATTTGTTAATATTCAATTTTTGTTCACTGGCCATTTCGTGTACAATCTCAGCCAGCATTATTTTTAGATTAGTTATATCAGTTGGGGCATCTAATATTTTTTTTTGCCATAATTCATTATATAAATCCTGAATTGTTCTAATTTCTTCAAGTTTTAAATATTTATCATAAATATCACAGAAGATATTTAGATGTTGCGGATTTAATAAAAGCTTTCCGATTTTATGAGGTAATATATCAAGTGTTAAATCAAAACACTTAATTACATCATTCACCTCATTGGAGTTCAGTTCTCCAACTTCAATTATGGTTTCTTTTTCAAATGCTTTAAGTGATGAATCGTAGTGCAAATCATATATGCGGCAAGTTAAAATTACGCGAATATTTGGTATGGATGATAGTCTATTTATTAAATCTGTATAAAATAAGATTGATTTTCGATTTTTAGAAAGTGTTAATGAAAGACTATCCAACTGATCAAATATCAGAACCAGCTTACCATTATTAGCTAATGAATTAATTTGTTTTTCAAAGTCTTCTTTCACATTTAGTTTTTGTACCAATTCAGAATAACTACTTACATCATATAAATCTAATTTTAGAGCAATAGTTATAATATTTGCTTTATCTAACTCTTCAATTAAATCTCGCATTATTACGGATTTACCACAACCGGCTTTGCCGGTTATAATAATTACTGGTCTTTTTTCTATCGGTATGGGAGAGATTATCCAGTTAAATATTTTGTCAACTTCTTTTCTCTTTAAATGCGATGATTTTATATTTCCAAATATATTTACCCAGTTTTTTAGAGATGCTGAAATCTTTTTTGAGTCTTCAATTAGATTTTCAGACTTTAGGAGACTCATCTCTCTGATATTATTTATTTCAAACCATTTTATAACCTGGTTTCTGTCAATGTACTTACCTTCTTTTGCCGAGTCTGTTGCCAGAATATGGAGTAAATTTGGTATGAATTCAGCATTGTTAAACCTATTGATAACTTTAGTTTTAATTATACCAATATAGTCCGATTCCTCGAATCCTCTTTTGTATTCTACACTTTTTGAAATCGCAATTAATTTACTGTCAGATAAATGAGTTTTAGTTTTTAAAGTTTTCCACTCTTTTTGTTGTTTATTGTTTAATCTTAAAAATAATTCTCTTGCCGTTTTTACATTTCTTGCACGCTTAAATATTTCGCTCAATAAATTGCAGGGACTTTGACTTACAAATATTATTTTCCCTTGGGGATACTTCTGTAATTGCCTCAATATGTCGTTAATTACACCATTGCCTACAAGTTTATTTACCGTCCATGAAGTATCTTCAGGTGCCATATATTTGATATTATAAACGGTTGGTATTTTGTTATCGTAAACTACAACATCATTAATATAGTTGGTTTTTGTAATCGTTTTAACAAAACTTCCTTCGCTACTAAAGATTGGTTCGTTAATTGTCACAGCTTCTGGATTTATAACTAATTTCTCATTACTCAAAGTTTCGCAAAATTGATATGCAGTAAACCATAATTGGTAATCATATCCAGAAATACCAGCTTGTCCGCCTCTAATTGGCATAACCAATTTCCTTTCTGTTTTTGCTAGTTGTAAAAGTTTTCATGCAAATTCTTTAAGCCTACAAATCCTTTTTATACTATCACCTTCTTCACCAACCTATCTATCTCCTTCATCTCTGCTGCAAGGTGCTTTTTAATATCTACGCGTATTTTACCAAGACGTGTTGCTGTCAGTTTTTGTTGTGGTGCATTGTCTTTTAAGTATTGCATTGCTTTATCATGCGCTGTTTTGCTTAACTCTGCTAAGCGTAAATGTGTTTCATCTTTTTCATTAAACTGTGGAAAATAAACATCAAGAATTTTTTTGTGGATGTTCCTTGCTCCAAATAAACCAGATGATTGAAAATCTTTCATTAGTTCATTTGGATGAGATGAATTTAGAATAGCAGCTAAATATTGTGCCTCTTGTTTACTATTAAGACCAACCCAATACATTGCATTATCAATAATGATTTCCAAATCGTACTCAGATCTTTCAACGACCGATGCACAAGTATCAGTACCCCTTCCATTGTAAATTAAAAGAAAGGGAGATGTCATATCATGTTCAACTAATTTATTCTGCCAGTTTAAATATTCTTCAAAAGTTGTATTTTCATTTTTTTCAGTTCTATTAAGAACCCAAATGTTTTTAACATTCTTAAACCATCTTGAAGCATTTAGATAACCCAAATTCAACAGTTCTTCAGAGTTATTTAAATATATTTTTCTTTTTCCATCAATGTTTTGTTCAACAAGTATTGGTAAAACAACAAAGTCTGAAAGATTTAACATAAAGGGGAGAACATTTTTCCCAATTACTATATGAAATAAAAATTTAGATTCTATTTTCCCACTAAATTCTAATCCCTTCCAAGGGGGTTTTGAATCTGGTTTAATGCTCTCTGCTGTTTTAACATTGATTATCCTATTATTCCAATCAACCGGTTTTTCTTGATTTAATTCTACAAAATAAAACGGACGTGGATAAACCGTAGCGCCATTCTTAAACAAATCTTTATATGGATTTGCAATATTCTGGTTTTTGTATTTCCGTGTAGATAATGCAGTGGAACTTCCTTGTTTGACGTAATACCAAGTCTTTTCTGTTTCTGCTAAACTTTCTTTAGCAATTTCATATTTACAATTGTGTGCTGGCAACTTGCCTTCGAAAATATTACCTTTTAATCCTTTTACGGGAATACTTCTTTTCCCTTCAGTTCTTTCAGTAAACAAAACTCCGGTTGGGATGCGGAATAGTGGTTCTACCTTAACCAAATCCCAAATTTGTTTTAACTTCATTCCCAAAACCTTTCCACTACGCGTATTATCATGGTGATCTGCGCTAAAGAAACTACGAGGTAAAACAAAAGCAAGGTTTCCGTTTTCTTTCAAAAAATAATTTGTACAATATGCAAGAAAGATTGCAGCAATTTCCATTTGAGGCATGTTTGCTGCTTTTAAAGGTTTAACTTCATACTGGTTTGCGAGTCTAACCAATATATTTTGATATTCTTCGTTCTTGATGGAATTAAAAGTAAACCAGGGCGGGTTGCCGACAACATAATCAAACTTTTTAGATAGGAAATAGGGTTTGTAAAGATTCTGCACAATAAATTTCCAGATACTGTCTCTCCCCTTTTCTTTAACTGTGCGCAGACTTAAATAAATTTTATAAAAACTGTTAAGCACTTGTTTGTTCAATCCTCCGCCAGAGATTTGTTTTCTTAAAATATTCTCAAACGTATCTTCAGTAATTTTTTTACCGTTATACGTTTGCTCTGCAAGTTCATCACAAGCTTCCAGCGCTTCATCAAATATTTTAACATCTTCTAAAATCTGTGAACTTAGTTCAAGGGTTTCTTTATCAATCGTCATCTTAAAAGATTTACCGAAGAGATCTTCAACACCGTCGGGCGCAAGTAACGTGTTGGCAAGTATTACATTTATATGCACGGGAGATTTGGCATTTACAATTCCCTTACCTAAAGCAAGCAGCATATTTGTTTTTGCAATCTGAACGGAAAGAGGGTGAATATCAATGCCGTAAATACTCGAATTTAATTCATCAACCGTAATTTGCGGATTTAGTTTTCTAAACCGGTGAACCGCTGCAATTAAAAATGAACCGCTTCCGCATGCGGGGTCTAAAATTCTATCTCCTTCTTTAAATTGAAATTCTTGTACAACTCTTTCGCACAACCAATCTGGTGTGTAATACTCACCGAGTGCATGGCGCGTGTCTAAATCAATTAATTCTTGATAAACTCCTTTAAGAATATCTTCGTCAATTTCATGGAAATCGAATGTTGAAATTTCCTGCGCAATTAAACGGAATATCTTCTTCAACGCTTTAAAGTTTCGCTCGCTTTTAACCCAATGAAAGAAATCATCGTCAACAAAATTGCGGATATTATATTTATGGAAGATGCTGCCGTCGATTATTCCTTTTAGTTCTTCATCATCAATATAATCATCGTTTGAAACAACTGCATAAGCAAGCATTTTAGCAAAAACACTTAAATAAGTATGAATAAGAAAATTACTTTCACTCGCATCAAAAGAGCCGTAAGCGATGCTAAGAAATTTGCTCCATTGCTCAAACGATATTTGCACTTCACCATATTTCTTAACATCCTTAAAATGGTTGGACAATTTGCGGAAGGATTCTATAAACACACTGCTCTGGTAACCGAAAGCTTCTTCAATTCGTTTAAGTGTAGCTCTTAGTTTTTCTTCTTTAAAAAGAAAGCGATCAATCCAGTAATAAAATTCTTCGGTATTATGTTCGGTTAATGTAAATGATGCGCTTTTAATTTCATTTAGTTTTAGCTCATCTTCCTTTAACATGTGCAGATTTTCAATGCATGAAACATCAGGTGCAAATACTTTCCAGTTAATGCAGTCGGAAGCAATAAGAATAAAATTATAACCTTCACCGGAATTAAACTGCCCCAACAAATACCCGGCAAGCTGTTCCTTTGCATGGTTAAGGGTGGTTTTAAGTTCGTTTTCAAACTCAATAATAATTTTATTATAGAGGGTATCGGCACTCCCCTTATGTAGTTTGTCTTTTCGTGGAATAGAAAGAATTGATTTTTCAGCGCCGAGAGTTATTAGGTCTATAATTTTCTCAATCTCTTTATCATTGCCGTAAAGCCGGTTAAGTAAGTCTTTGAACGCTTCTTTTTTAGTCAGTTCTTTATTTGCGGACTTTACTTTTGATAAATACGATTTGATGATCTCTGTTTTTTCTTTATCCATAGCCTGCCAATTATTAAAGAGGATATTCTTCCCTGCCAAATATAAAAAGAAAAAGGTATTACAGAAAGAACATAAAATTCCTTTAACTCAAATGAGTTCTAAATAAAATTCAAATAAGGTATGTAGTGTTAGTTAATACTTTATATGCGGGGAAATATCCTATTTATGAAAGTTAAGAATCTCATCATTTAGAGCGATTGAAGTTTTATAATAATTAGCTAATTTTAGTGAGGTAAAATGAAATTGAAATTGAAACGATTATTGAACGAATAAAAACTATTACTGATAAATAGTTTTTCAATTAGAAGTTACATGGGAATCAAAACAAATTACTTGAACGTAATCAACGGGGTGAATTTAAAATAATTCAGTAATACATACTAAAAGAGAGAGATGTTTATGGCTAGTGGTATAACTCATATTTTACTGATGAAAAATTTACAGAGCATTTTGCCTGAGGGGAAATTAAAGAAACTTTTACAGTCAGGAAGGGACTTTTTGCAAGTTGGAGCGGTTGGTCCTGATCTTCCTTATGCAAGTATTGCTGACGATGATTTGTTTTTTAAAACACAAAGTGAACTTGCAGATAAATTTCACTACGAAAAAACGAATGAATTGATATTGAGAGCATTTCAAGAAATCAAAACCAATTCAATTTCCTTAACAGCAAGAGAAAAGCGATTTATGTTCTCGTTTTTCTTAGGTTTTGCTTCTCATATTGTTGCCGATGGTATCATCCATCCGTTTGTTCGGGATAAAGTAGGTAATTACAAAGAAAATCAAACAGCACACAGAGTTTTAGAAATGCAGTTGGATGTTTTGTTACTCCATCATCTGACCCTCACAAGTAACAATCCAATAAATTTAAACAACTCAAAAATTTATGGTGAGCTTATTAATTTTGATAATAATTTTTATCCGGAGGTTGGAAAAGTTTTACAATTATTTAGCAAATTAATAGCTGAAGTCTATCAACAAAATTACGAACCCGCTTTAATCAATGGTTGGGTTAATGGTCTTCATAGAATGTTTGGTGTTGCCGAAGGAGAGCATCCCAAAATCTATAAGATAGTTGGATTCATTAATGATTTTCTTTTTTCTGATTACAACGATCTACGTGAAAAGTACAAAGATATTTTAGTTTTGGAAAAACCCACAGACAGAGAGTATAATTTTCTTCGTAAAGATCAGATACATTTTTTTGATGACTGCTTGCCACAATTTTACAAGATTATTATTCCATTAGCCGACAAATGCTATGATTATGTTTATAACAACAAGGGTGAATTAACCGAGAGTGATATTCCCCCAATTGATTTAGACACAGGAAGAAACTTGGCTTCAAATAATAATTTAGATTTAACCCCTACATTGTGGAGTCTAACATGAAATTCATAATTGGTATCCTCGCGGCTATTCTAATATCTGGCTGCACATGTTCGTCTAACATTCAAAATAGGTTAAACCAAGATTATCTAAGCGACCTTGGATCAGAAAATAATCGTTTGGCAGGGGACTTATCTTTGGATTATTTCAATCAGGACTTATCAAATCTTACTTATGATTATTATATAGCATTTATAACAAAGAATGAAGCTCCTTCTGCGAAGGGATTTTCTACACTAGTTAAGAATGCAGATTCTCATTATTTCAAAGCTCAGAAAGAGTTATTTGTTTTAGCTTTGTACTACAAAAATGAAAACACAATAATTTGTGATAACTCTAATACTGCTTTTCTTGATTCAGTTAAGACATACACTGTAAATGACACAGTACCGGATTTATCAAAATTTGTAATGAAACTAATTTCTAAGTAAATGATACATAAAAAAGTAATTTCCGTAATTGAAGAAAAGGTTGGTACTGCACACAACCCATTAAAAATTATTTCTAAGATGGTAATAGTTATCATATTTAAGACATAACAAAGGGAATTATAATGAGCCAGGTAAATGAACCGCGAAGTAGTTGGGGTGGTAGTTGGACTGAATTGAAATTAGATGCATTTGAAAATTATGTTAGTGCTTATTTAAATATAATGAATGCTCAAAAACATAAATATAATGGTTGGCCAACTACAATTTATTTTGATGGTTTTGCTGGTAGCGGGAAAAGAAATTCAACAACTTTACCAACTGACAACAATCTATTTACGGACTATTTGATGGAGGAAGAATTAGATGTATATAAAGGCTCAGTGGAAAGAGTTCTTAGGCTACTGCAAAAATTTGATCATTACTTTTTTGTTGATAACGATAAAACTGCCATTTCTAATTTAAAACAAAAGCTTTTGGAAGAAGACTTACTTTTGAATAGTTGTAATTTTATTTCAGATAATGTAAATAATCAGCTTGCAAAGTTTTCAGAAGCATTGACATCAAAGGATGCTGCATTAGTTTTATTGGACCCGTTCGGAATGCAGATTGACTGGGAAAGCATTGAAAAATTTAAAGACAAAAGGGTTGACCTTTGGATACTAATTCCTTCGGGTGTAATTATTAATAGATTTTTAGACAAAAAAGGGAAGCTGTTATTTGCTAATAAACTTGAATCTTACTTCGGATTAAATAAAGAAGAAATTCAACTGCAATTTTATGAGCATAATAGTGTTGATACATTATTTGGGTCTGTGGATATCACAGTTAAGGCAAGTGATTCTATATCTAAAATTGCTGATCTTTATATTTCCAGACTAAGAAGTATTTTGAAGTATGTTTCGGATGTTCCGCTAAAATTGTATAATTCAAGAAATGTTCCTATATATCATTTTGTATTTGCATCTAATAATCCAACTGCATTAAAAATAGCTAAGCAAATAATTGAAAAGAAAAGAAAATGAAATACTCAAAAATAGAATGGACAGAATCAACCTGGAACCCAATTACAGGTTGCACCAAAATTAGTCCCGGTTGTAAGTTTTGTTATGCAGAAAGAATGGCAAAAAGACTTAAAGCAATGGGTTCTCCAAATTATGAAAACGGTTTTAAGTTAACCTTACAAGATCATGTTGTAGAATTACCTTTAACCTGGAAAAAACCTCAAACTATTTTTGTAAACTCAATGAGCGATCTTTTTCATAAAAATGTTCCATTTGCATTTATCCAAAGAATATTTGAAGTGATGAACAAAGCATACTGGCATAAATTTCAAGTCTTAACAAAAAGGTCGGATATTCTGTTAAAATATAATTCCAAACTTAACTGGACAGAAAACATCTGGATGGGTGTTAGCATGGAAAATGATGATTATACTTATCGCATTGACCATTTAAGAAACACAGAAGCAAAAACTAAATTCCTTTCTGTTGAACCATTGATCGGTTCAATAAACAAATTGGATTTAACTAATATCGATTGGGTAATAGTCGGCGGAGAATCGGGTCCTGGTGCAAGACCGTTAAAAGAAGAATGGGTAATAGATATAAAAGATAAATGTATTGAGCAGAATGTTCCATTCTTCTTCAAACAATGGGGCGGCGTACATAAAAAGAAAGCTGGAAGATTACTTCAAGGGAAAACATGGAGCCAAATGCCGATGTATAGAAAAGCAGGTTGAAGAAAATTAATTTTTAAATGTTCATCAAATTCACTTTGCTCAAAAAGAGTAGTAAGCCAGGTAGTGTTAGTAAATTAAAAGCAAATCACAACCCACTCTTTCCAGTTTTCCTGTGTCTCAACTCGCTTCTTAAGGTTCTTTATCCTGTTCAATAACCGGTGCGGGCTGCGGTATTTGTTCTGAACTCTTTTTAGAAGAATAATTCCATAAAGTAATTAAACCAAATATACCGGCGATTATTGCAGCAATACCACTGGTGGCTAAACTCCAACGGGGACTTGCGTACTCACCAATCAATCCGATTATCGGTCCGCCAATAGGTGTTGAACCTAAGAATGCAACAGACCACAAAGCTACTACCCTGCTTCGCATATTCGGTGCGCTTTCAAGTTGAAGAATTGTATCACCTTGCGAAGTAAACATGATTGAAAATATTCCAACAAGAAACATTGCAAACAGAGCAAAATGAAAACTCGGAGAAAGTGAAGCAATTACAATAGCAGCGCCAAAACCAAATGCAGTTTTAATTAAACCGCGTGCCGTTGTTCTCTTACGGCTTGCAGTTGCTAATCCACCAATCACAGCTCCAATACCCATAGCAGAATTTAGAAAAGCAAAATATTCAGCACCTCCCTTAAAAGTAAATTTAGCAATTAGTGGTAAGTTAACTTGAAATTCATAAGTCAGTGTTCCGATAATCGCCATCATCAACAAGACATTTCGTAAAAGCGGAGTGTTATAAACATATTTTATTCCTTCACGAAGCTGCCCTTTGGCTCTCTTAACGGGTTCAACAACATACAGTTCCTTTTTGCGCATTAAGAATAAACAGACTAACACTGCAAGATATGAAGCGGCATTTATCAAAAAACAAGATGCGAGTCCGAAGCCCGCAATTATTCCTCCCGCAATTGCTGGTCCAATTACCCGGCTTAAATTAAACACTGTTGAAAATAAAGTAATTGCATTTCTTAGTTCTTTGTTTCCAACCATTTCAAGAATAAAAGTCCGGCGTGTAGGGTTATCAATTGCGTTTATAAATCCAAGTGAAGCTGCAAGAATATAAATCATCCACAATTGAACTACATTTGTTGCTACAAGGATTCCTAGAATTAAAGCAAGAATACCGGAGGCTGTTTGTGTAAAGAAAAGTATTTTCCTTTTTGATAATCGATCAGCAATTACACCTCCCATAGCTCCTAAAAATAGTACCGGTAAAAATTGAAGAGCGGTTACCAGTCCAAGTGCAGTGCCGGAGTTTGTTAGCTTTAATACAAGCCATGCTTGACCGATAGTCTGCATCCATGTTCCGGATAATGAAATACTTTGCCCAATAAAGTACAATCGATAGTTTCTTATCTTGAGCGAGGAGAAAGTACTGCTGCTATATTTTTTGAGATAATTAGTCATTTAATAAATTGAATGGTAAAAGTTTGTGGTACGCATAGGTTCTCAGTTCGCATTAATAATCTTCTGGATTAAACAAATCTAATTTATTAGTTTTCAAAAATATTTCTTCTAATCCTAAACAACTTACATCAAGTAACAGATACCTGATATCAAATAGAAAGCGGATATCATTTAACACTTACGAAGACAATATTTTTTTATTGGATTATCCCAAACTGTCCGAAATGATGTGTAAAATGTTTCTCATGGAAAACATCCCATTCATTTTTATTGAGTTCACCAAAAGTGGGATTAACTAAAGAAGCATCGGGGTGGTCTTCAAAGTATTTGTAATAATTTTGTAATTCTTTCTCTAGAGCTAATTTCGCTTCTTCAAGATTTTCATATTCAAAAGGTATCAGACCTTCACCTATGAGAGGATTAATAAATCCTTTAGGGAGAGGTCTCCCACTCATTAAAAATCTTTTTAGCATTGGGATTTTTTCAGGCGGATTAAAACATTCAATCTTTAATTTACCGTTGCTTATTCTTACGGTCAGGATTAAGTGCTCTATCATATGTTGAGCAGACATTTTCCCCCACAACTGTTTAGTGTCTCCATGTAAGTTGGTAAGCAATTCCAGTTTGCTTAAAAGCGGTTTATTCAAATTGATCCTTTCTAAACATTATTTATTGTATTAATAATATCTACAAAAATCTTGCACAACTCTCAAGAAAACCAATCACAAATTCAAAGCTCTTTTCCCGATATCCGTTCTATAATAAATGTTATCATAAGAAATTTTTGAAACAGCTTTATAAGCGAGTTTAACTGCTTCATCAAAATTCTTCTCTTTTACAAAGGAAGTTACTCCCAGAACTCTTCCCCCGTTAGTTAAGAGTTTTCCTTCTTTTAAAACAGTTCCTGCATGATACACTTTTGCTATTGAATCATCAATTCTGTCTAAACCAGATATTTCAAAATTAGTCTCATAGTCATCCGGGTAACCATTGGAAGCGGTAACAATACATACGGAAACTCCACCGTTATAAGAAATCGCATTCTTATTAATTTTCCCTTTTGCCGCAGAATAAAGTAATTCAAGGAAATCACCTTCAATTACATTCACAACAACTTGGGTTTCCGGATCTCCGAATCTGGCATTAAATTCAATAACCTTCGGCCCATCTTTCGTTAATATTAATCCACAAAACAAACATCCGATAAAAGGAGTTCCCAACTGCTTCAAACCCAAAAGAGTCGGTTTAACAATCTTGTCTTCAATAATTTTTAAGAGTTCATCGGAGACGACAAAAGCCGGAGCGTAAGCCCCCATTCCCCCAGTGTTTTTCCCGGTATCATTGTTCCCGATTCTTTTATGATCTTGAGCAGTAGGAAGACATAAATAATCTTCTCCATCAGAAACTACAAAAAGAGATGCTTCTTCACCAGTAAGAAATTCCTCAACTAAAATTTTATTACTTGCTTCACCAAAAGCTTTCTGGTCAAAATTCAAAAGAACCGCATCTAACGCATCGTAAATATTTCTGCAAATAGCTACTCCTTTACCGGCAGCTAATCCATTTGCTTTAATAACAATAGGGTATCTTTGTTTCTTTAGATAAAGATAAATATCTTCTTTAGAAGATGTAGTGGTAAATTCCTTATAAATGCCTGTTGGTACATTATTATTGACCATTAACTCCTTGGCAAAAAGTTTATCAGCTTCAATGTTTGCCGAATCTTTTCCGGGACCAAAGACAGTAACTCCCCCGCTCCGAAGAAAATCTACTGTTCCGTCAACCAAGTATTTTTCCGGTCCTACAATAACAAGTGTGATTTCTTCCTTTTTACAAAACTCAAGTAAGTCTTCATTAGTAGTCAAAGAAACGTTTTCAGCATAGTTAGGCGTTCCTCCATTACCGGGAGAAATGAATAGTTTATTACATTGGGGAGATTCTTTGACTTTTAATGCTAAAGCATGTTCCCTTCCTCCACCTCCTAATATTAAAACATTCATCAATTATTTTTGACCATAAATTGTAATTCTTTTGCTAACTGCTCCGTTAAAAAATCACGGCGAAATTTTTCAATAAATTCTTCATTTGGAATCGGGAAAGACTTTGTTTTATAATCGTCATAAATCTTTAATAAGAGTCCTTTAATATTTTCAACATTTTCAGGATCAACGTGATAAGTTGCTCCATACTGCATAGCATAAGATTTCAATGATCCATCTGGCAAACAAGCTAATATTGGTTTTCTAGAACCAAAATACTCAAATAATTTTCCGCTTGAGATTGTATCACCATTTTTTCCATTTCCAACCATTAACCACAATACATCACTCGATTTAATTTTTGCAACTGATTCTATATGAGTTAAATATCCAAATTCTTTTACACTGTCTTCTAAACCATATTTTACCGTTAATTTACGAAGTTCTTTCGTTTGAGCACCTACAAAATAGAGATCTATGTTATCTGTTATTTCTCTTTTTTCTTTTTTTAATAAAGCAAACGCTTTCAATAAATACTTGGGTGTAATAAATTCATAAAATGATCCCGTATAGGTCAAAATCATTTTATTGTTTTTCTTTTTGATTACTGGAGCAACTTCAAAATCAGTGGGATCATATCCGTGGGGAACAATTACTATATCATTAGAATCAAGAAATTTATACGTTTCCATTTGATATTCTTTGATTCTTCTATTCGTAACAAATATTTTATCCGCTTCCTTTAACACACCATATTCTAATTTTTTATGCTTATAAGCATGGTATGGCGTAAGATATTTCGAAAATTGATACCCATACCACAAGTCTCTATAATCTATAGCAAGGGGAATTTTAAATTCTTTTTTTAATTGAGCCCCTATCTGAAAAGCAGAAAAAGGAGGAGCAGTTACAAATATTAAATCAAATTGTTCATTCATTAAAAGTTTTCGAGCTTCAAAAATAGCTTTTTTTGCCCACGAAACTTTATTATCTGGGATATATAAGAATTGATTTATTCTGTTAATCAATTTTCTCGTCTTTTCTCTAGGCATTTTAATAGTTCCCAATGAACTTAGCTTAGCATTTAATTCATTCCCTTTTACACGAATAATTTGTACACTTTGATCAACCTCTTTTAACAACTCGGGATCATGGGCAAAGTATCCGGTTTCCGCAGAAGTTAATATCGTAGGCTGCCAATTGTTTTGCGGAAGATATTTAACAAACTTAAGTATCCTTTGAACTCCGCTAAGTCCCATAGGGGGAAAATAATATGCTATAACAAGTACTTTGAACATAATGGACTCATAAACCTAAATAATTGATGAATAATTACCTGTGGTAATTCGGAGATTCTTTAGTTATAATAACATCATGTGCATGGCTTTCTCTAAAACCTGCAGAGGTCATTTTAATAAACTGTGTTTTCTCTTTTAATTCTTTAATATTCTTTACTCCGCAATACCCCATAGCAGCTCTTAAACCGCCGATGAATTGTAAGATAGTATCTGAAAGTTGCCCTTTATAAGGAACTCTTCCTTCTACTCCCTCAGGAACTAATTTTTTAACATCATCTTCCATATCTTGAAAATATCTGTCTTTACTACCATATTGCATAGCACCTAGTGAACCCATTCCGCGATAAGATTTAAAGCTTCTTCCTTCTAAAAGAATTTTCTCTCCCGGACTTTCTTCTACACCAGCAAATAAACTTCCTATCATAACAGAATCTGCTCCGGCTGCAATAGCTTTAACAGCATCTCCAGTATATTTTATTCCCCCGTCAGCAATGATGGGTAAGTTCTTTCCTTTCAATGCTCTAGCTACATCCATAATTGCGCTAACTTGAGGGACGCCAACTCCTGTCACTACTCTCGTTGTACAAATTGAACCGGGACCAATTCCAACTTTAACTGCATCTACGCCAAGAGAATATAATTCAAGAGCCGCACTGGAAGTAGCTATATTTCCAACAATTAATTGCGTATCTCTGAATTTTTTTTTAAACTCTTTGACAAGATTAAGTACACCCTTTGATTGTCCATGTGCTGTATCAATAACAATTACATCGACGGATGAAGCTATTAATGCCTCGACACGTTCAAAAGTATCGCTGGTGACCCCAACTGCTCCACCAACTTGTAACCTCCCAAGTTTATCTTTACTTGCAAATGGATGTTGTTTCTTCTTAAGAATATCTTTATAAGTAATTAATCCTTTTAGTTTCCCATTTTTATCAACAACGGGAAG
This sequence comes from Ignavibacteriaceae bacterium, assembly GCA_023231105.1. Lineage (GTDB taxonomy): Bacteria > Bacteroidota > Ignavibacteria > Ignavibacteriales > Ignavibacteriaceae > UBA1563. The sequence continues at coordinate 1,079 of JALNWB010000047.1, read as the reverse complement.
TTTTTCAATTTTGTATTGCTGGAGCAGTTTTTCTGCATTGGTGAAGTCTGTCCCCACCGGAGCAGTGATCAAGTTTTCTTTAGTCATCAGTTCTTTTATTTTAAGTCTTGGATTAGGGGAAAATCTTAGATCACGGTTAGTCAAAATACCAACAAATGTATTTGTATTATCTATTACAGGAATACCGCTAATTCTATATTTTTTCATAAGTTGAAGTGCATCAAAAATAGGTTGGTCAGGATTTACGGTAACAGGATTTCTGATCATTCCACTTTCAGAGCGTTTGACTTGGTCAACTTCTTCAGCCTGCGCTTCAATACTCATATTTTTATGAATGATCCCGAGGCCTCCCTCTCGTGCTAAAGCGATTGCCATATTTGATTCGGTAACGGTATCCATTGCTGCGGAAAGAAATGGAATGCTGATTGAAATTTCTTTTGTAAGTTTTGTTTTTATATCGACATCACGAGGAAGAACTGATGACTTTCTAGGTTGTAATAATACGTCATCAAAAGTTAGTCCTTCATAAATGATTTTTTGATGCTTCATTTCAAACTTTCATAGTTTTTTTAATTTTCAGAAAAATAAAATTCAAATAATTATTACATTGGTTGTAATTAAAAATTAACTAATTTTTACCATATAAAAGTAAAAATTAGTTATCAAAAGCAGCAAATCCTGTTATATCTTCGCCAATAATCAATGTATGCATTTCATGAGTTCCTTCATAAGTTTTTACGGATTCTAAATTGGCAGCATGCCGCATAACAGGGTATTCCTCTAAAATACCATTTGCTCCCAAAATTTCCCTTGCATTTCTTGCAATATTCAATGCAATCTCACAATTGTTCCTTTTTGCTAAGGAAACTTGCTGGAACCTTAATTTTCCATTGTCTTTTAATCTTCCAAGTTGAACATTTAATAATTGTGCCTTAGTAATTTCTGTTAGCATTTGCACTAACTTCATTTGTGTCAATTGATAAGCGGCAATTGGTTTAGAAAATTGTTTTCTACTTTTAGCATATTCTAAAGCTGAATCGTAACAGGCCATCATCGAACCGACAACTCCCCAAGCAATT
>JALNWB010000046.1 GCA_023231105.1 Ignavibacteriaceae bacterium | reverse complement strand
CGTTTACTTAATTTTGATTTATCCGGATTTAACAAAAGAGGGAGGTGTGCAAATTTTGGAATTTCCCAGCCGAAAAATTGATACAGTAAAATATGTTTCGGTGTGGACGAAAGCCATTCTTCGCCCCGTATTATATGAGTAATTTTCATCAGATGATCATCAACAACATTTGCAAGATGGTATGTTGGATAACCATCGCTTTTTAATAAAATTTGGTCATCAACTACGTTGCTGTTAAATGTAACTTCTCCGCGAATGATATCATCAATATGGATGAGTTCATCCGGTTGAACATTTAGGCGGATAACATACGGCTCATTGTTTTTAAGTTTTTCACTTATTTCATTTCCATTTAAATGGAGACAGTGTTTATCGTATTTTGATTGAAGTCCGGCTTTTTGCTGATCCTCGCGCAATTGTTTTAATCTGTCTGAAGAACAAAAACAGTAGTAAGCTTTTATTTGTTGCACGAGTTCGTCGGTATATTTTTTATAAATATCTAAACGTTCGGATTGAACGTAAGGACCAACATCACCGTCTTTGCCGGGACCTTCATCATAATCAAGTCCTGCCCATTTTAGTGTTGATATTAAATTTTCAACCGCTCCTTCAACCAGACGAGTTCTGTCCGTATCTTCTATGCGAAGAATAAAAGTGCCGTTATTCTTTTTTGCGAAAAGATAATTATAAAGCGCAGTGCGGAGACCACCAACGTGCAAGTATCCTGTTGGACTTGGCGCAAACCTGACTCTGGGATTTTCATTAATCATTTTATGACTTTAATGGAAGATTATATTATGTTCATTTAAATTTATTGTAGGTACGCATTGTTTTTTGTACCAAAAGAATAAGCTACGGAAATTATATAAATAAGATTATGCTTCATACCAAAGGATATTGTTTTTAATTAATGGAAAGATATAAGGACTTATCCCTTTTTCTGTAAGAAGATCAACTTTTCTGCCGAAAAGATTCTCCAATTCAAAAGCCAAATCAATATAATTGTCAAAAGATTTATTTTCAAAATCTACGAGCAAATCAATATCGCTCGTCTTAGTTGCTTCGTTTCTTGAAAATGAACCAAATAATCCAATTCTTATAACACTATATTTTTTTAATAATGCTCTATGACCTTTGAGAATTTCTATAATTTCATCAGAAGAATATTTTTTCATTTAATTTTATTTCTTTTTACCAAAAATAAGCAAAGATAAAGATATTTATAGCCGGTCATCTTAAATAAGTAGAGAAACTAACGGGGTAGTTTTTAAGCCGCCTAACGGCCTGCGGTTCACCCGCGCGGACCGCGCGCGAAGAAGTGTAAACCTTGCGATGCATGAAAGCAGCGGTCCGCGTCGGGTGCAACCGCTTAGTTAGGCCTTTGTCTCGCAGCAGTCACCTACGCCTCTTTGGTATCGCGAAGCCGAAAGCCACACCAATGAAGATGCCCATACTGATGCCGACCGGTAGGTTTTTCATAGCCACGCCGCCAATAATGCCGAGCGTCATTCCGACCAGCAACCAACCGGCATTGAACCTGGCCGCCCGCTTTGGAGATTTATTATTCATGTTCGATGGGGAAAGTTCTTTTGCCTAACTATTAATTATACTGCCAAAATTCCGTATAGTACACATGGCAGTCTGCGTACTATATTTTAACTGAAACTTTATTTTTTGCCGTTTTATCAACTTTAATACTTGAAAATTCTGTATAACATACACCCTATTACAAGATACTATCCAGTGGACTTTTTACTTTCTTCTTTTTACTTGAAACTTGTTGTGCTATTATTTTTTAATAAATTTATCGGAAGTGTAAAACTTTACTTTCTCAACAAATTCCTGACTGTCTATTGGTTTTGGAATATAATCAGTCGCACCGGATTCCAAGCACTTCTCTTTATCACCTTTCATAGCAAAGGCAGTGAGAGCGATAATAGGGATATCTTTATATTCCGGCATCATCCTGATTTTTTCTGTAGCTTCAAACCCGTTCATAACCGGCATCTGCATATCCATTAAGATGAGATCGAATTTTTGTTTGCCAACCTGGTCAACAGCTTCGGCGCCGTTTTCAACAACAACAACCGATGTGAAATTATTTTTCTTTAATAGTCGCGTTACAATTATTTGGGAATGTTTGTAATCTTCCACTAAAAGAATTTTTGGCACATCGGTTTGCTTTGCTGCTTCTTCCGGAGTAGTAGGTTCGTCATATCGGTTGATCATCGCGTTTACGGTGCTCGCCAAATCCTCAATATTCGTGCTTCTCTTGTCTAGCAGTTCTGCAAACAATCCGTCAATTTTCTTTAGGTCTTCCTCAAAATTTTCTTTTCCGGTATAAATAATAATCGGAAGATTAGTGAATTTTGGATTGGATTTTATAAGCTTGATCAAATCAAAGCCGTTTATTTCCGGCATATCAAGATCAATGATTGCAAGATCAAGATGAATATCTTTTATAGTCTCCATCACTTTTGAGGAACGAGAAAGAGCGACCGGATTATAGCCGACAGAAGATATAGCTTCTTTTACTAAATTTAAAGTTGGCACATCGTCATCAACACAAAGAATATTTGAATCCTTTTTCAGTCTGTAACTTGTTAACACTTCAACTAAATCTTTATACTTAATTGGTTTAACAAAGTATTCAACAGCTCCCATTAAAAAAGCTTTTTGCTGCTCGGCTTCAACCGAACAAACAATTACCGGAATAAATTTAGTGGATTTATTTTCCCGGATTTTCTTAAGCAATTCCAAACCGTTTATATCCGGAAGAACAATATCAGTAATGATTGCAAGTACATGTTCGCGTTCCAGGTATTCCAGCGCTTTTAACCCGGCGTTAACAATTACCGGTTCGTATCCCCATTTATTTAGATAGTTGCCTAAGAGTTTCGAGGTTGCATAATCATCTTCGATTACTAAAACTTTGTTCTTTCCTTCAGAAGCTTTGGGAAGAGAAGAAATTTTTGTTTCAATATCGCTTACTTCATTAATAGGAAGATTAAAACGGATGGTTGTTCCTCTATCCCGGTTTGAAGCCGCTTCTACGATTCCATGCATTAATTCAACATATTTTTTGGCAAGCAGATAACTTAATGCAGTAAAACTATATTGCTTTTGAGCTGTAATATCTAAAGCTTTAGGCAGAGAACTTCTATCAGGCATGGAAGCAGTTTTATTTGAAATATTAATCACAACATGTTTTTTATCCAAAAGATTAGCTGTTACCGCTACTTCGCCGTTTGCCGAATGATAAAGCAAATAAGATAAAAAATTTGATAGTACGAGCCGCAGTTTCTGATGATCAATTTTAATGTTAGCGGGGAAGTCATTTGCTATTGAAGAAGTGAACGAAAAACCGGCATTTTTTAATTTTTCTGATTGCTGATTTAAAATGTCGGTAATAACATTCTTAAAATTTATTTCACTTGGAGTCTCTGTTACTCCGCCGCCGTCAACACGTGCAAAATCAATTAAATCGTTTAGAAGCGCGAGTAATTTTTGTGCATTATCTCGGATGGTTAACACATAGTCCGCTTGGTTGGAAGTAAGCCTGTCGTCATTTAGTAAAGAAGCAAATCCAATAATGCTGTTTGTGGGAGTACGGAATTCGTTGGCTAATTCGGCAACAATTTTACTTAAATTAAACTCAGGTTCAAGAACAACGCCGGATACGGTTTGTAGATGAGGGATAAGAAATTCACCAAATTGTTCCAAAAATTCTCTATCCCCTTGAGTAAATGGGGTTTTTTGAGCTACTTTTAAAAGAAATTTTTGTGATGTAATATTAATTAACACACAACTTTCATAAATCACATAGTCGGTTGACTGAATTTCGCAATTTGCGTCAGAGTCAAATAATACTTTGTCAAAATCATTCTGATGAAGCTGGCAAAATGCACATTCATAAAGTGCATTAGGTAAAAATGATTTACGCGCCGATGGTGATTTACCCTGAAAGACTAACTTATTATTGTTAACCTTAAAAAGAATTGCCGATTGAAGTTGGAATTCATTCGCAATAAATTCGCAAAGTTTATTCGGGAACTCTGAGATATTATGCGCAACAGAATTTTGTAACTCGTTTAATCCGGTTAGCAGGTGAAGGTTCGATATTATCATAACGCTATAATTAATTCTCCATTTGTCCTAAATATAAAGATTTTCTTTAGAAATGAAAAAGATTATTTCGTTTCTTCCCTAACTTGGCAAAAAAATATTAGAAAATTGTGATATATACTTCTTGACAAAGACCTCTAAGGGTAATATATTTGACCCATGAAAAAGCAACTATTTATCTTTTTGACTTTTCTTTCCGTTACTTCCCTTTTGGGGGGAGTATTTTTAGATTTTATCAACGCGAAGAATGAGGGTGAAAACGTCCGGCTTGAATGGAAAACATCCGATGAAAAAAACGTAAAAGAATTTGTTGTTGAAAGAAAAACTCCTCAGACTGAGTTTGTCGCCATCGAAAATATTCAACCTAAAGGTTCAAATTCTTACTATTCTTACCTTGACAAAAATACTTACAAAGTTACCGATGCAATTTTTATCTATAAAGTAAAAATAGTTGATTACGATAATACTGTATCTTATACCAAAGAAGTAAGCGTATCACTCATTTCCGGCGTTGGTAAAAGAACGTGGGGAAGTATAAAAGCAATGTTCAGATAGTTTTTGTGCTTACATTTTCCTCTTTCCAAAAATTCTCGTTCTCCAATCTAAAACACCTTTTATATATTTCCGCAATTTGTTTTTTAATCTTTGACCTTTACTCATGTACCGCCGCCAAAAGAAATATAGCGGAAACAAAAAGTGAATCGTTGAAACTTGGGTACAAAATTGTTGCAAATGAACCGGATAAAATCCGTGTTCTTTTAAGTGAAGAACAAAAATTAGTTGCCCTTTCGGTTCAGGGTAAATATAATTTTATTTCGGACAATGAAGTAGTTGGTAAATTGAAAAAAGGGGACAAATTAAATTTTCAAATTAACGGCGGCGGAATAAATGTAAAATTTAATTCGCAAGAAGTTGATGGAATTACTTTCCTTTTACAACCGGCAGATTTAGAAAGTGTGATAAACTTTTCTGGTAAAAAATATTCGGGTGATTTTCTTGTGGTTTACAGTGATAATAATAAGTTACTTGCCATCAATCGTTTGCCAATGGATGATTATTTGCTTGGCGTTTTACCCGCAGAAATGGCGGTAAAATTCAATCAACCGGAAAGATTAGAAGCCTTGAAAGCTTTCTCCGTTTGTGCAAGAACTTTTGCCGAAATGAAAAAAGCAAAAGGGAATACGTATTTTGATATTACAGATGATGTACGTGACCAGGTTTTTTTAGGCTCCGGAAGTTTTACCGCTCTTGATAAAAAAGCAGTAACAGAAACTTTCCATGAAGTATTAAAGTTTAAAGAAAAACTCGCTGAAGTGTTTTATCATTCTGCTTGCGGTGGAATGTTGGAAGACCCTGCGAATGTTTTTTCGGGTAAGGTTGATGATTATTTAGTTTCGAAAAAAGACGGAGATGAAAATCCTAATTGTGAAATTTCTCCAACTTTTTATTGGAAAGAATCTTACACACAAGCCGAACTTCTTAAATTATTAAAAGCGAAAAATTTGTTATCAAAGAAGCAGCGGGTAATAAAAGATATCGAAATATCAGATGCTTTCACTTCGGGACGGGTGAAAGAACTTCGCATAAGTTTTGACAATGCCGAAGATGTTATTGTGAAAGCTAATGAAGTAAGAAATTTTTTTACCAGAAAAGACACCAAAGGAATTTTGCGATCTTCTCTATTTACAATTTCAAAGGAAGTAGCAAAAGGTGAATTGAAAAAAGTAACCTTAAGCGGAAAGGGAAGCGGACATGGAGTAGGGCTGTGCCAGTGGGGAGCGATGAATCTTTCTTCTAAGGGAAAAAGTTATAACGAAATTCTTGATTTTTATTTTCACGGCTGTACAATAGGAAAAACCGAATGATCCCATCTTCGCTTAAAATATATCTTGCTTCAAAATCTCCGCGCAGAAAAAAATTATTAGAACAAATAAATCTTCATCCGGAAATTTTACATTGCCATTTTGATGAAAAATTTAATTCAAAACAAAGAGTTTCAGTTATTGCAAAAAAACTTGCTTTGCAAAAATTAGATGAAGCAAAAAAACTAAACAAAAAAGGTGTTTTAATAACTGCGGATACTATTGTTGTAATCAACGGAAAAATTCTCGGGAAACCGGAGTCAAGCCGTCAAGCTGTTGCAATGTTAAAAAATCTCAGCGGGAAAAAACATTTTGTGTACACCGGATTTTGTGTTTTCAATTCTCTTAACGGAAATATGATAAACGATTACGAAAAAACCGAAGTTACTTTTAGAAAACTAAAAGCGAGTGAAATCAAAGAATATGTTGCCGGCGGAAGCCCAATGGATAAAGCCGGCGCTTACGGTATTCAAGATGATTATGGGGCTATATTTATTAAAAAGATTAACGGCTGTTACTATAATGTCGTCGGTTTGCCGCTTACGAAAGTCTATCTGGCACTACTGAAAGTCCTTTGAGATGTTTGACAAAATTAAAAGAAATATTTTCATCTCACTTGCCGCTGCGGGATTGCTCTATCTTCTTTTTTCTCTCTATGCTGATTTTGACAAAGTATTAAAAGCCTTCTCTCTATTTAATTGGTTTCTTCTTCCATTGCTTTTGCTTTTATCGTTTTCCAATTACTTCACAAGATTTTTAAAGTGGGATTTTTATTTGCGGCTTTTAAAAATCAAAATAAAAAAGATTGACTCATTTTCTGTTTTTATGTCGGGATTAATAATGAGTGTAACTCCCGGCAAAATGGGAGAGTTGTTAAAAGTATATTTGGTGAAACAAATTTCCGGTGAACCGATAAGCAAAACTGCACCAATAATTTTTGCCGAAAGAATTACCGATTTCCTTTCTCTTATTTTTATCGGACTTATCGGCGGGTACGTTTATAATTTTGGAAGAGGAATAATCATTGCCGTAGGAATATTTTTTGTGATTGTCACAATCGCTTTAACAAATAAAAATATTGGCGAAGCAGTTATCAATTTTTTTTCGAAAATCAATTTTATAAAAAAATATACAGAGCATGCAAAAGCTGCATATGAAAGCTCATATCAAATGCTTCAACCAAAGCCGCTGTTTCAGATGTCGTTATTAAGTCTGGCTGCATGGTTTTTTGAATGTTTGGGATATTACCTAATTCTCACTAATTTTAAGATAGAAATTTCTCTGCTTTGGGCATCGTTCAGTTATGCATTTGCAACTATTGTCGGTGCAATTTCGATGCTTCCAGGCGGTTTAGGAGTTACTGAAGGTTCATTGACGGTTTTACTTCAGCAAAAGCATTATTCGCTTGAAATTGCTTTTGCTTCAACATTTATCATACGGATTGTAACCTTATGGTTCGCGGTTTTGGTAGGTGTTGTTAGTGTTCTGCTTTATCAAAAAAGATTTGGGAAAATAACGATCGAACAATAAAATATTGAATGGAGTTCTCAATGAAAAAATACAAAAAAATTATTCTTCCTGCCGAAGGCGAAAAAATCACCTTCTCAAACGGCAAAATAACTGTGCCTGATAATCCCATAGTTTTATTCATCGAAGGCGATGGAATTGGTCCCGATATTTGGCGCGCTTCAAAATTAGTTTTTGATGAAGCCGTAAAAAAAGCTTACGCTGGTAAAAAGAAAATTGCTTGGGCAGAAGTTTATGCCGGTGAAAAAGCTTTAAAAGTTTATGGAAAAGACAAATGGCTTCCTCAGGAAACCGTTGATGCTATTAAAGAATATTCTGTTGCTATTAAAGGTCCTTTAACCACGCCAATAGGCGGTGGAATTAGAAGTTTGAATGTTGCGCTCCGACAATTACTTGATTTATTTGCCTGCGTTCGTCCGGTAAAATATTATCAAGGAACACCAAGCCCGATGAAACGCCCTCAGGATTTGGATATCGTTATTTTCCGGGAAAATACGGAAGACGTTTATGCCGGAATCGAATTTAAATCCGGTTCAAAAGAAGCCGAAGCTTTGATAAAATATATCAACACAAAATTTGATAAAAATATAAGAAAACTTTCAGGCATCGGCATTAAACCGATAAGCGAATTTGGGACAAGACGTTTGGTAAAGAAAGCAATTGAGTTTGCGATTGAAAAGAAAAGGACCAGTGTTACTCTTGTGCATAAAGGGAACATTATGAAATTTACCGAAGGTTCATTTAAAGAATGGGGCTATAAAGTTGCCAAAGAAGAATTCAGCGATTTCATAGTTACCGAAGATGAACTCTGGAAAAATTTTAACGGGAAAATGCCCGAAGGGAAAATTTTATTGAAAGATAGAATTGCCGATAGCATTTTTCAACAACTTTTATTACGCCCGAATGAATATGAAGTTTTAGCGACTCCAAATTTAAACGGAGATTTTTTATCCGACGCTGCTGCCGCTCAAGTCGGCGGATTAGGAATTGCTCCCGGTGCTAATATGAGTTACGAAACAGCTATATTTGAAGCCACGCATGGAACGGCTCCAAAATATGCCGGAATGGATAAAGTTAATCCCGGTTCGGTTATTCTCTCCGGTGTGATGATGTTCGAATTTATGGGATGGACAAAAGTTTCTGCTATAATTGAAAAAGCAATGAGAAAAACCATCAAATCGAAAGTGGTAACTTATGACTTCGCGCGTCTAACCAAAGGAGCAAGAGAAGTTGGATGTTATAGATTTGCCGAAGAGATTGTTAAAAATTTGTAATATTTAATTAAATCGTTCTGTTAAAAACAGAGCTGAATAAAAAGTAAAAAAAGGAGAAGTTATGTCAACAAAAGAAAGCAACGTAAGTAAAGGTTTGCTGATAGGTTTTTTGACCGGCAGTATAGTCGGTGCGGCTATCGCTTTATTATATGCTCCTAAAAGCGGCAAAGAACTGCGCCAGGATATAAAAGGAAAAGCTGATGAACTGCTTGATGAAGCGGAAAAATATCTTGATGTTGCAAAAGAGAAAGCTTCCCATATTTATAACGACGGGAAGAAAAAATCTGAATTGCTAATTGCAGAAGCAAAAGAAAAAGCCGATGTGCTTATTAAAGATGCAGAAAAAGTTTTTACCGAGGCAAAAGAAAAAGCAGGCCAGGCAATTGCCACCGGTAAAGAAACCGTAGCATCTGAGAGCGATAAAATTAAAAACGCCTTCAAAGCCGGTGTAAGCGCTTATAAAGACGCAAAAAATTCTTAACGAAAAAAGATTATGATTATTCAAATCTTTCAAGTCTTGCTGTTAGCATCAGCTTCAACGCTTTGTATTGCTTTGGTAGTTTATGTCTATCGGATTACAAAATCGTTTGAAAAGATACATGCCGATATCAGCCGTATGGCGGACGAAATCCATCCTATGCTTGAGTCCTTAGAATCTTTAACTCATTCAGTAAATAAAATTACTGCCCATGCCGAAGAACAAATGAATTCCATTTCATGGATTATTAATACGGTAAGATCACGTGTGGTAGATTTACTTGAAGTAGAGAAAAGAATAAGAGAAGGGATTGAAGGTCCGGTACAAAGCTTAACAACAAATTTAATCGCTGTTAAAAAAGGGATTGCGGCATTCGTGCAAAGACTAAAATTCTAACTTGTCCCGCTGCTTAGGCGGGACTCGAAAATTCTAATCCAAAACAAGGAGTAAACCGTGAAAGAATATGGTCCAGAATCATTACGCAACATTGCATTAATCGGGCACGGAGGAACCGGCAAAACTTCGCTGTCCGAATTGTTTTTGTACACTGCCGGTGAAATTAATAGAATTGGAAGTATCGCCGAAGGAAATACAATCTCCGACTATTCAGCCAACGAAATAGAACGTCAATTCTCAATCTCTCTCTCTCTTTTACATCTCGACTGGAAAAACACCAAAATTAATATTTTAGACACTCCCGGTTATTCAGACTTTATCGGTGAAGTTAAAGCAGGCATGAAAGTTTGCGATACTGCCGTTATGGTCCTAAAAGCCGTTGAAGGTGTTGAAGTTGGTTCGGAATCCGCCGGACATTTTGTAACCGAATACGGAATTCCCTCAGCTATTATCATTAACAAATGCGATAATGAACATTCCCGCTTTGAAGCAATTGTAGGACAAGCTAAAGAAAGACTAACCGATGGGGCGGTCGTTGTAACGTTTCCTGCTAAGGAAGGTTTAGGCTTCTCTTCAGTAGTTGATGTTATTAAAATGAAAATGTTTACGTATGGTGAGATTGGTTCGAAAAAAGTTTCTGAGTCGGATGTCCCCGATGAATTAAAAGCCAAAGCTGAAAGATATCGAACCGAGTTAATAGAAAAAGTTGCTGAGCTTAATGAAGAATTAATGAATAAATATTTTGAAGAAGGAACGCTTTCCGAATCTGATTTGGAATTCGGAATTAAAACTTCAATGATAAAAAGAACTTTAACTCCGGTGTTTGCTACATCAGGAACAAAAGGTGTCGGAATAAACAACTTTTTAGATTTTGTAGAAAAATATTTTCCCAACCCTGTTGACCGCGGCGCTTTTCAAGCTAAACTAAAAGATAAAAATGAACAAATACCTCTTCAGGTTGATCCCAAAGGGGAACCGGTTATGTTTATTTTCAAAATAGTTTCCGAACCGCATGTAGGAGAACTTTCTCTTTTCAAAGTATTTTCAGGTAAAGTTAATGCCGGACTTGATTTAATTAACGAAGCCAACGGCAAAAGCGAACGTTTAAGCCAACTTTCGGTTTTAAATGGAAGAACAAGAAAAGAAGTAACTCAACTTCTTGCAGGTGACATCGGCGCAGTTGTAAAGCTTAAAGATTCTCATACAAGCAATACTCTTTCTTCAAAAAATTTACCGGTAATAATTGATCAAATAATTTTTCCTGATGCGATTATTCGTGGAGCAATTATTCCTAAAGCAAAAGGTGAAGAAGATAAAATCGCAACATGTTTACATTCGTTGCATGAAGAGGACCCGTCTTTCAACGTGAAGTATGACCCTGAAATTGCTCAAACAGTTATTTCGGGACAAGGAGAACTCCATCTTAATCTGGCTGTAAAACGCTTGAAGGAGCGCTACGGCGTTGATGTTGATTTGGTTGAACCGAAAATCCCTTATCGGGAAACAATACGCGGCAGAGTTGATGACGTTGAATATAAACATAAAAAACAATCCGGCGGTAGAGGACAGTATGGTCACGTTCATTTCAAAATGGAACCGTTACCAAGAGGTTCCGGGTTTGAATTTGTTAATGCGATTGTCGGTGGAGTTATTCCGGGACGTTTTATTCCTGCGGTTGAAAAAGGAATAATTGATACGATGGAAAAAGGAGTCATCTCGGGAAATAAAGTTGTTGACGTGAGAGTGACTCTACATTTTGGTTCTTTTCATGATGTTGATTCTGATGAAATGTCTTTTAAAATTGCCGGTTCCATGTGTTTTAGAAGAGGATTTACAGAATCAAAACCGGTGTTGCTTGAACCGATCTATGAACTTGAAGTAAAAATGCCTGAAGAGTGTATGGGGAGTGTTATGGGCGATATTTCAAGCCGGCGCGGAAAAATTCTTGGAATGGAAAGCGACGGGCATTTCCAGATAATTAAAGCAAATGTACCGCTTTCCGAACTTTACAAATATTCATCTACTTTGCGGAGTTTAACAGCCGGAAGAGGAACGCATACCAGGAAGTTATCCCACTATGAAGACGTTCCGAAGGAAATTGAAAACAAAATTGTTGAAGATTATAAAAAGTCCAAATTAGAAGCGTAAAAAAATTAAAGATGTCATCATTAAAAGATGATGACATCTTTTTCTTTCATTCTGTAAATATTCGGAAAAATTAATTACCGTCCTTTTTAATCATTTAAAGAATTGACTATGGAAAAACTTTGGTCTCCCTGGCGTTCACAATATATCGATTCATTTTCGAATGCGATAAAAAATACCGGGTGCATTTTTTGTGATGCCGCTAAGGAAGGAATTGAAGCTTCAAATTCTTTAGTTATAAATAAAGCAGAATTTACATTTACAATACTAAATCTCTATCCATACAATAACGGGCATTTAATGGTTGTTCCCTTTCGCCATTTAAGTGATTTCGCTTTGCTCACTGAAGAAGAAAACAAAGAGATAATGGCGGAATTACAACTTGCTCAGAAAGCATTACTGCTTGCTCTTAATCCTCATGGATTTAACATTGGGGCAAATTTAGGAAAGGTGAGCGGGGCAGGGATTGACGATCATCTTCATTTTCACATCGTTCCAAGATGGAATGGAGATACTAACTTTATGCCTGTTCTCGCGGAAGTAAAAGTTTTGTCGGAGGATTTAATGCAAACGAAAAAAAAATTACTTGCCGCTTATCTGAAAATAAAAAATTAAACGGCAAGTAATTAAATCAAATTATTTCTCTTCTTGCGCCATCCATTTTTCAACAGCGGAAAGAAGTCCGGTCATTGCGCCGATTAAAGGTTGATGCTGTGCTGCATCAATATCTGTCAGTATTTCAGAATGGATATTGATATAGGCATCATTTAATGTATGAGTAAATACTTTTCCGTTTTCGGAAAGATACAGCCTCATATTTCTCCTGTCATTCGGTTCAATTTCTCTAATCACATAACCTTTTTCAACCAGTCCGTCAATTATTCGTGTTAAGCGACTGGCGCTAAGATTCATTCGTTCGGCAATTTCTTTGTTATTTATATTTTCGATTTCATTAATTTGGCGCAAGCATCGGAATTCTGCTTGTGTTAAATTATGCTGCTTCGCCAGTCTCTCTTCTTTCTCGTGACATCTGGTGAGCAGTTTAAATGTAAGATCCGCTAATTTACTTGCTGATTTTTGAAGTTCTTGTTGTTCCATAATTATAATTATTTTTTTACTACTGGAATTTGATGACTAATTTTACTCCACATTTCCGCATACTTAAATCCTTTAAATGAAGGACTTTCGCTATTATGACAGGTAACGCAGAATTTTTCCCCGTCAGAATGCATCACTAAACCTTTGCTGATAGCGTCTTCTTTTACTTTCATTACTTTCATATCTTTATAATCCGAACCGGCGCCATGACAGCTTTCGCATTGAACGCCGTCTTCAACTTTGAATTTTGCTCCGAGTAAAGCGGCATCTACATTATAACCAACGGCATGGCATTTTAAACAAGCGTCGGTTTTAGCTGCCGGTGTCTTAAATCCTTTTTTAGCTGCAATTTCATCAGCTTCTTTGGTCTGTAAGGTTTTATAAGCCTGAGCATGTTTAGAAGCGTTCCAAATATCTAATTGTTTTCCGGCTTTTTCTGATTTATGGCACATTCCACAAGTTACAGCGCCGACAAAGCTATGAGATTTTTTTTCAGTTTCAGTTTGACCATTTAAAAAAGAAACAAAGAGAATAACAAGAAAGAAGGACATCATATTTTTCATTTTTTCACCTTTTAGTTGAGTATTAGTTATTTACGAACTTTAGTTCCAAAAACATTTATTTTGCCATTTATATGTTTAGTTTTATCAATTATTGTACCGGAAGCATTTACTACTGTTGAATGGCACCAGACGCATTGATCAATTGTGTAGGAAACATGCCCAATTGGCGATGGATCCGCATCGCTTTTGCCATGACAGCTAAAGCATTTGGTTTCACTTCCATCGATTAAATTCCATTGAGGAGCTCTTTTATTGCCTACCATTTTATCCGTAGTGTACTGATTTTGAGACGTCGATGAAGCATCCGATTTTTTAAATTCGAAATTACCGTGACAGTAAGTATTAGCGCATTTATTGGTAGTAAAATCATACGATGTACCGCCAAGTTTATTTGTAAAAGCTCCGAAGTTTAATTCAGCTTTTCCATCGCTGCCGAGGTGTCCGTCAGAATTAACATCTGCAGGAACAGTGTGGCATTCAGAACAAGCTAAGGAAATTCCATTTGCAAAAGCAGATAAGTGATTTAAATGCGCTCCAACTCCCGGTGATGTTGTAGAAGTATTTCCATTTAAATCTCTTGGCGGAGAAATTTGTGAAGGATTATTAAAATCTCCATGACAGGTATTACATGCCGCTGGTCCTTGTGCGCTTGTATGGCAGCCGCTGGTTTTACACGTCGGACTTTGTGTTCCGCCTGAAAAACTACTTCCGTGGCAATCTGCGCATGTAGAAATATTCCAGCTGTTTGCTTTTAAAAATTTCCCGTGGAAATTTTGAGAAGTTGGGTCTTTAATTCCATCTTTATGAACAGTAATAGTTGAATGGCAGGTAGTACAAGCCGTGCTGTTGTTTCCACCGGAGAAATTTTCTCCATGGCATGTTTGGCATTCAGAAAAACCATTCTTTAATTGATATTTACCGTGGAAGTTTGGAGAATTCTGATCAATTATTCCTGTTTTATGTACATCAATAGTAGAATGGCAAGTAATACATGTAGGGCTTTGGGTTCCACCGCTAAATGAAGTACCGTGACAAGAAGAACAATCGGCAAGTCCGTTTTTAAGTTTGTATTTACCGTGGAAGTTTGCTGAGTTCGCATCAATGATTCCTGTTTTATGCACATCAATAGATTTGTGGCAATTTGCACAACTCGGGCTGTTAACGCCTCCTTGAAAATTATTGCCATGGCAGGTTTTACATGCAGTAAAATCTTTTGCTAATTGATTTTTCCCATGGAAATCGGGAGAGTTTGCGTCAACAATTCCTGCTTTATGCACGGTAATTGTGGTGTGGCAAGTAGTACAAGCCGGGCTTTGAATTCCGCCGCCAAAGTTTGTTCCATGGCAGGATGAACAATCTGCAAATCCCTTTTTAAAAAGATATTTACCATGAAAATTAGCAGAGGTAGAGTCAACGATTCCATCTTTATGAATATCAATAGATTCATGACAATTTGCACAACTTGGGCTTGAAATTCCACCGGCAAAATTTTGTCCATGGCAAGATTGGCATTGAGTGAATTTATTTTTCAAAACAAATTTTCCGTGGAAATCTGCAGATGCCGTATCAAGCAGAGCTGTTTTATGTACGGAAATAGCGTCATGACATTTAACGCAGCTTGGACTACTCGAACCACCGGAGAAGCTTTTCCCATGGCACTGACCGCAATCTGCAAGACTATGCTGCAACAAATATCTTCCATGAAAATTGTTTGAAGTTGAATCTTGTATTCCGCTTAAGTTTAAGTGGATTGTAGCGAGGGAATGGCAATCACTACAGCTTTTTGCCTTTGTAATTCCGCCATCAAGATTCTTTCCGTGGCATTTTTGGCAGTCGGTAAATTTCATATTTTTCTGAACGAAAAACTTTCCGTGGAAATTTGCGGATGTTGAATCTAAAACTCCCGGCTGATGAATATTTAGACTTTCCAAGGCTTCCAATTCCGAGCTTTCCTCGCTGCAAGAAAACAAAAACAAAGCCGGAAGAATTAATAACAAGTAGATAAGTATTGTTTTTTTCATAATTTTTTCCAAAAAATTTAAGTTAATCAACTTAGTTCCCTTGTTTCCCGTGGCAATATCCGCAGAATCCTACTCCAGCTATTCCATTGGAAGATGCGCCTATATGACAGGTGTAACAAACTGCGCCATCAGTATCATGCCAATTTCCGTGTTCATTCTTCATAAAACCGACAGGATGAGTTTTAGGATTATTTCCCTTGCCCGGAAGATTATCAACATGGCAGGTAATACAAACAGGATCTGCACCATTGGACTCATGACATGAAGCGCATCGTTCGATGTCTCTTCGAGCTAATACTGCATGTTCGCCACCGCCGGTTCCAACTCCAAATGTAGTAAAGTTAGGGCTTTTGTGATTGGCTGGAGCTATTCCGGTATAATAGAGATCGCCTGTTTTACTTTCATGGCAGCTTACACAAAACGTTTCGACTTGATGGCATGTTTGGCAATTTGTTTCTTTCCCTTTTGCATCAATTCCGTGTGTGAATTGAAAATTTAAATCATGAACTCTGGAAATTTGTTGTTGTTTTGTTCCATCAACAAAAGTGTGAGGTTTGTAAGGAGTATAAAAATTCTTTGAGGTGCCGGTTTCGGTTAACATTGTTGTGCCGGTATGGCATTCATCGCAAGAGTTATTGTCGTGACACATCACGCAATTTGCATTTGGTTTTTCTGCCAAGAACTTATGGCTTTTTTTGAAGTCAACCACATTGTGAGATTTTGGTAAAAGATTTACTGTGGAAATATGACAAGCTTCGCAGGCAAGCGAGGCTGTTTTTTTTTCACCATGGCAGGAAGCGCATGTTTCCATTGATGGAACGCTTCCGGCAGATTCAAAACTATAATCAACTTCGTTCATTCCTTTGTGGCAAAATGTGCATTCAACTTTATTTCCCACGTGGAAACTATGATTGAAAATGATTGCAGATTTTCTTTGAATGAGCGGTTCTTGTACGGATTCGTAATGACATTTATTACAGTCGTCTGTATTTTCAACATCATGACAGGTTGCGCAATCTTCCATCTTAGGAAGAAGTTGATCCTTCATAGTTTTTGCATCGCCCGCTTTGGTATGGCAGCCTTTGCAATCGGTAATTTCCGAATGAAATTTATGAGAAAATTTGATTTTGGATTTATTGTTTACAGCTTCATCGCCACTTAAAGTTTTTTGAACCGTAAAAGCGGCAAAGCCTAAAAAGGCTATCACCGCAATAAAAAGTATGGTATAAAAATGTTTTATTTTCATATTACATCACGTTTAAATTTGTGTTAAACCAATAGTTAATTTTGAACATGAACCGGAAATCACGTTTATAAAGTTGGTTATTCAAAAATTGTCCTTGAAGATCGAAAGACAACATTCTCCATGGACGAACATTTACGTTACCAAGAAAAGTAGCAAGGTTTTGCGTTTTATCTTCCGGGTTCAATTTATAGTGAGTATAAGCCGCTCCTAATGAAGGTGTCAACAATCCTTCCATGAAAGAATATCCTGTTGAAACTGAAATTGCGTCTAACTCGCCGGCGTATCCTAAATTTTTTCTATAAAAAATTGAACCGTAAGTGGTGTTGCATCCTACAGAGATTCGTTGCGAAGTTTTATCATTATATTGAACATCGCCGACCTTTGCAAGCACCGTAAAAGTTGAAGAAATTCTATAATCTGCACCTACTTCAAATTCTTGAGAATTCTGTCCGTCGAAAACCGAAAGAACGGTATTGTATTTTAACATCGGTTCCCGGTAATTATAATAGAATAAGAGACCAAGATTTTGGATCGCTTCATATCTTCCTTGTAATTCAAACAAAGAAGTCTTCACATAATTTAAATCAAAATTATAACGCGTATCAAGTGATAATCCTTTTTGATTATCGAAACTTGCTTCCGCAGAAACAAAATCGAATTTGCTTGCATCACGCTTGATGATTGCCGTGTATGGATTCAACAACGAATCAAGTCGTAACGCGGCGTAATCACTTGGTTTGTAATTTTTATGGAGATAACTTAATCCGAAGAATAAATTTGTCCATTTAGAGGTAGTGAATTTTGCGCCGTAAATATCGTTGTTGGACCAGTTCTTTGTTAATTCCAATTTTTGATATGCAGGCACATTAGCGCCGTAATAGCCTGTAAATTGAATATCCAAGCAATTTACTTTTACAGTGGCTCCGTCAAAAACTCCGCCGGAAATGGAATTGATAATCGGTTGTCTTCCAAGTTTTATAGTAGCAACATTAAAAAGATTTCTTCCTTCAAAATAAAGATTGTAAAACCGCACTCTTGGGTCATAAGTCTGCTGATATGAGAAATCGGTTTCATAATTGAAAAGAGTTCGAAGTGAATAATTGTTTTTATTTACATTGAGGGAAAGCATATCATAGTTTCTGATATATTTTGTTGAACTTCCCGGACTGTCGTACCGTTGAAAACTATAAAACATTGAGGTAATTCTGCCGTTTATATTTTGCGCCGGAGAAAACACCGGTACAAGCAGAATAAAAAGGAAGGTGTAAAGATAT
Source organism: Ignavibacteriaceae bacterium (assembly GCA_023231105.1). Lineage (GTDB taxonomy): Bacteria > Bacteroidota > Ignavibacteria > Ignavibacteriales > Ignavibacteriaceae > UBA1563. The sequence goes on along the minus strand of JALNWB010000046.1, from coordinate 6,910 downwards.
TTTTTCATACAGAATCCTATTTTGTGGTAACGTAAATTAAACAAATATTTTTATTTATGCTCAAAACGGGATAAAAATTTTTTCATCCCACTCCTATTTAAACAAAACTAATAATTGGCATTTAACAATCAATAATTATTCCAACTAATTAAAAAGTAAAGTTTTAGATTTTTGTTGAAAAGCCAAGATTTTTTTAGTGGGCGGTTATCAATTTTTAACTTTGATAATCTATTTCTAAAGATTGAGAAAAACCGAAAGAATTTTTACAAAGATTTTGTGAAACGGAAGAAAAGGATTAATTTTGAACATCAATTGAGAAATATTTATGGGCTCATAGCTCAGTTGGTTAGAGCAGCTGACTCATAATCAGCGGGTCGGAGGTTCAAGTCCTTCTGAGCCCACTTGAAAAAGCTTCAAAAATTAACTTTTTGAAGCTTTTTTATTTTATAAAGGTATTTGAAGTTGTCTTATTAAAACTAATTCAGTCTGAAATCTCGACCAAACTTATCTCAAATTTAGGTTTCTTTTTTCACACGTTTTATTGATGTTAACAAAGTTGTAATATTGTTAGGGTGTAAACGATGAATCACCCTCAGCTAATAACATTTACGGGATTCTTATTTTTAAAAACGGTAAAAATTATTTGAATTATTGGAGGGAATGGTTATTTTTAATTAGCATTATAAATATTTAGAACAGTATTGTTTCGTTTTGTAAATAAAACTATTTATCAGTGGAAAATTATTTTATCGAAGATTTTAGATTAAAAGTCTCTAACAAATCTTTCATTTGACCACACAAACAATAGAAGTTAATATGAATATTCGTTCCCCCAAAAGAGGTTTGTCTTTTAAGATGATCTTAATCATCTTTGCAAACGTAGCAATAATCACCGCAATTATTTTCGGCTATATTTATAAAGTTTCCCGCGACACAATTTATTCCAATCTAAAAGAAAACTCCAGACTGCAAACCGTATCCACTGTTAATCAGGTGGAAATAATCCTCACCTCCGTTCAAAAAGTTGCAAATAATCTTGCAAAGGTCATCGAAGAAGAAAAGTTCAATGATGAAAAATTGCAAAAAATGATTCAGATGATATTAGCGAATAACAACGAAGTATTCGGAGCCGCAATTGCATTTGAAAAAGATTACGCAAAAGCGCATTCAAAATTTTCAACAATTTACGCATGTAGAAAAGAGAATAAAATCCAATGGGTGAACGGTGATTTGAATGATTTTAAAGATCACGAGATGGATTGGTACAAGATTCCCCGCGACAGCAATAGAGCAATGTGGGCGGAACCATACATGGACGAGGGGGGCAGCAATATTGTAATGTCCACTTATTCCGTTCCTCTGCATCAAACAATAAATGGAAAAGAGAAAATTATCGGATTGATCGCATTAGACATTTCGTTGGACTGGTTTCAAAAAATTGTTTCTTCAATTAAAGTTTATCAGACCGGTTATGCATACATGGTTTCTCAAAAAGGGCGAATGGTTACTCATCCCCGAAAAGAATTGATCATGAATGAAACGATTTTTAGTATTGCACAAAAAAATCGATCTGAAGCTTTGAAAGAAATCGGAAGAAGGATGATTAACGGTGAAACAAGTTTTGCCGAAGTAGAATATAGAAATGTTACTACCGGGAAATTAAGCTGGATTTCTTATGCACCGTTAAAAATAAATGGCTGGTCTCTCGGGATTGTTTATCCGGTTGAAGAATTTACTTCCGAGCTTAACAAGTTATTTACTCAAGCAATTCTTTTAGCTTTAGTCGGCGCAGTAATCCTATTTATCGCAATAGTTTTAATTTCCAGATCAATAACAAGTCCACTGCGAAAGCTTGCTTTTGCGACTCAAAAATTCGGAGAAGGGTCATTCGATGTTGAACTTCCAAAAGCTAAATCAAAGGATGAAATAAGTGATTTAACTCTTTCAATTTCAGCGATGCAGGGTGCATTGCGACAAACGATAGATCAACTTCATAAGGCAAACGAAGAACTTGAAGAATACAGCAGAACACTTGAAGAAAAAGTCGAAACCCGGACAGCACAATTAAAAGAAAAAAACAATGAACTTGATAAAGCTTTTGAAAATGTAAAAACATTAAGTCAAATAGGACAGGAAATAACTTCCACTCTAGATCTCGAATCAATCTTCAGCACCGTTTATGAAAACGTGAACAAACTTCTTGATGCAAACAGCTTTTTAATTATGGTGGTTAATCAAAAAGAAAACTCGCTTGATTGTAAATTAGCAATTGAAGACGGGAAACGACTGCCGGGATTCAGCTTTAGCATGAATGATAAAAATAGATTTGCCGTTTGGTGCGCTGATAATCGCAAACCGGTTTTTATTAACGATGTAGATGTTGAATACTCAAATTATATTTCGCAGAGATCCATACCAAAAGTAGGCACTTATGTTTCATCGCTTATTTATTTGCCGCTTACCGTTGGCGAAAGAATAATCGGAGTGATCTCAACACAAAGTTTAAATAAAAATGCTTACAGTGAAAATCATCTTGATATTTTAAAGAACCTCGCTGTTTACACTGCCAGTGCTTTGGAGAACGCTTTTGCTTATGAAAAAGTTAATCGTGCAAATGTTGAATTGAAAGAAGCGCAATCACAACTGATTCAAGCGGAGAAGATGGCGTCGCTGGGACAATTGACTGCGGGAATAGCACATGAAATAAAAAATCCATTGAACTTCATAAACAATTTTTCCGAACTGTCGATTGATCTTTCAAAGGAACTCTCCGAAGAAATTGAGAATCAATCCGATAAACTTGAACCCAAATCCGTCAGCTATATAAATGAAATATTAACGGATATAAGTCATAACGTAACAAAAATAAATGAACACGGAAAAAGAGCTGACAGCATTGTAAAAGGGATGCTTCTTCATTCGCGCGGTAAGTCTGGTGAAAAGCAGAAGACAAACATTAATGATTTGCTTTCCGAATATCTCAATCTGGCTTTTCATGGATTCCGCGCACAGGATTCTACATTCAATACAAAAATGGAAACAGATTTTGATAAGTCAATCGAAATGATAAACGTTGTACCGCAAAATATCAGTCGTGTATTTTTAAATATATTTAACAACGGATGCTACTCAGTTCACGAGAAGAAAAAAGAAAAAAAGGATGGGTACAATCCGGTACTAAAAGTTGTAACTAAAAATCTTGGAGATAAAATTGAAGTAACTATCCGCGACAACGGGAAAGGGATTCCGCAAGAAGTTATTGACAAAGTTTTCAATCCTTTTTTTACAACTAAGCCTGCAGGCAAAGGAACGGGATTAGGCTTGTCGCTTAGTTATGATATAGTTGTACATGAACACAAGGGAGATTTAAAAGTGAATTCGGAGATAGGTGAGTTTGCAGAATTTGTAATTACAATTCCAAAAAATTTATAAAGGAATTGCTATGATTAAAATCATGGTCGTTGATGACGAACAAGATATTAAAGCTTTATTTCTTCAAAAATTTAGAAAAGAAATTAGAGAAGAAATAATTGATTTTCATTTCGTCTTTTCGGGGGAAAGTGCCCTTGAATATTTATCGACCGCAAGCGCAGCGGATTTGGTCTTAATCCTTTCGGATATTAATATGCCCGGAATAACCGGATTAGAATTACTGCGGGTATTGAAAGAAAAATATTCGCACCTGAAAGTTTTTATGATTACCGCTTATGATGATAAATATAAATTTCAGAAAGCAAAAGAATATGGCGCTAATGAATACCTTACAAAACCAATAGATTTTGAAAAACTAAAAAATGAAATATTTTCATTAATAAAATGATGTGGTAAACAATGCCTGAAAAAATGTTAGTGGTAGATGATGAACCGGATCTCGAATCATTAATTCGTCAACGCTTTAGAAAAAAAATCCGCGAAGGAGAATATGATTTCGTCTTTGCTTCAAATGGATTAGAAGCGCTGGCGCGTCTTCTTGAACATAAAGATATCGGAGTTATTTTGAGCGATATTAATATGCCGGAGATGGATGGGTTAACTTTACTTGCAAAATTAAATGAGTTGAAAAATCCTGCGTTAAGAACCGTTATCGTTTCTGCTTATGGTGATATGGATAATATTCGAACAGCGATGAATCGCGGTGCATATGACTTTGTAACCAAGCCGGTTGATTTTACCGACCTTGAAACAACAATTGAAAAAACAATCAACGAACTTGAATTAATCAGGAATGCTGTCAAAGAACATGATAAGCTCCTGGCAATTCAATATGATCTTGACACGGCGAGAAGTATTCAATCTGCCATTCTCCCAAAAATATTTCCACCGTTCCCGGAAAGAAATGAATTTGAAATCTTCGCCTCGATGGAACCGGCAAAAGAAGTAGGTGGTGATTTGTACGACTTCTTTTTATTAGATAACGATCGATTAGGGTTTGTGATTGCGGATGTTTCCGGCAAAGGAGTGCCGGCGGCAATATTTATGGCGGTAAGCCGAACTCTAATCCGCGCAACAGCTTTAAAAGGAATTTCGCCTGAAGAATGTCTTACTTATGTTAATAGCTTACTGTGCCAGGAAAGCGTTTCGTCAATGTTCGTCACAGTCTTCTACGGTATTCTAAATTTCAAAACCGGTGAATTGAATTATACAAACGGCGGACATAATCCACCTTATATTTTATCAAAGGATGGTGAACTTCTCACAGTTGAATTAACCGACGGAATAGCGCTGGGAGTTATAGAAGGAGTCGAATATAAAAATAATGTGATTCAACTTAAACCTGGCGATACAATTTTTACATTCACTGACGGCGTAACAGAGGCAATGGATGTTAAATACGAACTTTATTCCGAAGAACGCCTTGAAGCATTTTTAAAGGAAAACCATTTGTTGAATGCGACAGAACTGGTAAAAGAAATATTTGTAGGCGTTCATAAGCACGCTAAAGGTGCGGAACAATCGGATGATATAACCGTCCTTTCAATTAACTATCATGGCAATAGTTAGAGTTTAAGGATGGGAAGCAGATTATCAATAACGATAAGGAATGATATCTCGGAGGTTTCAAGGCTGGCAGATATTATCGAGTTGTTCGGAAGAACTAACAAAGTTGCCGCCTCTTCAACTTTTGAAATAAATTTAGTAATGGATGAGGTTTTAGCAAACATTATTATGCACGGATTTCCGGATATAGATGAGCATATAATAGAAATAAAAATTTCACTTAACGGAGAAACATTTTCTGCGGAAATTGTGGATGATGGAATAGCATTTAATCCTTTAAAATCTACAAAGGATGATAGAGGAGCGAGCCTTGAAGAAAAGGGAATCGGCGGTCTTGGAATTCACATCATAAAAAAGTATATGGATAAGGTTGCGTATAAGCGTGTAAGCAACAAAAATGTTTTAATGATTAAAAAAGTTGTAACTATCGAACAGTAAAACTATGATGGGAAAATTCTGCTAATTAATTATTAGGTCACGTTACGCAAAAGACACAATTGATGTCTTAATCGTAATCTTAATCTTTTTCTTAATCTGCATTAGCTGTTCATAAACGAGTAAGATTACGATTACGATTATGATTAAGATTATGATTAAGATGATTTTTTATTAGCAACTGTGTAACATGAGTTATTAGAGAAGATTTTTTATAAAAGGGAAAAGAGATGTTTAAAATAGAAACAATATCTAACAACGAGATAAAAATATTGGGTCGCTTTACCGCCGCAGATGTTAATGCAGCCGAACCGGTTTTTAATCAATTTATCGCAACCACTATTGTGGATTTTAGTGAATTGGATTACATCTCAAGCGCGGGACTAAGCGTGCTGTTAAAAACTCAAAAGAGATTAAAGGAAAGTAAAGCTGAACTTAAATTGGTCAACATGAGCAAAATGGTTCGGGAAATATTTCACTATGTTGGTTTCGAAACAATTTTTTCGATCGAATAAAATTACTTTATTCAGTAACTGTAGATGGAAGGAAAAGACATGGCTACTCTTAATCCACAAATTGCGGAAGTACTATTCAAAGCAAAAAGTGCGGCGGCAATTTTCAGTCAGTATGATCAAGATCATGTTGACCGAATTGTAAAAGCAGTATATGAAGTAGGTTTTAACAACCGGGTAATGCTGGCTAAGATGGCTGTTGAAGAAACCGGTATCGGAATCTGGCAGCATAAGGTGATGAAAAATATAGTTGCGACGCAGCTGGTTTATGAAGATATCAAGAAGATGAAAACAGTGGGAATAATTCGCGAGGATGAAGAGAAAGGAATTACTGAAATAGCCCAGCCTTTAGGTCCGATCTTTGCGATCATTCCGGTTACAAATCCTACTTCAACGATTATGTATAAAATTCTTATTTCACTAAAGACCAGGAATCCCATCATTATTCATCCTCATCGAATGGCAACTAAATGCTCGATGGAAACTGCCAGACTTTGTTACGAAGCGGCGCTTGCTGCAGACGCACCCGAAGATTGTATTCAGTGGGTATCCGGATTTTCGAGGGAGGATACTCAATCTTTAATGTCTCACAGCGACATAGCGCTAATCCTTGCAACCGGCGGAACCAGCCTGGTCAAAGCCGCATATAGCAGCGGAACTCCAGCCATTGGTGTTGGTGCAGGAAATGTTCCGGTATTTATAGAAGCAACGGCAGATGTAAAGTTTGCTGTTGAACAAATCCTCACTTCAAAACTTTTTGATAATGGAACTGTCTGTGCAAGTGAGCAATCTATTGTAGCTGAAAAATCAGTAGCTGAGCTTACAATTTCGGAATTGAAAAAACAAGGAGCTTACTTTTTAAATGAAGACGAAATAAAAAAAGTTGAGCGCGTGGCTTATGATGTAGAAAAAGATGTGATGAAGGTTGATGTAGTAGGAAAATCTGCAATCGTCATCGCAAAACT
>JALNWB010000045.1 GCA_023231105.1 Ignavibacteriaceae bacterium | reverse complement strand
TCTCTTTATGAACATGGGTTTGATTATGCGGTTTATGGCAACCAAAAATGTTCATGAAGGAAGAAAAGCCGCAACAATAAATATCATTTTTATGCTTCCCCTTTCTGCTATAGTAGTAGGCGGAGGTGGCTGGGTTGCAAAAGCTATGTCGGTAAAATATCCCGGTCTTATTCCCCCGGGAACTTCACCTGACAGTATCTTTGTAGTCATCTCTAATATTTTAACCGGTCCGGGAGTATTTGGTTTTATTATTGCGGCGATTGCGGCGGCACTAATGTCAACCGTCTCAACTTTACTTAACGCAGCTGCGGCTATTTGGGTAAACGATGTCGATAGACCTGTACGGATCTGGTTGAAAAAAATTAGAAAAGAAGAACCGGTTGATGAAAAAAGAGCGATGGTCGTTGCACGGTCTGCAACGGTGGCTTTCACGTTGTTAGGAGTTTTGGCTGTCTATGCTTTTAGTTCCTATCCTACGGTTTATCAAGCCCATGCCTTTTTCCATGCAACGCTAACACCTCCCTTAATGGTCGCAATTTTCTTCGGCGTCTTCTGGAAAAAGTTTACTCCGGCAGGATTAGTGACAACCGTAATCGGTGGAATTTCACTTATGCTTTTGGGAAATAGATATCCGTTAGAATTAATTGCTCCGATTGCCCAGGGAACCCCTTACGATCCCGTGCATCCGTTTACATATATGGCTGCACTTTATAATTTGATCGTCTGTTCAGGGGTAGCGGTTTTAGCTACGCTGTTTCAAAGTCAATTAAAAAGAACTGCGAACAAAATTAAAAAGAGCGCACATCAACATAGAATTATGTATTCGATGATTGCCTTTATTATTTTTATAGTTGCTTTGGATATTGCAACGGCGTTGTTCCATCTTTCGTTAATAACCTTTATGCCTACATTTATGTTAAGTGTCTTGATGTCGGGTTTAGTTGCTCTCGTTACCACGTTCTACGTAAAATATAATCCTGAAGTGCAAACGCTTGGTTTGACCATTTGGTCTATCCATCAAGCAAAGGAATGGTTTAAAGGAAGAAAGTTGAATGAACGCGAAGGAGAAAATGTAAAAGTTGAATGGAAATTAGTTGAAACCGATAACGATGATGTTATCAACTTTTCCAAACACGATATGCATAAAATGGCTGCAGAGCCTGGCGATTTGGTTTACATTTCCGATACAAGAAAGTATTTGGGCGGATTAAAATCTTGCCACACTGTTTATGGTGAACCGCATAATGAAAAAGGAATTGTCTATATCAGAAATCTCCATATCGGTAAAGGACTTTTTGTTAAAGGAAGAATACTCGAAGCCGAAAAAGAAATGTGAGTTAATAAAGTAGTTCGCCGCAGCGGATTGTTAGAATATTAATAAAACAAATTAAGCGAAAGAATGACTGAATGAAGATGAATGGATGAATGTTTTTCATTCATTCAATCATACAAACATTCAATCATTCACTTTTGACAATTTGGTTCTGGTTTTGCCAGGTTGGGAATTAGGAATGGAAAAACTTTTCATTCCTAATTTTATTATAATGCAGAGGACGAACTAAATAATGCAATCCTCTTAGTGTCCATTGTGTCTCCTTTGTGAACTTAGTGGTAAAATAAATTAACCACAAGGAGCACAAAGGATTTTCACAAAGTACACAATGAATTCTTTCCTTGTGCCTTCTTTGCGAGCTCTATGGTAGAAAAAACCAACCGCAAAGAACGCTAATCATTCGCAATAGAGGTTAAACTTTGTAATTCTCACTTAGTATTTATTCTATTCTTTACATATTGTTAATGCACATATACTATATTACTCCACTCACTTTTTTCACCGCCAAAGCTTGCCCTTACCCTATAGAACAAACCTCCCCTCTCAAGTTCAAAACTTTTATCTTTTCCATTATAGATCAGTTGCGCAAAACTAAAGTCATCTGAGCCGCTTTCTTCAAGTTCATAATTACACACATCGCCGCTGTTTGTCCAATGCAAACCCCAACCAGGGCTCTCAATAGCTTTTCCAACCGATAATTGCGGTGATTGTATTGGATGTGTAACTTGAATTCCATTCGGCTCTTCTTTTTCCAAATTACAGCCAACTAACAACAACACGATTAAAAATATTGAATTTAATTTCATCACATTCTCCCGTACCAATTTAATCCTAAATTAGTAATCCATCCCTAATTCTTTTCATGGTAAAACAGAACCAATTAATTTTCAGTTGTGGGGAACGCTCGCGAGCGTTCCGTGTTTTATTATCTACAATATTTTGTTGCGGAACGATCACCGCCGAAGCGGAACGGTCTCAACCGTTCCCAACATTCTTTATTCGTTGAAAACTAAAAATATTCTCACCATCTACACAGAAGATTTTTTATACATCGAAAATCAAATATCGTTAATCGTTGTTCTTAAATTTTTACTTCTGCTTTCCACTTTCCACTTTCTACTTGCAACTTTCCACTAACAACTAACCCTTAGTATCTATCTAGCTTAAACTTCTCACCCAAATAAAGTCTGCGGACTTCGTCATCTTCGGCAAGGGCATCAGCGGTTCCCGAACGGAAGATTACTCCATTTATTAAAATGTATGCTTTATCAACAATGCTTAATGTTTCGTGCACGTTGTGATCGGTTATTAACACTCCGATGCCGCGGTTTTTCAAGTTGGCAACAATTTTCATAATATCTTCAACCGCAATAGGATCAACGCCGGCAAACGGTTCATCAAGCAGCATAAATTTTGGATCAGTCGCCAGGGAGCGTGCAATTTCGGTTCTTCTTCTTTCACCGCCGCTTAATTGAAATCCTATACTTTTTCTAATGTGAGCCACACTTAAATCTTCTAACAATTTCTCTAACTTTTCTTTCCGTTCTTTGTTTGTTAAATCCAGCATTTGAAGAACAGCCATTATATTATCTTCAACGGAAAGTTTTCTAAAGATAGAAGCTTCCTGCGGTAAGTAGCCAATACCCATGCGCGCCCGTTTGTACATGGGAATAGAAGTGATATTCTTTCCATCTAAAAAAACTTCTCCTGCATTCGGACGAATCATTCCGACCATCATATAAAACGTAGTAGTTTTTCCGGCGCCGTTCGGTCCAAGCAGACCGACAATTTCGCCTTGCGAAACTTCAATTGAACATTGATTTACAACGGCTCTCTTTTTATAAATTTTCACTAAATCCTGACTGTTCAGTCTGCTTTGTTCCATTACCGATTTCCTTCTAAAAAATTTAGTTGCAACTGCCGTGTAAACAGTTTCTCTTTTTGCGGCTTGTTTTCGAAAAGAATAAAGCGGGGTAGAAAGTATTCTTTCTCTTTCCCTTTTATAACCGCTTCCGGATGATATTCGCTATTTGGAGTTCCGAATAATTTCACGGAAATAATTTTTTTGTTTTCGAAATTCATAATTGAACTTTGTGCGCTTGCCTTCATCAAACCATTCGGTTCTTCATCGTCATACAGATAATAAATACTCAAGACGTTTGAATACACTTCATTCCGCTTTATCCCGGTGCTGTCAAAGAAGAGGAAGATAGTGTCGCCGGAAATTTGATCAAACCTCTGCTTAAAATTTTTGTTGTAAGAATTAATCAAAGCATTCTTGATAATATCAATTTTTTGAATTTGTCTTTCTTTTAAAAATATTTTAATTGAATCCCCCGACACTTGAGAATTTTCGAACCACATAACCGGCTGCGCATTTTCTTCACCAACTTTGGAAGTGATTATGTGTTCTTCGTTCCTAAAATAGATTGAATAATCATTCTTTGAAGCGAATCCGCCGCGCAAAATTTCAACCGAATCAATTGCAATAAAACGGTTGGTTGAATCGCGGAAAGCTTTCATCACTTTTGATTTTATCAGCAATGTGTCAATTGTTTTCACGGTATCATTTGAAAACGTGGTATCTATTTGAACGAGTAAGGGAAGGCTGTCAATCACGCTATAATTTTTAGCGCGGTAGTCTTCTATGTGTCCGCCAAGTATAGTTGAGTTGTTTGCTTTATTTTTAATAATAACATTTCCAAAACCAAAAGATTCTTCGGCGTTACGAAAATGGATGAGACTATCAGCGTAGATAACATTTTCTTTATCCGTAATTTTTACTTTACCGAAAGCAATTGCGCGGTCTTCTCTGCGGAAATAAAGGAGACGGTCGGAAGTAAGCGTGGAAACTGTGTCGAATAGTTTTACTTTTGTACGAAAGTCTGCTCTATCTTCATTAAAAAAATATTCGCCAACCATTGCGGTAAGAATAACTTTTCTGTCGTCAAGCTTAACTCCTTTATCTGAAAAAGATCTTCGTTCGTTGCCGAAATAAAATCCTTCATCAGTATAAATAGTAAGCGTATCCTGTCTTACAATCACATTGCCGATAAGTTTAGCGTTGTTTTTTGCAAGGTAATGAATCGCTTTGTTGCAAGTGATAACAACGTTTCCTTGCTTTAAAACAACATCGCCGTTAACTTCGCGAACAGATTCTCCGTTTTGAACCGAACCGATTAATTCCTGTCCGGTAACGGTAATGGTTTTATTCTCTTCTTGAGCGGGAACTAAAAAAGAAACTGCGACGAAGATGAATACTATTTTTAGAAGAGAACTCATCTCAAAGAATCCGAAGTTGTAACGTAAATAATTTTATAAATTTTATAATTTTGCAAATGCTGGTCGGACTCAAAACCATATCCTTGTATTTTTTCAGTTGGAGTTGTAATGGTAACAAATTTATCGGTGACAATTTTTTGATCTTTATTTCTCCACATCAGCATCTCGGATTCTAATTTCATTCCGCTGTCGTTCACAGCAACTACGTTTTCAAAAGCGTATAAGTCTTTTGTAGCGTCATCCACCCTTCCGCGGAGCGAAGTTAAGGTGGTAGTTTTTTTTTCGGAAGGATTATAGAAATCAACATGCTGGTAGCCATCAATTAATGTTTCCTGTCGCTTAGAAAACATACGTAAATGTCCAACTTTCATAATCGCTTGTATTTTTCCCGAATCGGTAAACGAAATTGTTGTATTCCAACTTTCCTGTGCCGGTAATTCAACAACATTTAGTCCGGAATTTATTTTCGGTCTAACTTTTTGTGTGTTACAAAATAAAAAGATAAATGAAAAGGAAAGAAGAAGAAAATATTTCATCTTTGTTTCAAACCCAAATTTACAAGGTCGTGCATGTGTATAATGCCGATTGGTCTCTCAAATGAATCGACAATCACAAGCGAAGTGATTTTGTGATTTTCCATTTGCTGCAATGCAAAAGAAGCCAGAAGATCAGCGGTGATAACTTTAGGACTCTTTGACATTACATCCTTCGCTTTAAATGATTGAATCTCCAAAGTTTTTTCTAAAAGTCTTCTCAAATCTCCATCGGTTATTACACCGATCAATACTCCATCATCATCAACAACGCAAGTAGTTCCAAGCCGTTTGGAAGTGATTTCCAAAATAGAATCTTTAAGCGAAGCATTTTCGTGCACGATGGGAATCTGTTCACCTGAAATCATGATCTCACTTATTTTAAGAGAAAGTCTTTTGCCTAAACTTCCGCCGGGATGCAGCATAGCAAAATCCTGTGCGGTGAATCCTCTAACCTGTAATAAACTTACCGCAAGCGCATCTCCCATAACAAGCATCGCAGTTGATGAAGCGGTCGGCGCTAAATCAAACGGACAAGCTTCTTCTTTCACATCGATGTTTAGAAAAATATCAATCTGTTTGCCGATTCTAGAATCTTTATTGCCGAGCATTCCAATGATCAATACGCCGATTCGTTTCAATAACGGAAGAAGGTTTAGCATTTCTTCAGTGTTACCGCTTTTAGAAAGAATGATGACAACGTCTTCTGAGCGAACCATTCCAAGATCGCCGTGCAGCGCATCGGTAGGATGAAGATAAATTGCGGCAGTTCCGGTTGAGTTCATGGTTGCAACAATTTTTCTGGCAATCAAACCGGATTTTCCCATTCCTGTTAAAACAACTCTTCCCTTACATTGATAAATTTTTTCAACTGCACTTACAAAATCATCGTTAATGCTCTCTTCAAGCCTTGCAACTGCTTCCGTTTCAATACGAATGACTTCTTTACCGTGCGCTATTATTTTTTCTTTTGTCAAGTTTTATCCTTCAATGAATTAAAAACTATTTGCATTTATTTTGAGAGAGTAAATCCAAATTACATAATTTTTTTTGTGATACGATCAATTTGCTTTAACTCAACGAGCAGCTCTCTTAGTTCACTTAACGGCAGCTGGCTTTCAGCATCGCTTAATGCTTCTTTAGGGTTTGGATGAACTTCAAAAAATAAAGCATCAATGCCAATTGCAATAGCCGCCTTTGCAAGAGGTTTAATAAACTTTGGCTGTCCTCCCGTTAAATTTCCTTTGCTCGGAAGTTGAACAGAATGCGTTGCATCCATTACTACCGGGAAACCGAATTCGCGCATAATTACTAACGAACGCATATCAACGATAAGATTATGATAACCAAACGTTGTTCCTCTTTCCGTAAGCATAACTCTCTGATTATTTGTGGAAAGAATTTTTTCTGCCGCATGTTTCATATCTTCAGGCGCAAGAAATTGTCCCTTTTTAATATTAACAACTTTCCCGGTTTTTCCCGCAGCGAGCAGTAAATCTGTTTGGCGGCAAAGGAATGCGGGGATCTGCAAAACATCAACATAATTTGCAGCTAAATCAATTTCTTCAATGGTATGCACATCAGTTAAAATAGGAATAGAAAATTCATGCTTTACTCTAAGCAAAATATTAAGCGCCTCTTTATCGCCAATGCCCATAAATGAATTGAGGCTTGTCCGGTTCGCTTTTCTGTAACTTGATTTAAAGATAAAAGGGATTCCAAGTTCTGTAGTAATTTCTTTAATTGCTTTAGCGGTTGTAAAAGTAATTTCTTCATTTTCAACCACACACGGTCCGGCGATAAGGACGAATGGATTATTATTCCCGACATTGATTCCTTCAATTAACATTTCTTTTTCTACTTTCTACTTTCTACTTGTCACTATGATAAAGTTTCCTCAAACAAATTTCCATGTTCATTATTTTTTTTTCTCTTTCCAAAACGCTTGTAAGCTAATTCAGTAGCTTCTCTTCCGCGCGGAGTACGGTTGATAAATCCTTGCTGAATTAAAAACGGTTCATAGACTTCTTCAATTGTTCCGGCGTCTTCATTTACTGCAACGGAAAGAGCATTTAAGCCCACAGGACCGCCGCTGAATTTTTCAATTATGGTAAGAATAATATCTTTATCCATTTCATCAAGACCAAATTCATCAACCTCCAAAGCGGCTAATGCTGTTTTTGAAATTTTTAAATCAATAACTTTTTTATTTTCGAAGTCGGCGAAATCCCGTGTACGGCGCAAAAGGCGATTAGCAATTCTCGGCGTTCCGCGGGAACGTTTGGCAATTTCATACGAAGCGTCTTCATCAATCGGGATTGCAAGAATTTTTGAAGAACGCTGTAAAATTATTTTAATCAATTCAGCATCGTAATAGTCTAATCGGCTTTTTATTCCGAAGCGATCGCGAAGCGGAGAGGTAAGCATTCCCGCGCGTGTGGTAGCGCCGATCAAAGTATATTTCGGCAATTTGATTTGCACGGAGCGCGCGTTGGGACCGGAGTCAATCATAATATCTAACTTGTAATCTTCCATCGCAGAATAAAGAAACTCTTCAACCACCGGGCTTAAGCGGTGAATCTCATCAATAAATAAAACGGCGTGCTCTTCAAGATTCGTTAATATTCCGGCTAAGTCGCCCGGCTTCTCCAAAACCGGACCGGATGTAACTTTTAATTTTACACCAAGTTCATTAGCAATGATGTGAGAAAGAGTTGTCTTGCCAAGTCCCGGAGGACCGGTAAGCAGAACGTGATCAAGCGCTTCACCTCTTTTTTTTGCGGCGGAAATAAAAACTTTAAGATTATCCGTAATCTTTGTCTGTCCGGTAAAATCTTCAAACCTAACGGGACGAAGAGTTTGTTCAACCTGAATTTCATCAAAAGAAATTTCGGATTTTGTATTTTCAGATTTTCTTGTCATTACTTTCCAGTTACGTTACCAACGTCTTATTTCTTAAGTTGAATTTGTGAATTAAATTAACCATTAGTATCATTAATCCTATCATCCCAACGGCGGAAAGAATTGTAAAAAACGGATTAAACGCTTTATCTAAAATAGCAACGATTCCTAAATTCCACGGGCTGCCGTATAAAATTACCAGGTGAACCACATAAATTAATAACGTGTTTCTTCCAAGCAGAATCAGAACTCTTGGTATAGATTCAATTTTTAAAGCGATAAAAGTAATTATCGAAGTAAAAATAATTACTAATCCTAAACGAAAAAGAACAAGATTGGGACTGATGGTCCAAAAAGTACTATTCCCATAAATTTCAAGTTCAAGAATATTCCCCAAGTAGGATAGCAACAATAATCCAGCGCCGGCGCCAAGAAGTTTAAAAGAAAATTTAGTTGTCCGAAAGACTGTGGGATTTTTTGCTAGGTAACTTCCTAAGAATGCACCGGCAGCAAGATAACTCAGCCATGGAAACAGGGGGAAGTTTGATCCGGTTCCGGTTGAGAAATACCCGGCTAACGCTTTATGAAAATAATTTGTCCAAACAATTTTTTCGCTAAAGTGATAAATAAAAATAATGGCTAATACGCCGCCGATGAAAACGAAATAATCACTCACCTTTATCTTTTCAGCTATATAAGCCAGCAGCATAATGAACAAAAGACCAAAACCAATCAACTGCAAAACATCAACCACAAAAAAAACATTCCACTGAACGGTTGTAACATTTTTAAAATAGACTAACGTTGGGGTGGGATATCGCATTAAATATCCTAATCCGATTAACAACAACGCGCGTTTAACCCCGCGCATTACTCTCGGATTTTCTCTAAAAGAAACTTTCTGCAAACGGAATAAATACATGAAGGTTGTTCCTGCAGAAAACATGAAGATTGGAGCAGTTAATCCGCGGTTTGAAAACCATATAAGGAAAATAGGATTAGTCATGTCCCGGAATTGAGAACCAAGTAATACATCTATTGTATGCCCCTGCACCATATTCAATACGGCAAAAGCCCTTAACAGGTCAAGAAAAATTACTCTATTTTTTGATGAAGTAGTCGTCATGATAAATTAAAAAGTGAAAATAATATTCGGAAGTAATTAGTAAGATCAATATTCTTTTTAAGCATCGTTTTCCGTTTCAACAAGCATCTCAATTTCTACGGAAGCATCACGCGGAAGAACGTTTACTCCAACAGCAGCGCGTGCATGTTTCCCTTTATCACCAAAAATTTTTACAAGAAGTTCGGAAGCGCCGTTGGCAACTTCAGGTTGATTAACAAAGTCCGGATCACTGTTTACAAAAACCGTAACTTTTACGACCCGTTCAACAAGTTCCAGATTTCCAATAACGTTTTTTATAACAGCAAGACAATTTAAGACTGCAATTTCCGCTGCGCGTTTAGCATCATCTTGACTAACCTGCGTTCCAACTTTTCCTTTATATTTCAGAACTCCATCCAGCATTGGAAGCTGCCCGGAAGTAAATACAAGGTTCCCCGTTTTCACCGCCGGAATATATGCCGCTAAAGGAACAGGGGCTGCCGGCAAGGTTAAACCTAACGCTTTTATTTGATCTTCAATCATAAAACCACCTTACAAAATTTTCTATTTTCTTATTATATTGAAACACAAAAAGATAGTCATACTTTTTTAAAAAGGAAATACTTAATGCTCGAGATCAAATTTAAGGAATTTGTCGATATTGTAAAACGATTACGCAAAGAATGTCCGTGGGATAAAGAACAAACGAATGAATCAATCAAAGCCGCCACACTTGAAGAGGCTTACGAAACAGTTCATGCAATTGATGAAAATAATTTTGACGAATTAAAGAAAGAACTTGGCGATCTGCTTTTTCATATTGCATTCCACACAGCCATTGCCGAAGAAATAAATGAATTCACTTTTGAAGAAGTGATTGACGAAATTTCCGCAAAACTTATCAGAAGACATCCGCACGTATTTAGCAATCTTGAAGTTTCCGGCACAGAAGAAATAAAAAGAAATTGGGAAACAATAAAACTACAGGAAGGAAGAACTTCAATTTTAGAAGGAGTTCCACCAACAATGCCGGCTATTATGCGCGCTCACAGGCTGCAGGAAAAGGCTTCCAAGGTCGGATTTGATTGGGATGCGATTGCCGACGTAAAGAAAAAGGTCAATGAAGAATTAGATGAACTGCAGATAGAAATTGATAACAACCAAATTGAAAAAGCCGAAGAAGAATTCGGCGATCTCCTTTTTTCACTTATTAACCTCAGCCGCTTTTTGAATATCAATCCCGAAACGGCTTTGCGCAAAACTACTAACAAGTTTGAAAAACGATTTACATACATCGAAAAAAAACTTGCCGAGCAGAATAAAAAAATTACCGATGTTGACTTAAAAGAGATGGATAAATATTGGGATGAAAGTAAAACGCTTGAATAAAAAAAAGAGGTTAATACAAACACAATTATAAAATGATCAATCCGCGAAAATCAGTTAAATCTGCGTCATCCGCGTACCATTTTAAAATATTTCCTTTTAAGACAGTCTCATTTTTTCTTTACGTTTTCTCTTTGTCATAAAATTTTTCATAAGCGTCGATAATATCCTTTACCAACTTATGGCGAACAACGTCGCTTTTATCGAAGTAAACGAAACCGATCCCTTGAATGCCGGTAAGAATTTCCTGCGCTTTAACTAAACCGCTAACCGTTCTGTTCGGCAGATCAATTTGTGTAATGTCCCCGGTAATAATTGCTTTTGAATTTACACCGAGCCTGGTTAAAAACATTTTCATTTGCGTATCGGTGGCATTTTGCGCTTCATCAAGAATTACAAATGCGTTGTTCAAAGTTCTTCCGCGCATATATGCCAAAGGAACTATTTCGATAACTCCTTTTTCAATATTTTGTTTCAGTTTGTCCGATGGAAGCATATCCTCCAACGCATCATATAGCGGGCGCAAATAAGGATCAATCTTTTCGCGAATATCACCCGGAAGGAAGCCAAGACTTTCGCCGGCTTCTACCGCGGGTCTTGCTAAAACTATTTTAGACACAATTCCTTTTTTTAAAGCTGAAACCGCAAAAGCAACCGCAAGATACGTTTTTCCCGTTCCCGCCGGACCGATAGCAAAACAAATGTCATTCTTTTTTGCTAATTGGAAATAAGTTGTTTGCCCGGAAGTTTTTGCTTTAATAGTATCGTTCTTGGTATAAAGAATAATCGAGTCAAATTCTTTTTCATTTATTATTTCCTTCCCTTGAAGCGTTAAATCAAGGATGGTTTCAACATCGTTTTCCCTCAAACTCCCTTTCGTATTAAGCACATAGATCAATTCTTTGAAAAGTTTTTCAAGAAGTTCTGTTTCTTCTTCTGTTCCTTTGAAAGTTGCGGAATCACCTCGAATAGTTATTACTGCCGAAAAACGATTCTCAATTATTTTTAGGTTGGAATCATTAAAACCGAGCAGTGAAAGAAGATCGACATTTTCAAGGATTATTTTTCTTGTGGTTTCTGCCATATCGTCATGAATTATTATTAAAAAATGAAAAAGCCCTTATCATCAAAAGATGAAAAGGGCTTTTCCAAAGAATCGTTTCAACAAAAATCTATTTTTGATCAAGAACTGAAATTATTTTGTTACTGGTGCAGCTGCCGGTGTTGGAGCTGGTTTGTAATTCAATTTCAATTTTTCATATTTAGATTTTTCTTCTTCAGTTAAATTTGGAATTTTAAATGTTTGTTTCGGGAAAATCAAATTAGGATTTTTAATTTGATCTCTGTTAGCCTGATAAATTTTAGGCCAAGCGAAACCGTTACCGTAAAATTCTTTTTTCTTGGCAATTTTCCAGAGACAGTCACCTTTAACAACGGTGTAACTTGCTTCGGTTGGGGCTTCTACCCAAGCGTCAAGTAAGTTTGGTAATACACTATGAACTTTGTCAAAGAATTCCGGTAAAGCGCTAATTTTATTTCCTTTTAAAGCGTCTAAATCCTTAACGCGGTCAACTTTAGGTCCTTCTTTTCTTCTGATTTTTCCTTCTAATTCGCTAACTGCTTTACTGTAGTTATCGATATCAGATTTTTTAGCTCCGACCATTCCGTATAGATCATCCATACAGTTATCATAACTTTGAACGGTAGAAAGATTAGTAGTCAAACCGGAAACATCGGTTTTTAAAGAAGTGTTCTCTTTTTGTAAACTTTCTTTCTGAGCGTTCAACTTAGTGACTTGATTTTGCCATTCTTCTTTGGTCATCTCTTCCTGTGCAAATGATGAAAAGGTAAATGCAACAAAGAGAGCTGCCGATAAGAACCAAATTTTATTTAATTTCATATAAATCCTCATGTTTTAAATTCTTGGTTAAGATTACTTAGAAATTTTTTCCAAGTTTGCTTTGGTTTCTTGTTTAAGCTTCTCGCATTCTTGAAGTTTTTTATTCTTCTCGGCGATTTGTTTTTCTACGCTTACTCTTTCATCTTTTAAAGATGTGTCAGCTTTTTGTAAAGAGCTCACTTCTTTTTTCAAAGAGTCTAATTGAGCCAATTCTTCCTGCGAAGGTCCGCTGCTGCATCCAACAAATCCTGCAGTCAACAAGACAATTGCAGCCCCCAAAAGTGAACTTTTTAATGACTTAAGTAGCTTCATAGTATTTACTCCATTTTAGTTAATTGATAGTCTATCTAAAATTATGATTTTTCTCTTGATAAATCAAGAAAAATCACCTTAAAAATATATTATTTATAAGTTAAACAACCAAATTGATGAGGAAGTTTCAACAATTTAAATTAATTTTTTTTGAACAAAACTTGAATAACTTTTTTCGGCTATAATTATATGATCAAAAACCGGTATTTCCATCAATTTAGAAACCTCAACTAATTTTTTAGTAATTGAAATATCATCATTGCTTGGTTCCGCATTTCCGCTCGGATGGTTATGGACAAAAATAATACTTTTTGCGCTATTCTCGATTGCTACTTTAAAAACCTCCCTTGGATGAACGATACTCGAATCCAAACTCCCCGTGGAAATTCGTTCAATCCGAATAATTTTGTTGGCTGCGTTTAAACAGACTACATAAAAATGTTCGTTGAGTTCATCCTTTAACAAGGGAAGAAAAATTTGTGCAATATCTTCCGGTGAAGTAATTTTCTTTTCAGAAAACCATTTGGATTGGATTGCCGTTCTTTTCCCGATTTCAAAAGCAGCTACTAATGTGGCGGCTTTGTCTTTTTTGATTCCGTTTGTTTTAATTAATTCTGAATATGATTTTGTTGATAACGAAGCGAGATTTCCGTAACGCTCAACAAGGTCGTACGCAACCTGGATAACGGATTTCCCTTTTGTCCCTGTTCTTAAAAGAATTGCAAGTAATTCTGCATCGCTAAGACTTTGGCTGCCTCTTAGTAAAAGTTTTTCTCTCGGGCGGTCATCCAACGGTAAATCTTTTACTTTGCTCAATTTATTTCTTCAATTTTGGTTTATATTTAAATCTTTCCACCAATTCAAATTTCCCTTGATGATAGCGGACAATATTTAAATATGAATTAATCTTCTCGCTCCCAAACTCAATTGAATTATGAATTCCTTCAAAGGGTTCAGCCTTGGAAACGGTTTCTTCAAATGATGAAAGTCCGCGCTCCGACAGCGTTAGAATTTTCAAAAGATATTTTGCAGCGTCATATCCATAAAGATTATTTCCATTGATTTCTTTGCCGGTGGTTTCAAGATATTTTTGAGAAAAAGCAGTAACGTCTTCATCTTGAAAATCAATAAAAGAATCAGAAGTGAAAGTAAGTTTTTCACTAAGCGCAGAAGACGTTTCCAATCCTTTGGAAGTGAACCAATCTTGATTCCCATAAACCGGAAGATCAATGCCCTGCTTAACCAACGCGGAAAGCAAAACGGGTATCAACGTATTATCATTGAGCGGAATATAAATTCCTTCAATTCTCTTAATACTTTTTTTCATATCGATAATTAAAGATTCCATTGAGAGAATTCTTGAGGGATAAGACTCCTGTATAATTTTCCCACCAAGATGCTTGAATTCTGAAATAAAATTTTTCCCGATTACGTTCGCATTCCCTTTCTGGGGAAAGACAACCGCAATTGATCTTTTATTTTCCACGTAATAAAGATACTGCGCCATAACTTTTCCGTGCAGTTCCATCGAAGTGTTTGCTTGATAAAATGATCTATCACCAAGTTGTAAATTATCATCCGTTGCGGTTGGGCTTATTACCGGAACGGTAAGTTTATCTGCGGCATTCAAGAAAAATCTTGTTTCATCGCTGAAAAGAGGACCGATAATTGCGGAAAAGTTTTTTTCGGATTCCAATTCCTTAATGAGCAAACTTACTTGCGAAGAATCACGTTTTGTGTTTTTTATCGCTAAAGCAAATTGATTTCCGGCGAGTGAATTAAATTCATGCACCGCGTATTTAATTCCTTCAAGCACGTCTTTTGCCGCTTCATTTTCACGCCCTTGAATATTGGTAAGCGGCAGCAGACAAACGATTACTTTTGAGGAAGATTCTGCCGAAGTTGGAGAAGAAATATCATTAAAGAGATTTTTCGCTTCGGCAGTTTCAGAGCTATTTGGAAAATCCTTTAGCAATTTATTATAAACAGTTTTTGCTTCATCAGCTTTACCAAGTAAAAGACTTTTCTTTGTTAATGAAAAAAGAAATGTCGGGATTAATTCCTTGTTAACATTTTTTCCTAATAATTCTTCTATCTCTCCTGGTGAAAATTTTTCAACCAAAAGAGAAGCAATAAATTTCTTTTCCCTTTCACATGAATTCTCATCATTCTCCTTTGAGAAATTATCAGATAAAAATTTAATCGCTTCTTTCTCTCTCCCCGTTTCTTTCAATACTTCACCCAAAAGAAGTCCGGCTTCGCTGAAATATTTGCTGTTGCGATATTCTTCAAAAAAATTATTTAGTGTTTTTTCCGCGGAAGAAAAGTCTTTTTGTGCAAGAAAAATTTTCATGGAAAAAAGAATTGACACCGTCGTTTTAGTGTTAACCGGCTGATCTGCAATCCACTGAAATATTTTTAACGCCTCCTGTGTTTGCTGCGCATCGAACAAACTAACGGCTAATTGGAATTCTGAATTTATTTCATTTTGATTGGTGAGAGACTGGGCGAAAGCGACTCTTGCTGTAAAAATTATTACTGCGAAAAGTAAAATCTTTCTAACCATCGGAAGCTACCGGGTTTTGATTTAATTTTTCCAAATTTTTTACCGCTTCAAGCGCTACTTTATTTTGGGGATCAGACTTTAAGGCTAAATCAAAATAGTTCTGCGCATCTTTTAATTTATTCGCATGAAGATAAGCTATCCCCAGATAAGAATATATTTCAGGAGAAACTTCAATTGCTTCTTTAGCAAATTTCGCCAGATATTTTTCCGCTTTTTTATAATCGCTGTTCTTCAAATAAATTTTCCCCGCCCATTCATTTACTGATAAATCACTCTTATTGAGCTGCAATGTTTTTTCAATTGAAGTAACTGCGTGGGCTGTCATTTTCAAATAATAATAAATTATTGCAAAGAGTAAATGAAGTTCATAATAATTTGAGTAGAAAGTTTCCGCCTGCTTTGCATAAAGAAGAGCCATATCAAAATTGGTTAAATTGATATGCGTCTTCGCCAAATAAATATATGCATCTTGAAGGAACTCGGTCTCTTTTCCGCTTTTCACAAAATTTTCAAAACTAATCCGGGCTAATTCATACTCAAGAAGCATGTAGTGAGAATAGCCGATAAAAAACGAAGCTAAGGGAATTTCATCCGGAGAGAAAAAGGAAAGAACTTCAATTGTTTCATTCCATCTTCCCTGGCGAAAGAGAAAATGTCCAAGGAAAAGTCTTACATCTTTGTTGTCGGAATTTTCTTCAAGTAAATCTGAAAGTAAATTTTCTGCAGCGGAAATGTTTTCAAGACTTTCGTACAGCCCGGATAAATTGAAATACGCTTCTATCGATTCGGAATGATCTTCAATGATCTTCGTATAAAATTGTATTGCATGAAGAGTTTTTCCTTCTGCTGCAAATCGTTGGGCTTTTTCAATTTTAAGTTGAACTAACTGTTTCTCTTTTGCTTCCATTATTCCCACTCAATTGTAGAAGGAGGTTTAGAACTAATATCATAGACAACTCTATTAATTCCTTTCACCTTATTGATAATTTTATTTGAAACGCGCGCAAGAAATTCATGTTGAAACGGATACCAGTCGGCAGTCATTCCATCAGTAGAAGTAACTGCCCGCAAGGCAAGGACGTTTTCGTATGTTCTGCAATCCCCCATTACACCTACGCTTTGCACGGGAAGAAGCACGGCAAACGCCTGCCAAATTTCATTATAAAGATTTTCATTTTTAATTTCATCAATAAAAATTTCATCGGCATCACACAGAAGCGAAAGTTTTTCTTCGGTAACATCGCTCAATATTCTTACGGCTAAACCGGGTCCCGGGAAAGGATGGCGTTCGATAAATTCCACCGGGATGGAGAGAGCTTTCCCAACATTTCTTACTTCATCTTTAAATAATTCGCGGAAAGGTTCGATCAATTTTAAATGCATTTTTTCGGGAAGCCCGCCTACGTTATGATGTGTTTTTATCGTAACGGAATTTCCTTTTACGGAAACCGATTCAATAACATCAGGATAAAGCGTTCCTTGAACTAAAAATTTCACATTCGGAATTTTTGCCGCTTCCTGTTCAAAAATTTCTATAAACGTGTTGCCGATAATTTTTCTTTTTCTCTCCGGCTCGGTAACGTTTTTCAATCTTTCTAAAAATATTTTTGAAGCGTCGATCGAAATTACTTTCAAACTTAAATGTTCGCGGAAAAGTTTTACAACTTTTTCACTTTCGTTTTTACGCATTAACCCGGTATCGATATGAACGCAAGTTAACTGCCCACCGATCGCTTTTTGTACAAGCACTGCGGCAACTGTTGAATCAACTCCGCCGCTTAATGCGCATAAAACATTATCAGAGCCGACATTCTTTTTTATTTCCGCAATTTTTTCTTCAACAAAATGAGCCGGCGTCCAATCCCCTTTGCAATTACAGATCGAGAATAAAAAATTATGAAGTATTTTCTTTCCTTCAACGGTGTGAGCAACTTCAGGGTGAAATTGTAATCCGTAAATTTTTTTCTGAACATCTTCAACAGCGCAAACCGGAGAGTGCGCCGATGTTCCGGTAATTTGAAATCCGCTTGGAACTTCGGTAACTAAGTCGCCATGACTCATCCACACGGTAGAGTTTATTTCGCAATTAGAAAAAAGTTTGGAAGGCTTGGAGACGGTAAATTCTGCCTTACCGTATTCTCTTGCATCTGCCTTTTCAACTTTACCACCAAGATGTTTGGCAAACAGTTGAAGCCCATAGCAAATTCCAAGAATCGGAATGTTCAAAGAAAAAATTTCTACATTAACATCCGGAGCGTCTTCATCATAAACACTCATCGGTCCCCCCGAAAGGATTATGCCGGAAGTCCGCTGTTGACGGATTCTTTTTTTTATTTCTTCAAGCGAAACGGTATGAGGAAATATTTCTGAAAAAACATTTTCTTCACGAATACGCCGCGCAATTAATTGAGTATATTGCGAGCCAAAATCAATGATGAGAATTTCATTATTTTTATTCATCAATACTTCTAAAACAAAAAAAATTATTCACCGATGAGCTGGCTATATGCAGCTTCACCGAGAAGATCGTTTAACTCACTTTTGTCTGAAAATTCAATTTTGATCATCCAGCCTTCACCGTAAGGATCACTGTTTACGCTTTCAGGAGAATCAGCAAGTTTTTTGTTGATCTCAATAATTTTTCCGCTGCAAGGAGCATAAAGTTCGCTAACGGTTTTTACCGCTTCAATAGTACCGAAGTTTGCGTTTCGAACAACTTCTTGCAAGTTTGGATCAATATCAACAAAAACTACATCGCCAAGTTCGCCTTGCGCATAATCCGTAATTCCGACGGTGCCGATGTTGCCGTTGATGGAAATCCATTCATGTTCTTTTGTATATTTCAAGTCTTGTGGAATATTCATAAAATTCCTCTATTAATTAATGTTTTTTTCTTTTAAAAAATTATCTAAAAATGATGTATCAAAATTTCCGCTTAAAAACTGTTCATTCTCCAGCACTTCAAGATGGAAAGGAATAGTTGTTTTAACGCCTTCAACAGTAAACTCCTCCATAGCACGTCTCGCCCGCTTGATAGCTATCTTCCGGTCGGTTCCCCACACAATTAATTTTGCTAAAAGAGAATCGTAATGAGGCGGAATAACATACGATTGATAAACGTGTGAATCAATCCTGATTCCAAATCCTCCGGGGAAATGAAGCGATTCAATTTTACCGGGATTCGGGCGAAATCCTTTTTCCGGGTCCTCGGCGTTAATTCTAAATTCAATTGCGTGTCCGATCGGGTCTTTGGGCATCGTCTCAATTTTTTCTCCGCCGGCAACTAAAATCTGCTGACGAATCAAATCAACTTGATTAACTGCTTCGGTAACAGGATGTTCAACTTGAATTCTGGTATTCATTTCCATGAAGTAAAAATTTTTGTATTTATCAACAAGACATTCGATAGTTCCGGCGCCTTCGTAATTTACGGATTTTGCACCAAGTACAGCAGCTTCACCCATTTTTCTTCTGAGTTCCGCATCCATTATTGGTGAAGGAGATTCTTCAATTAATTTTTGATGGCGTCTTTGAATTGAACAATCGCGTTCGCCATAATGATAAACATTCCCGAATTGATCTCCCATAATTTGAAATTCAATGTGCCTGGGATTTTCTAAATATTTTTCAATGTAAACTTCACCGTTTCCGAAAGAAGCAACAGCTTCCGAACTGGCGGTCTGGAAGGCATTTTCAAATTCAGATTCATCTTGAACGATGCGCATTCCCTTGCCGCCTCCGCCTGCGGACGCTTTGATAATTACCGGGAATCCTATTTCATGAGCGATTGCTTTGCCATCAATTACATTGGTTACAACGCCGTCGCTACCGGGAATAACGGGAACACCGTTTCTCCGCATCGTTTCTTTTGCGTTTGCTTTGTTTCCCATCATGTTTATCATTTCAGGAGAAGGTCCGATAAATTTTATTCCGGACTCAGCACAAATTTCTGAGAAGTTAGCATTTTCGGCAAGAAAACCATAACCAGGATGAATAGCCTCTGCACCCGTAATTTGCGCGGCTGAAATGATTACCGGGATTTTTAAATAACTATCTTTGCTTAACGCCGGTCCAATACAAACAGCTTCATCTGCAAAAGTTACGTGAAGTGAATGCTTATCTGCTTCGGAATAAACAGCAACTGTTTTAACACCTAATTCTTTGCAGGTTCTAATAATCCGAAGAGCAATTTCTCCTCTATTTGCAATTAATATTTTCTTAAACAAGTTCTCCTCAGAATCTTTTAGTCGGCTTCAATAAGCATTAATGGTTGATTATATTCAACCGGTTTTCCATTTTCCACTAAAATTTTAACAATTTTTCCTGTAATATCCGATTCAATTTCATTCATCAATTTCATTGCTTCAATGATGCACAAAACAGTGCCGGTGGAAACGATGTCGCCGACTTTAATATACGGATCGGCATCCGGTCCCGGCGCCCGGTAAAAAGTACCAACTATCGGTGATTTAATTTCTTTTATTTTTGAATTTTTTTCTTCTTTGGGTGGTTGGGTTTCCTGCTTTGGAGCCGTGTTAATAGGCGCCGGAGAAGGGCTTGGCACGGTATAGTGTTGTGTATTTGCCGGTACATCGGCTTTTTTACAAATCTTTATTCTTGAATTATCCTGTTCAATTTCAAGTTCGGAAATATTGCTTTCTTCAATCAGTTTTACATATTTTTTTATGAGATTAAAATCCATTTCATTTCCTTCGTTATTGCATAATCTTTTTATTGTGAACTTTCCAATTTAATTATTCTGATGTACTGTTTAGTTTACAAACAATGAAAAATCAAATTACACGAAATTCAAATACTTAAGTTGAAAGTAAAAAGTGAAAAGTGGAAAAGAACGATTTGTCACTTTCTACTTGTTACTTGTTACTTTCTACAAATTATTCTACTTGAGCTAAATAACGATCAACTTCCCTTCCGGAAGTTGTAGCCGGAAAATCTTTCTTTATTCTTTCGAAAATCTCTTTTGCTTCACTGGTTTTTTTTACCTTCAATAAGTTGATGCCTGAAAAAAGCATGTATTGAGGATTAAGTGCGTTTTCTTCACTAACTGAACTTGCTTTGCGATATAGTTCAGCAGCTTTTTCATTGTCGTTTTTCGATTCATAGCAAGCTGCTTCACCGGCAAATGCCGCCGCTTTGAAGAGATCGTTGCTGCCGCCGTAATCTTCATAATTTTTCAATGCATCATCAACTTTGCCGAGATAAGAATAAGCGTGGGCAAGATAAACTTTTGCAATTTCACCAGTCTCAGAATTGCCGTACTCAGCAACAATTTTTTTTAAGCCCATAACTTTTGATCCGGGATTCCCTTGAATAGCTTCTAAATACATTCCGGCATCGAAAACCGGAATAACACGCGAAAGTTCAATATTTGCTTTTTCATTATTGCTATTTTTTTGCTGGATATAAAAAAATGCTGCCGCTGCAAGAACAATTATTGCAACTCCGCCGATTAAAAAATTCTGTTTATAGGTTCCGTAAAGACCAACTGCTTTATAATAAAAAGTTATAAGACCATCTTCTTTTATTTCTTTGCGGGATAACTTTTTTCTTTTTGTTAACATTCATAACTCCGATAAATGATTTGGTTTCTTTTATTTAATCCGCCGAAGGCGGAGAAAGTGAAAAGTAGAAAGGATTAACTTGTAACTTTCTACTACTATTTAATTCTAATATGATTTGAGAAAATCCATGCATGCGAATCTAAAAAAACTTCTACTCGGTAAACACCTTTTTCGCTTACGATAAATTGGGCTTCCATATTTTGGAGCGATTCAACCAATTTACCATTATGGATCAAACGAATATCGGCTAATTTCCCCGGCAGATAAACTTTTAAAGTTACCGGTTCTTCACAGAGAATTTCTTGTCCCATCTGTATTTTTTTATTGCCGAACTCTGCAAAAAAACGAAATCCTGTTGCATCTCCATGATAATAATTTGAAACGAAACAATTTCCTTCTCGGAGAGATTCTATCACTATTCCTTTTGCTTTTTCAGCCAAAAGATGATTTGTGCTAATTTCAATTTTCTGCTCTGTTAAAATATGAGTTCTAATTGACTTGAACAAGACTTTATACGGGAAAACCTCTACTTCAAAAAAGCCAAGGAGATTTACTTTATGTGCGTGAGCATCAATTCCGCCAACTCCAACTACTTTTCGGTCAATTGAAAGCTCATCCCAAACTTTTAACGTTTCCGCTTGAGGCTTGATAATTGTCTTTAGCGGATGCAAAAAAGCTTGATATTTATTCTGTTCTGTAAGGTTTTCCATCCATTCGGACATATGATTCCATATCTCAATGCCCGTGAAATCGGTGCTTTCCCACTCAGTCCAGGGATAAGGCGGGTGCTCTTTCATCGAATCGCGTTTTTCGTGTGGATGCGCCAAGAAACCGATTCCTTCCACATCTTTTACTTTTTTCACATATTCTTTTGCAGGCAAACGCGTAGAAAAAGTTTCGGTAATGCCTAAAGCCAAATAGTGATTTTTATTCTCTTTATCATTTAGTTCACAGCCTACAAGCAAAAGAGTTTTGCCGTAGAATTGTTCAAAACCTTCGTGTAAAGCGCGAAGCGTATTGTGATCGGTTAAAACTAAAAAATCCAAACCACATTCATCCGCAAGAGAAGCAATTTGCGGCACTTCGCCGGAACCATCAGAAAAAATTGAGTGGACGTGCAATACGCCGACGTATTCGTTCATTTTCTTTTAAATTTGTTACGGTACAAAATAGAGAGAATTATGAAAAGATAAAACCGAAAAGACCGTTGAGGAGAATAAAAAATCAGCAGCACAGATAAGTATTCTGCTCTGCTGATTGTACAATAAAATTAGAAAGAGTAATTTACAGAGAAATAAGTCAATGTCGCTTTTCCACCGCCGATATTATTGGAGTTGCTTTAACCCATCCTGAGCAAGTTTAGCAACTTCCGTATTAGGATGCTTGGCAATAATTTCTTTCCAGATTTTTTTAGCTTTTTCATTATCCCCTTTTGTAGCAGCGATAGCACCTAAATTAAATAACGCTTGAAAATTATTTTTATCTAAAGAGTATGCTTTAGCAATATAAGCTTCGGCTTTGTTCAAATCTTGTTGAACATAAAAAATATACCCGAGTGATTGTAAAATATCAACCCGTTTCGGATCTTTTTTCAGAATCATTTCATAATATTTAACTGCATCCGCTTGCCCGTGTCCTTCGGCAAGTAAATCGGCATACTGCCTAACCTTTGCCGTGTCATTAGGATTTTTTTCAACTTCCGCTTTAAGTGTTTCCATTTTCTTTTTGATATCCGAAATAACATTTTCTTTGGAAGGAGGAATTTCCTTCCCCATATTTTTATGAATATCGTCATTGGGAAGTTTATCGGAAACGATTGGGCCGGCTTTCGCAGTTGGCTCTGCGCTTTTCTTTGAAGAAAAGTCGGTTGAAAAAATAATAATAATTGCTGCCGCAACAACCATGATTGCAGGATAAATCACAACAGGTGTAAGTTTGAATTTCATATAGTTCTTTTCTTTATAATAAAACTTCGTAAAAAGTATAGTATTTAGTTGAATTCGGTTCTTTTAAATCTTCTATTTTAGAAATAAGAATATCAATCCGTTCATTTTCCGAGTCGTCAAAATTATCGAAAGCTTCTTTTGAAGAAAACTGATAAACTTCTTGAAAATGGTTTTTCGTTTTTCCTTCAAATAAAGAATAACTCTCTAAGCCATCAGCTTTTAATAAAGATTTTAACTCTTTAAGAGAATTGATAAAATCATCTCTTTTATCATTTTGAACTTCGTACTGAATTGAAAATATAACTTTAGCCATTGTGTCTCCACTATTTTGTTATAATGTAACCTCACCGGAGAAATTAATTTTAGCTGGTCCGGTAAGTGAAACATTTTTAATTAATGCGCCTTCAACCGAGAAATCGACTAAAAGCTTATCTCCGCCTCTTGTCTGCAAAACTATGGGTGGAGGAATTTGTTTTTGTAAAAAAGTAATTATCGCCGACGCTACCGCTCCGGTTCCGCAAGCCAACGTTTCATCTTCAACGCCGCGTTCGTAAGTGCGGATATAAATTATCGAATCCCGTATTTCCAAAAAATTTACATTCGTTCCAACCGGGGCAAAATCATTTAAGTACCGAACTTCTTTCCCAAAACTGTAAACCGGGAAGTCCTCTATTGATACAAACTGTCCGCCTAAGTTAAATTCCTTTAAAGTCGGATCATCAAGAAAAAAAACAACGTGCGGCGAGCCGGTATTTATAAAATTTGTGTTAATCTCTTTGCCGGATACTTTAACAACAAAATTTTCTTTCAAAGAATCGGGATTGTTCAAATTAAACCGAATTAATCCATCGTCTAAAACTTTGCCGGAGAACTGAACTCCGTTCGACAAAAATTTTACTGATTTGCCCTTCGATATGCTGAAATTTTCCGCAAATTGAATAGCGCATCTTGCGCCGTTCCCACAAAGAGTTCCGGTTGTTCCATCGGCATTAAAATATTCCATCTCAAAATCATGCGCCTCACTTTTTGCAACGGTTATTACGCCGTCTGCGCCAATTCCGAATCTTCTATCACACAATTTCTTTATTAAAGAGGAAGAAAACTGCAAACCGGTGACTTCATCTTTGTTGAAAACGATGAAATCATTGCCTGCGCCGTTCATCTTTACAAAAGAATATTTTTTCATACAGTACAATTTAGGTGAATCTTGTTTTTTATTCAAGGAAAATGTGACAGGATTGGAGAAAGAAGGAAAGATTTTTGGAGAAAAGACTTTAGGGGGTCGCTAATTTGATTCTGAATGAATTCTTATCTGGGTAGAAACGTGAACAAACTTTGTTTTCTATCTAAAGGCAAAAATAAACCACTAATTCAGAGAGTTCGATTTACTAAACTTTCCCCTCGTACAAATCAGCGATCGGGAAGATTAAATCATAATCATTCCAGTTAAGATTTCCCTCTATTATTCTGAATTGACTAAACTTAGTTTCATCTAAATATTTTCGAATAGATGGGTGCAAGGATGATTCTAAGAAAGGTTTAAAATCAACTAAACGAGTAATGCCATCACTAAAGAATATTCTAACCACATAATCGCCAATATATTTTGCTGATTTTATCTCAAGCAAAGTAGTTTGGACATCAATATATTCTTCAACGATCTTCATTTTATTCGTGAATTTATTTTTTCAAATTCAATATCTTTATGGTATACAAAGTAGTCAATCCATTTTTGGACTATTTTTTCAGCGTATTTTCCTAAGAAGTCCTCGAAATCATTAAGTTTGCTACCTGTTAAAGGACGCAGTCCCTTTATTGCCTTTATTTTTATCTCAACAATTTTTCCATCGACGATATAAAACTCCGCTTTACTTTCTAATCCATCATATTTCGCATGAACATGAATTGGTTCATGCTCGTTGGAATAGAAAAATATCAAAATCCCTAAATATTCAAAAATTTTTGGCATTACTTTATTTTTCTACAAACTTAAACAATCTCAAGAAAGAAATCAAAATATTAAAAGAGTTACAGCTTGAATTATGTTGCATTGGATTGCAACCTTCGGAAAATAACTCTTCTAAAATTTAGTATCGAACATCGATCAAAAAATAATGAATGCTGAAGTTTTTCACTTCGATTTTCTTTATTCTTTGATCGCTATTCATTATTCTTTTTATCTACCGGGTTTTCCAATAGATAAAATTGTGGAGGTGGCGGGAGTCGAACCCGCGTCCGAAACTAAGACTCAATAAACTTCTACACACATAGTTTATTTCTGATAGATTTAAAGGTGCGGAATAAACAAACTTCCC
>JALNWB010000044.1 GCA_023231105.1 Ignavibacteriaceae bacterium | reverse complement strand
TCTCCCTTTAAAATGGACTTCAAAGGCAAAGTTTCTTGCCTCATGCAAAGAGCACTGAACAGCTTTTATAAGCTGAAAAATAACTTCATCGAATGTATGCCAATCATCATTATACAAAACAACCTTTCCGGGAATTTGCTCGGTAGTTTTTTCTTCGACTATAGTTTCTTCAATTACCTGATGAGTATTTAAAATTTTCATAGCGAAAGTTATACAATGTGAGAAATAATTAAAAAATAATTATTCATCTCTGTGCTACGTTTTTTTTATTTTAACGATAAACAGAGTAACTTTTTTATTAATTTGTTTTATTAGCATATGATATTTATTTTTTCACCAACTATATTTAATCATTTAGAGGTAATAATGAAAATAGCTGTCTGTGTAAGCCATGTACCTGATACGGCAACAAGGGTCAAAATAGCAGGAGACCAAAAATCGATCGATCCAACAGGTGTTTCTTTTGTCCTTAATCCTTACGATGAATTTGCTGTGGAAGAGGCGTTAAAAACAAAAGAAAAATTTGGCGGTGATGTTATTGTTATAAGTGTCGGCGGGGATCAAGTAAAAGAAACAATCCGGAAATCTTTGGCGATGGGCGTTGATGAAGGCGTTCACCTTAAAACGGGTGAGGTACTCGATTCATTTGCAATTGCACAAGCTTTAGCAGATGAAATAAAATCACTTGGTTGCGAATTAGTTTTTATGGGGAAACAATCGGTTGATTATGATAACGGAATTGTAGGACAATTAACAGCAGAAATGCTCGGATACAACTCAATTTCTGTTTGTGTGACCTTTCAACTTGAAGGAACAACCGTAACAGCGGAACGCGAAATTGAAGGAGGAAAAGAAATTGTTGAAACCTCTTTACCATGCGTTATTACTGCTCAAAAAGGATTAAACGATCCGCGTTATGCTTCTTTAAAAGGAATTATGACGGCTAAGAAAAAAGTAATCCAGGAAAAACCGGTTGGATCAAAACCGGCGCTTGTCGAGAATCTTCAACTAAAAATGCCGGTAGCAAAAAATCCGGGGAGAATTCTTGGGACGGATAGTTCCGCAGTTCCCGAACTTGTAAAACTTCTTCACGAAGAAGCAAAAGTAATTTAAAGAAAGGTTTTTATGGAAAAGAAAATTTTAGCGATTCTTGAACAAAGAGATGGAAAAATTAAAAAATCGTCATTTGAAACGCTTTCCGTTGCACAGCATTTTGCTTCATCGCTTGAAATGACGGTTGATGCTGTTGTTATTGGTGAAAAGATAGAAAATGCATCCGATGTATTTTCTTATTGCAATTGTAATCTTGTTCATTTTACTCACACAGACTTGCAACTCTATTCTTCATCGGCATATAAAAAAATTGTAGTTGAATATGCCTCTCAACAAGGAAGTGAATTTATTCTCATTTCAAATACATCACTTGGAAAAGATTTAGCGCCGCGAATTGCAATTGGTTTGAATGCCGGGTTAGTTAGCGATTGTACTGCTCTTAATCTAAATGAAAAAGAAATAATTGCTACCCGTCCGGTTTATGCCGGCAAAGCCTTGCATGAAGTGAAATTGAACAGTCAAGTTAAAATGTATAGTTTACGTCCAAATGTTTTTAAAGCAGTTCAGTTGGAAAATAAAGCTGAAGAAAAAATTTCAACAGTTGCCGTAGAGAATCCTGATCTCTCAAACCGAGTAAAAGAAATAAAAAGATCTGAAGGAAAGCTTGATGTAGCTGAAGCGGATATTATTGTCTCAGGCGGCAGGGGGGTGAAAGGTCCGGAACATTTTGTGTTAATTGAAAAATTAGCGGAACAACTTGGCGCAGCAGTAGGAGCTTCTAGAGCAGTTGTTGATGCGGGTTGGCGACCTCATGAAGATCAAGTAGGACAAACAGGAAAAACCGTTTCTCCATCACTTTACATCGCTTGCGGAATTTCCGGCGCTATTCAACATTTAGCCGGGATGTCTTCTTCAAAATATATTGTTGCAATAAACAAAGATA
This sequence comes from Ignavibacteriaceae bacterium, assembly GCA_023231105.1. GTDB lineage: Bacteria > Bacteroidota > Ignavibacteria > Ignavibacteriales > Ignavibacteriaceae > UBA1563. The sequence goes on along the minus strand of JALNWB010000044.1, from coordinate 23,376 downwards.
AAGATGCGCCTATCTTTACTGTTGCCGATTATGGAATTGCAGGCGACTTATTTGAAATTCTTCCGGTATTAACCGAAGAAATAAAAAAACTTAAAAGCTAAGGAGTAATTTTTTGGGTAAAGTTGAGTGCGAAATAATGGGTATGTCCACTAATCCTTCTTCCGCCGGAGCGTACGCTTTACTTTTAAAAGAAGTATTCGGTAATAGAAGATTGCCGATAATTATCGGGCAGTCCGAAGCGCAGGCAATTGCGTTGGAGTTAGAAGGAATAAAACCTCCGAGACCACTTTCGCATGATCTGATGAAAAACATTATTGATAATTTGGGAGGAACACTTCTGCAAATCTTTATTAATGAATTGCGCGAAAATACTTATTACGCACAATTAGTAATTGATTTATCAACCTTGACGATTGAAATAGACGCGAGACCAAGTGATGCAATTGCTTTAGCAATTAGAGCCCACGCGCCAATTTATGTTGCGGATAGCGTGATGGATTCTGCTTCATTTATTCCGGCTACTGAACAAAATCCCTTTATGAATGAAGGAGAAGAATCGGTTCCCGGTGAGTCAGAACCAATAAAAACGAAAGAAGCCAAAATTGCATCTTTACAGGAGAAGTTACGTACTGCCCTTGAAAATGAAGATTATGAAAGAGCCGCTGTTCTTAGAGATGAAATAAAAAAAATGTCAATGAGTAACTAAAAGCTTTATGAGTTGTTAGTAGATAAATGGGGTGAAAAAACGGGGTAACATTGTTGTTTGGGGTGAATGCCATTGAAAATTTTTTTTATTTTTCCTTTTGGAATAATGGGAAATAATTCTATTTTAATCGCATTAATCAAACAAAGTAAAATGATTCAACAGAAAAATTACTTGAAAGGCTGTTTAAGAAATCCTCCGGAGCCAACAAAAAAAAATCTAAAAAAATTCTACACTTTTTTAATTTATTCTATTATTGACAGACATCTCTCCCAAAATAATTCGTTTATTACCTCCCTTATTTTATTACGACAGCTTAAAGAAAAAAGTTTTGTGTATAAATGCGTATGGAACAACCACTAACTGAATTTAAGAGAAGAAATAGATACAGCAAAAAAATAAACTGAAATGCGATAAAGGGTAACGATAATAAATTTATTTTTAAAATGCCTTGATAACAGGAGATGCAAATGAAGAGATCACTTGTCATTGTTGTTTTATTCAATTTACTTATAACGTTTTCATACTTTGCACAAAAAAGAGAAGTGAATAAGCTGAAGTTTGAAAAAACACTTTCCTACTACAACGAACAACTCCAAAATAAGACGCCCGAATCCCACGACATTCAATTTATTCAGGAGTACGCTGAGTTGTTGAATAAATTAGCTGAGGACATTTACCTCACAAAGAGTAGTGCAATTCAATATTGGAAGTCGAATAACTGGGAAAACAATTATCAAAGCGTATATACTTATACACCCCAAAATAAAGTGGATGTTGTTATCAATCAAAGTTGGAATGGAAATGCTTGGGTTAATGACACTAAAATAGATTACGATTATAACAATAGTAGTTCAAGTAATTATAACATTACTTATGCGTGGAATGGAAGCGCGTGGGATCCTAAATATCAAAGCACTTATACTTATAATGAAAATAATAATACCGGGCAATGGCTTCAAGAAAATTATACTAATTCTGCATGGGTACCGGATTCACGTTATACTTATGAGTTCGCTCAAGGTAATGTCTCTTCTTACATTACGGAAAGTTATGTTAATCAGGTATGGAAAACATATTACAAGTATTCAATGACATATTTGGAAGGAACAAATAAACAGACTGAACAATTAATACAATCTTGGACGAACAATACCTGGGTAGATGTAGGAAAGCAAAGTTATCTTTATAACGATGATAAGAATTTAATCGAGCGTATATACTATTCCTTTAAAAACACAAATAGTGATAAAAATGAAATCGAGCGCACATACTATTCCTCTATAAACTCGGGTTGGGAAGAAATGTGGAGATATTTATATGATTATTATCCAACACCGGATAATAATTTACTGAAAACAAAAATTTATCAAACAAAGTATGTTAACAACCCAACAAGGTATAATGAAGATAAATGGGATTATACTTACACTCCTACTGATAAACCTGAAACAGAGACTCACTCTGAATGGGATTATGTTACAAATGGTTGGAAAGACACTAGCAAAACATCAAACACATATAATCCCCAAGATTATGTAATTGAAATACTCGTTACAAAAAAAAATGGGGGTCTAGATGAAAACTATTCAAAGACAATAAAAGAATACGAAAAAGGGACGGTAGCAGTAAAGGTAAACTTAACAACATCCGTAAACCCTTCTGAGGCATCAGCAGATGGATGTGCAGTAACGCCATCAAGCAGCCCCTTCGATTCAAATTCAACAGTAACACTTGATGCGACTGCCGCCGCCGGTTGGGTTTGGGATAAGTGGATAGGCGATTTGACTGGAAATACAAAACCACAGCAATTACTTATGGATAACGACAAAAATGTGATCGCAAATTTTCAACCTATTTTAACTTTAAGTTTAAATTCACCGGCAGATAATTATCTCTGTCTTCCAGGGCAAAATGAAGAGCTAACAGTTGCAACAGCAAATATTTTTGTTGATGGAGTTGATTGGCAGTTAACAGGGATATCATTTTCTGCAGTAGAGAAATTTAAACCTGATTATACAGAAGTCTGGATTGAATATGCCGGGACTAAATTGAAAGGAACAATAAGTACGGACGCAGAGGGATATGCTGCCAATATTTCTTTTTCACCAACTCAGCAGATAAACGAAGGCAATACACTTGCTGTAAGATTGTTTTATAAATTTAATTATCCTTCAAAAGTTGCAGACAAATATATACCCGACGCCATAACAGAAGTAAAAAAATACAAAGTGAGTATTCATGTTGGGCAGATTAATTGTGTCCCTATCCCGGATCCGGCAAAACCGGGTGTAAAAGATCCGCCTTATCCGCCAAATATTTTTTATTCGAATACACAAACCTTAGCATCGGTTTGGAACATTAGCAAGACGCCTAACATACCATTTGCATCAATTCAAGAAGCAATTAATAGTTCTTTGACAACTGATAGTGACATCATTTCTTTATGCAGCGGCTTATACACGGAAAACATAAAGGTATCCAAATCTTTATCAATAAAATCAGCTTTTGGCAAGGATGTTACCATCGTGCAAGCGAAGAATAAAGATGGACATGTATTTGAAATAGCAAAGAATAATTCTACAATTAAAGGGCTTAATATTTCAGGAGCAGCCAATGCAAACAAAGCCGGTATATTTATTAGTAATCAACAAATTAATAATACGCTTATAGATGATTGCATCATTACAAAAAACAGCAATGGGATTAGTGGTGTAATAACTACGAGTAGTTCTGCAAATAGTAAGATCACGCTTACTAATTCGGAAGTAATAAAGAATGATTTTGCCGGTGTATATTTAACATCCTTCAATATTTCTGGGAAAGATATTGAACTCTCCTACAACGGAAAAGAGGGTTTGTATTTAGTACCCGGCGATGCCACTTTGGAAAGAATAAAGATCAATAAAAATGGGGGACATGGTTTATTTGGATACGGTGTTATAAAAATAAACGGAACTGAAAATCAGATACGCGAGAATCAAGGTTCAGGTATAACCGGAGGTGGAGGTGAATTCAATATTGATGGTGCTGAAATTGTAAAAAACAAAGGGGCGGGAATATTCAGTTCATCATCCAACATATCAATCAATGTAAATGGTACAATACCAATAAATCCAAATTATGTAACCAGAATAGATAGTAACGGTTCAGGAATTTTTGCTAAACTGGTTGACATCAGCGGCTATAATCTCTCCGTTTCTAATAATGGTTATCAAAACGAAAATATTTCACCGTTCGCTGCTATATTAGGTAACAAGTTGACATTAGAGAATGTTAAAGTTGTGAATAATAAAAGTGAGGGAATACATGGTCTAGGAGCAGTACGCTTAATTGGCTTCAATAACATTATACGGGAGAATTCCGACATAGGAATAGTTGGTCATTCCGGTATTCAAATAGATGGCGCTGAAATTGTAAATAACAAAGGAGGAGGAATACTCGCAACAAATGGCACTATCCTTATTAATTCAAGTGGAAATGCAGCATTGAATTCCAATTATGTCACACGAATTGATAGTAATAAAGGAGGGATATTTGCAAAATTCTCTACAATAGAAGCTCATTACATTTCAGTTTCATACAACGGTTATCAAAGCGATAAGATTTCACCGTTTGCCGCTATATTAGGTAACGAGATAACATTAGAGAATGTTAAAGTTGTGAATAATAAAAATGCGGGAATAGAAGGACTTGGACTAGTACGCTTAATTGGCTTCAATAGCATCGTACGAGAGAATTACGGGTGGGGTATTATGGGACACTCCGGCGTTCAAATAGACGGTGCGGTAGTTGCCAAAAATAAAGGTCTTGGAATCGGTAACTTGTATGGCAATATCTTTATTAATGCGAACGGAAGTTCTGCGTTAAACAGCAATTCTGAGACAAGGGTTGACAGCAATGATTTTGGCGGAATATGGGCTTATGGTGGACAGGTGTCAGCTTTTAACTTGATTTTGCGAAACAATGGATTTGAAGACCCTTCAACTGGAGGGGGCAATGCAATTGATGCATATAGTGCATTTCTTAGAAATGTCATCATTACACGAAATAAGAATAATGGCATAAAAGCAAAATTCATTGCCTACAAAGGAGGGATTGTAAGTTATAATGGAGGCTGGGGAGCAGCACTTTCTGGTAAAGCAAGTGAAAGTGAGTTTAATGAAGGGGTTCATATTAATGGAAATGCGCTAGGCGCCGTCTGGTTTATGGGAGGATCAAATAAATCTTCACCGACAGTAAAAAAGATGAGTATGGAGAATTCTCCAATGGTTATAAATAATTGTTCTCTTACCAACAATTTTGGAGACGGTATTAAGAATGAAGGAGCTGAAAGCTTTTCCATCAACAATTCAAATATTGCCGGAAATATGGGAATCGGAATGAATAACACAAATAACACAGCGATAATATCAGCAGAAAATAATTGGTGGGGAAGTGCAACCGGTCCTTCCGGAATCGGAAATGGAAGCGGTGATAAAATCAGCGGAAATGTGTTGTTCTCAAATTGGAAGAGTAATAAAGTCGCCTTAATTTCTGCATTTGCAACCGATTCATCCTTTGTTACCAGTGAGCTAGTCGATTCGGTTGAAATATCAATTAAAAACTTTAACCGGATAAATGACGAAGTAAGTGTGACCGTTACTGATTCTTTAGACTGGATAACATCGAACAAAGTTTTTATAATTTCCCTTAAAGATAGTTCCGGCTCAAGTTTTTTTGTAAAATATAAAGTCCCATCCAATACCATTCCCGGCACTTCAAATAGAATCAAGCTGGTAGCCGAGTCATTGATTGAGCCTAGCGATAAGAGTAATTCAGAACATGTAATAAATGTTTACAACCCCATTCTGAAAGAGATTACACTTCTTCCTGATTCGGTAGTGCTTGTTCAAGGTAAATCACAGCAATTTCAAGCTAATGGGATGGATCAATATGGAAGAGAAATGTCTTTTGAGAAAACTTGGAGTACAGATGGCGGCAGCATATCGAATCAAGGTCTTTTTTTTGCTGGATCCCAAATAGGAGAATTTTATGTAAAAGTGAAAAGCACTTCTCTTAGCCTGGAAAAAGCAGCAAGAGTAAAAATATTAAGTTCTATCCCTCAATTAAGTAAAATGGTTGTTTTCCCAGATTCTATAAAAATTAAACCTGGACAAACTTATGAATTTATCGCTTTTGGGTTAGACCAATTTGATTCACTATATACTACTACAATTATGTGGTCTGCAACCGGCGGAACGATCGATACAAATGGAATTTTTATTGCTGGCCAATTAGATGGAAATTATTTTGTACTTGCAAGCGATTCAAGTGAAAAGTTCACTCAAAAAGCATTGGTTATTGTTTCCAGTACAACCGGGATTAAAGTAGTGGAAATCCCACACGATTATACACTTTATCAGAATTACCCGAATCCCTTTAACCCTTCAACTGAAATTAAGTATGCAATTCCTCTGGAGTCAAAAGTAAAAATTGATATTTATTCTATCCTTGGCGAATTAGTAAAGACTTTAGTTAATGATTTTCAAACGGCAGGGAATTATTCAGTCGCTTTCGATGCATCAAGATTTGCAAGCGGGATTTATTTTTACAGATTAACCGCAAATAGTACAATAATTACTAAAAAGATGTTGTTAATCAAATAAATTAAGAATTAGTTCGTAAGTTGTTAACCCTGTCGGGATGTGGGATATCTCAAATGATACGGAAAATCCTTTGGAATGAATGAAACAAGGATCATCATTGTGTACTGCAAACTGTCAAGTTCTTGTTTGTTCATGTTAAGAATTAGGATTAATTAGATTCTCTTTACAAATTGCCACTTGGTTCCGGTTCCGCCATATTAAAAACTTTTTCACCTATTTTACATTCTTTGCATCTTTCCTTAGAACAAAAACTTCTGAAAAGTTCAAGCATCCCTTGATTGATCACTGACCTTTTCCACTGGGTATTCAGATTTAGACTTTCAGAAATTTCTTTAACAAGTGTATTATCTGCAGTTAAAAAAATATATGAAAAAGCATTCAAAGTTTTTTGCGATAAATATTTTTTGTTGAACAGTTCGAAATAAATATACGCAAAAGGGAAAACTACGTTGACAAGGATTTCCTCCACCCTGGTATTGCCAATAAAATATTTCAGTTCTTCGTTCGAAGGCTTATCAAAGACGTAATGATTGCTCCAATATCCTTCAGCCTTTACAACCAACAAATTTCTAAGGTTTTGGATCAATATTTCCGGTTTATGTATTTCAGTTATTTTTTTTACTATCGGTGGAATCAATGATTGTTTAAGCAACCGCTCCACAAGCACAACTCCGCCTGCAAGCCGGACAGTCGGAAAATTTTGCGGGCGTAATTGAAAAAAATGCCAATCTGTTTCTCCAAAGGTTTGTCCGTCATAATTACTTTTTATTTCCTGCCACTTTTGAAAAAGTTTTCTTGTGTATTCTGAAGTATCTTCTTCTTTAAGATTAAGCACATCGGGGATCAATCCACCGATAGAAAAATATGCAGCTTCTGCACATGTACGAAAATCATTATTTGAAATGAACTTCCGCAAGAATGTTAGATTTACAGCTTGCGCAAGGTGCAGCATAATGTTTTTATTGTGGCTGTATCCCAGCGCTTCAAAGATCAGTTCATAAAAAAGTTGTTCCCAGATCAATTTATCGTTTAAATCTTCATAACAAAGTTTCTTATCGTAATATTCTTTCGGTAGCGCATACCGGACGAGCGGCTCGGTAACTTTATTTTCTTTTAGATAAACCAATTCCTTTAAACGAATAACTAATCTTTCACATTTCTTTTTAAATCGCTCAAAACCCAATTCTTCCAAAAATTCCAACTTGGCTTTATCACTCACCTGGTCGCTTATTTCTGTGCAAGGGATTTTATTTGTACGTCCTTCTCTATCATGCAGAATAGCGCTTTTAATAGTTGAAGAAAGACTTTGCGAAAGATAATTCCCGAATGCAAGCGTTGGAATTTTCCTACCGTTTTGTGTAAAGACGTGATTGTGATTAGAATCGTTTGAAAAAATGGCGTGAAGAATAACTTTGTTGAATCGTTTGTTCATTACATGCCCATGATTTTTCCAATCGTTTTGCATCGTATCGATTTCAACATCTCCGACGTAAGTGATATTCCCGATTTTTATTCTGGCGTTGCAGAAATCAGGACCGGAGTGCTCTTTATTTTCTTCCCCCACGGCTAAAATGTGGATGGATTCCCCCTCTAACGTCTTGATCTCCTTTTCAAAATTCTGCTGTTTCCAAATATCCGCAAAGAATTTTTCGTGAATTTTTTCTTTCGAATTCATAAGCGCTCCCCGTGCTTTCTTTCACTCGAAGTGAAGAAAAAAAATGTTGATTAGTTTGAGTTTGATTGAAATGTTGTATGAGGAAAGGTTCAAAAATGAACCTATGTTGAGAAAAATATTTTGGGTGATTTTGCATTTATAAAAAATCTCCTTTGAAAACTTAAGGAGATATTATTGAAAAACGAAAAAAAATCTTTTCACAATTGAAATAATCTTACTCTTTGTGTCTTATTTTCAAGCGGTTTAGTTAGCTCCCCCAGATAAAATAAAACGAAAATATCTTTCATAATTCATTTAATAAATTTAATTTTGAATAGAACAAAGAAAAGTCTATGAAAAACTTTATTCAAATATTCCTCTTTTCAAATATCAGCTCTGAAAATTCCTTTCTTAAAAAGCAAAAGATCTTCGAACTTATCAAGCGCGACGAACCATAATTTTTTTTAATTAGGAATTGAGAATTAGGAATTAGGAATTTCTCATTCTTACAGTTTTTGAAATTAAAAATATATATTAATATTAATGGAGATTTTTATGGCTAAGAAAATTTTAAAACGCTCTTGGGCGGAACCGTTCAAAATAAAGGTTGTTGAACCAATCAAAATGACAACTCGCGCTGTACGTGAAAAAGCAATTAAAGAAGCTGCCTACAATACCTTTTTACTTCGCTCGGAAGATGTGTATATCGATTTGCTTACCGATAGCGGCACTAATGCGATGAGTGATTATCAATGGGCAGGAATGATGATTGGCGACGAAGCTTACGCCGGGAGTAAAAACTTTTATACTCTTTGGAACAATGTAAAAAAATATTACGGCATGCCTTATTTCGTCCCAACACATCAAGGCAGGGCGGCGGAACATTTGGTTTCAAAAATTCTTATTAAACCGGGCGATTACATTGCCGGCAATATGTATTTTACTACAACCCGTTTGCACCAGGAGTTAGCAGGCGCAACTTTTGTTGATGTAATTATTGACGAAGCACATAATCCTCAAAGTCAACATCCTTTTAAAGGAAATGTTGATTTAAAGAAACTTGATAAACTTGTAAAAGAAGTCGGCGCAAAAAAAATTCCTTATCTCAGTATCGCCGGACCGGTGAATATGGCGGGCGGTCAGCCAATCTCAATGCAAAACATTTCAGAGCTTACCGAATATTGTAAAAAAGCCGGAATCAAAATGTGGTTTGATGCAACGCGCGCAGTTGAAAATGCTTACTTCATTAAAGAACGCGAAAAAGGATATGCGGAGAAAACCATTGCGCAAATCTTAAAAGAAATGCTCGTTCCGTTTGAAGGAATTTGGGTGAGCGCTAAAAAAGATTTAATGGTTAACATCGGGGGAATTTTAGCTACAAGAAATAAAAAGTTTTTTGCTGAAGCAAAAAATCTTTGTGTAGTGTACGAAGGACTTCATACTTATGGCGGTTTAGCCGGAAGAGATATGGAAGCAATGGCGCGCGGACTTGAAGAGATGGTTGAGTACGATACTATCAAAGCAAGGATCGGTCAAGTTGAGTATTGCGGGAATAAATTAAAATCCTATGGTATCCCGATTGTAGAACCGATCGGCGGGCATGCAGTTTTTCTTGATGCAAAAAAATTCTTATCCCACTTAAAGCAAATTGAATTTCCGGCACAAACACTTACCGCTGAAATTTATGTGGATTCAGGTGTGCGCGGAATGGAAAGAGGAATTGTTTCAGCCGGAAGAAATGCGAAAACCGGCGATCACAATTATCCTAAGTTGGAGTTAGTCCGCTTAACTTTTCCACGCCGGGTTTATACACAAGCTCATATTGATGTTACGGTAGAATCAATAGCGCAAGTGTATGAAGATCGTAAAAAGATCCGCGGATTAAAAATGATTTACGAACCAAAATATCTCCGCTTCTTTCAGGGAAGATTTGAGAAGCTGTAACATAGTAGAAAGTAAAAAGTAAAAAGTAAAGGTCAAAAAAAATCGTAACCTTAATTTTGAAATTAGGGTTACGATTTATTTTTTTAGAGGTTGAATAATTACTTGATCAGCGTCATCTTAATTGATTTAGAAAAATTACCAAACTTTAATTCCGCAACGTAATTACCGCTTGCAACTTGCTTTCCGTAATTATTTGTTCCGTCCCATTTCATTTCGAAGGCTCCTTTATCATGCTCTTGTTTATTGAGCAGAGTGGCAACTTCTTTTCCAAGCATATCATAAATTTTTAATGAAACAATGCTTTTTAAAGGAAGAGTAAACCGTACAGTCGTTTCCGGGTTGAAAGGATTCGGATAATTTTGTTCAAGGGAAAAATCTTCAGGAGTTATCATCGTCAACTCTTTAGTAGAAATTCCAACTGAGTTATCTTTTTCAATAACTCTTAAAGCAAAACGTTTCGGATTAAGAACTTTGGAAGTTGTCGAATCAAAGGCGTTTGTTGAAGTATTCCAGACTAAATGTTTAACTGTAATACTATCGATAATTGATTGATAAGGAATTATGATATCTTCTAAGCCGTCTTTATCGAAATCAGTAAATTGTCCGAAGATTTTAGCAGCAATTGAAATATTGGCAATTTCTGCTGTCTTTGTAGTATCGATATGTCCGAGAGAATCTTTGATAACATAAAGATTTTGTTCTGTAGAGATGTCACCGGCATAAAGGGATTTAATTATCCAATTGTTCATATCGGTTTTATTGCCGCCCTGGAATTCTGCTGAAATAATATTTAAAGGATAACCGCTGGAGATGTATAAATTTATTTTCCCGTTTCCGTCAATATCTCCATATCCCATTGAGTATGTACAGTTAAACCAATTCGTCATATCAGGTGTGTAGAGACTACCTAAATCAAGAGTAAAAACATTTTTAGCAGAATCAATTATAGCAGTATTGTCTCCGGTTTCGTAGTGAATCATATGGATGAGAGGGCGATGAGAAAAAATTGAACTATACGTTGGAAGATAAATCTCCTCTCTTCCGTCTTTATCAATATCGTAAGCCATGCCTCCAAATAACGCAACATCATCATCAGCGCCGCCAAGAAATATGTTTTGTTGATTAGTATTGGTATCAGCTAAAACATAGGTGTTTGCGCTTGGTACGGTTATAGGAGTTACATTTTTTAAATTCCAGTTATGGAGAATAATACCTTTTTTCCCCGTACCGTCAAGTTTTGCTGCAATCATAGCGTAAGGTGTTCCGCCGCCTAAACCCCATTTCGCAAGATCAGTTCTAACTCCTTTATATTCAACATTAAATCCTGAAAATCCCGGATTATCTGTTGACCAATCTCCCGTGGCACTAATTGAATAATAAATATCACTCGAGTTAGGAGCAGAATTATATGCTACCAGCAGTTCATTTTCATTGTCGCCGTCAACGTCGCTGATCTCCATATATTCACAGTTCCCGCTAACGCCGGTTAAGTAATCACTTCCAATAACTTGAGAAGGAACTGTGCCGAAATTGTAACTTCCGGGAACACCATCCCATTCGAAAATCAAAATTCCGTTGTTGTTACTTTGAAAAATGATCTCTGGTAAGCCATCATTATCCAGATCACCAAACATAACATAGCGTGGAGTAGAAGCGCCGCCGCCAGCAGTGAGCCGCGGGGAAGTCCAAACAAGTTGCAGTGAATCGTTTCCTGCATTAATAAAAACGTGTACGTGTCCCAAGTCGTTATAATTTGTAGCGGCGATTGCCGAGTGCCCATCTTTAAAAGGATCGGCAGCGTACGCTACGCCTCTAATACTTTTTAGGCCGTTAAGCACTGTATCTTTAGGAGGATAATTATAAGCGGTTGCAAGCCGCACTTGCGCTATGGACATCCCGATGAAAAGCAAAACTAAACTGAAGATTGAGAAACATTTTTTCATTATGTTCTTCCTTAATTTTTGTTAATGTAATAATTGATTAAAAAAACGAAAGAAATATCTTACGAAAACTGTACATCAAAATAGAAAAGAGTAGAGGAGAAAACCTTATAAATTCTAATCTTGGATTGAATTTAAACTTTTCACTGATTTTTTCAAAAACTTATTTATTCTCTGAATAATTTCGAGAATGGAAATTTTAACGGATAGTAAAAGCGATTAAATCCGCAGTATTGATTAGTAGAATAAAAAAATCGTAACCCCAATTTTAGAAATTAAGGTTACGATTTTAATTTAAGAGGGGATGAGAATTATTTAAGCAGCGTCATCTTAATTGATTTAGAGAAATTACCGAACTTTAATTCCGCAACGTAATTACCGCTGGAAACTTTCTGACCAAAATTATTTGTACCGTTCCATCTCATTTCAAATGTTCCTTTATCATGCTCTTGTTTATTGAGCAGAGTGGCAACTTCTTTACCAAGCATATCATAAATTTTTAATGTAATTGTACTTTTTACTGGAAGCGAAAACCGTACAGTCGTTTCCGGGTTGAAAGGATTCGGATAATTTTGTTCAAGAGAAAAATCTTCCGGAGTAATTACTGTTAAGTCTTTAGCAGAAATTCCAACAGCATCATCTTTTTCAAGAATTCTTAATCCCCAACGTTTTGGATTAATTATCTTAGATGAGTCTTTTGTATCAAAGTTCTGCGTGGTCGCATTCCAAACTACATTTTTAAAAACGATACTATCTTCTAAGGCTTGATAGGGAAGAATCATATCTTCTTTTCCATTTTTATTAAAATCAGTATTACGAGCATACATCTTTGAAACAAAAGCAGTGTTTTTTGTTTTAGCTGTATCAATAACACCGGCAGAATCTTTTATGGTTATAGCAGAGAGAATAGTTGAATCCCCTGTATAAAGGACCGAGTAATTCCAATTTGCCGGGTCTGTTTTATCGCCGCCTTGGAATTCCGCAGTAATAATATTTTTTCCGTAAGAACCACCGCTGATGTAAATATTTTTCTTTCCGTTACCGTCGATATCCCCGTATCCATATCCAAACGTTGCTGAATTTAAAACGGAGGACATATCAAGAACGGTAACATTAGTGGAATCGATTTCACTTACACTTTGATTCGGTGCATAAGAGATCATATGAACCCAGCCATTATGTGCACCAGTTGCTGATGGATATGTTGGCAAATAAACTTCGTCACGACCATCTCCATCAATATCGTAAGCCATCCCACCCATTAAAGCAACATCATCTTCTGCTCCACCAAGTAAAATATTTTGTTTATGATTGGTAGTGTCAGCCAACTCATAAGTATTTGCTGCCGGGACTCTCATTGGTGTCACATTTTTCAAATTCCAATTGTGAAGAAGAATTTCTTTGTTCCCGGTTCCATCTAAATTTGCAGCGATCATTGCAACGGGAGAACCTCCTAAACCCCATGTTCCAAGGCTTGTTCTAATTCCTTTATATTCAACATTAAAACTGGAAAAACCAGGATTATCTGTTGACCAGTCTCCGGTTGCACTAATAGAATAGTAAGCATCTGTTGCATTAGAACTTGCGTTATAAGCAACAAGAAGTTCATTCTCGTTATCACCATCAATGTCTTCTGTTTCCATGTATTCACAATTCCCGGTTGCGTTAGCTAAATAATCGCTTCCAATAGTTTGAGAAGGAAAAGTTCCAAAATTATAGCTTCCGGGAACGCCGTCCCATTCAAAGATCATAATTCCATTAGCGCTGCTTTGGAAAATGACTTCAGTTAAACCATCATTGTCCAAATCACCAAACATGGCATAACGGGGAGTCGAACCGCCGCCGCCGGAAGCAAGTTTTGGAGAAGTCCAAACGAGTTGCAGCGAATCAGTCCCGGTATTAATAAAAACATGAACGTGTCCCTGGTCGTTATAATTTGTGGCTACAATTGCCGAATGTCCGTCTTTAAAAGGATCGGCAGCATATCCAACGCCTCTAATGCTTGATAATCCCTTAAGTACTAAGTCATTAGTAGGATAATTATAGGCTGAAACAATGCGTACTTGCGCAACAGAAACTCCAAAGAAAAGCAAAACTAAACTGAAGATTAAGAAACATTTTTTCATTATGTTCTTCCTTAATTTAAATTATGGTGATTGTTGATTAAAAGAAATTTCTCATAGAAATTGGTACTTTTGTCAAGGCAGATTCAAAGATAAATCTTCATTAACTACATTTTCGGTTGTAAAATATAAGTTCTCATTGATTTTTCCAAAAATTAAATTTTGAACTTAGAACAAATTACCCCAATTGAATTCTAAATGATAGCATTATCAAAAAGTAATTCTTGTGAAAGGAGTGAGAATTTTATAGTTTAATTACACAAATAAAAATAAACAAGTTTTTTCTTCGATGTTGAAAATGTTTAAAAAATATCGAAACCCTTTAACGGTTTTCCTCTTAGTTGTAATGCCTTTAATTACTTTATTATTTTTAGGATGCAAAAACGAAAAGAAACCTATACCGGGCGATGAACAAAAATCTATTGAATCTATAACATTACTGAGCGGCGAGAAGTACGGGTATATTAAAAATATTTTTCTAAAAGAGGAAAATTACTTTGTCTCAATTGTTTTTCTTGATTATCAATTAAAAAGCAAAGAAGTTGAAGCGAAACAAAAAAAAATATCTCAGCAGTTTCCGGACTCATTGGAAGTGTTGGAATTACCCGATGCTTACTTAATTAATGCAAAGGGAAAAAGTCCCGACGAATATTTGGTCAATAAATCTGTTCGTATCGTGATGCAAACTTTAAATTATGATTCAACCGGTAATTTTAAGTTTAACGAAAATGCTGACATAAATAAATTTATAAAACTTTTCACCGCGAAAGAATTTCAGCGGTATAAAAAAATTCCTTTTAAAATAAACCTAAGTAAAAATGAAATTACTTCAATTGCAGAGCAATATGTTCCTTAAGCGAGCAGATGCTTATCTATTGGTTAGAAGAAAAAATATGAAACATTTTTTAATGATCGCATTATATCTGCTGTTAAACAGTTTTGTAACGGCGCAGGTTACTCACCGAATAATTTTTGAAAAAAAATATGCCGAGTTGCCTTTTGGAATTAGAATTGAAAATTCGGGGAATTATTCCGCCGCTTCTTTTGATGTTGTAAGTGATTCGGTTTTCTTTTCCACATTCAATGATTCCAAGATTTACAAATATTTTTCAAGTGAACTCTCGAATCAACATTCATTGGGTAATAGAGAAATTGATTTCGTAAAGGGAATTGACGAAAATGAAGCGCTAAAAATTATGCAAGGCGATGAAGAAAAATCTGTCAATCCAAGCGCATTGTATAAAAAACTGTTTTACGGAAAGCCAAGAGTTTTAAAAGATGATGGAGGAATTTTATCCAGCAAAGACGGAGAAATTTTTGTAAAAGTAAAAGTTGAAAAGAACGAACAACTTTTATTAGAAACAGCAATTCCGGGAATGAGCCGGCAGACAATTCTAAACTTCCCATCAAATTTAGCTTGTGCCGATCTCATCGGGATTGACGCTGTGGGTAATTCATATTTGCTTATCGAAACTTATGTAACGCAAATTCCTTTAAATGTTAAAAGGGAAGTTTATACTCTATCAAAAAGCGGAACTTTTCTTTCCGTTTTAGAACTCCCTTCAATTAAATTTATTTATATGGTAAAAGATCTTCAGATAGACGCTGAAGGGAATTTGTATCATCTTTATTCGGATGAGAATGGAATAAAAATATTTAAATGGAGCGGATTAGCAAAATCAACTGTCTCAAGAATAATTTATCCTTTGGAATTTTTAAGAACGTTTCATTACAACAATTTAAAAGCCATCGAAGAACCGCTCCATCAAAAAATATTTGGTGTTAATACTCCGGCAAGCAGGGTAACAGCTTTGAAAATAGGTGAAAGTTATGCGCTTCATCAGTATAAATGTTCTTCCAATAATCTTTCGCCGCAAAACATAACCGGACCTGACGGCGATATTGTTAGGACTCCAACCTGGCTTGTCGTTGGTAGTAACGCGCGAGTAGCTTACAAATGGGGAGGGTTTAATACGTTAACACAATATGATGCCGGTTTGTCAAGCGGTAAATATGCCGCAGATATAAATACGAGCGGTGTTTCATCATATGCAGTTGGTGTTGACTGTTCCGGATTTGTAAGCAGATGCTGGCAGATGAGTTATCACTCTTCCACGAGTTCAATGCCGGATATTACTACTCAATATGCAACTTGGGATGAACTAAAGCCTGGAGATGCAATTCATAAAATTGGACATGTAAGATTATTTGTCAATCGTACTCCAAACGGAAATTTTCGAGTTGTTGAATCTTCTGCAAGAGGTTGGGACGTTTCGTATTGGTCGTATGCCGCTTCGGATTTAACTTCTTACACTCCGCGATATTATAATAACATGGAAACCGTTGCTAATGCAAGTCAGCCGAATTTGTTGCAAGCAATTGTTCTACCGGATGGAAACGTTTCTTTAAACTGGAATTGCGATACGACAAATATTTTTGGTTACAGAATTTATCGTTCGGTAAACGGAGAAACATGGAATTTATATTTGGATGAAAACGCGTGCAAAAATACAGCCGTAAACATTTCTACTTCAAATGAAGTTGAATATTATAGAATTGCAAGTGTAAAAAAGATTGGTTCGGATATTGCCGAAAGCAACTGGTCGAATAGCATGGGAGTAAGAAAATCAGCTACACTTAAATGTTTAATTGTTAATGGTTTTAAAAGAAATGAAGGAAGCTGGCGCGGAGCCGGGCACACATTTGCAGTAAAATATGGGAGAGCGTTGCAAGCGGTTTCTCAAAATTTTGAAACGGTGAGCAACAGCAAAGTGTTGGATTCAATAGTACACTTAAATAATTATGAAACCGTTTTTTGGATTTCCGGTGATGAAAGTACAATTGACGAAACTTTTAGTCATAACGAACAAACGTTGATAAAAAATTATCTTGAAAACGGAGGAAAACTTTTTGTATCGGGAAGTGAAATAGGCTGGGACCTTTCATCTAAAGGAGATGCAGCTGATAAGGATTTTTATAAAAATTATTTTAAATCTACTTTTATCTCTGATGGGGCTGGTTCAAATTTCGTTAGCGGTGTGCAAAATTCTTCGATGAGTGATTGTCAATTTTATTTTGGTCAAACGTATGAAGAAGATTATCCCGATGAAATAAATCCGGTAGGTGGCAGCACGCAATGTCTGCAATACGTAAACGGAAAAGGAGCCGGGAATCAATACGCGGGAATATTCGGTACATCGGATAAAATAGGGAAGTTAATTTATTTTGCATTTCCTCTTGAGACAACTGCCGACGATTCTGCTTTCAACAAAGTTATTTCCAACTCAATTGATTTTTTCACTTCTTCAATTTCTTCCGTTCACGGAGAAGATCAAAAGCCAACCGTATTTTATTTAAATCAGAATTATCCAAATCCGTTTAATCCGAATACAGTCATCAATTGGCAGTTAGCAGTCGGCAGTTATGTAACTTTGAAAGTTTATGATGTGCTTGGGAATGAAGTAGCGATGTTGGTGAATGAGGAGAAATCGCCGGGCAGTTACCAAGTTTCATTCAACACACAACAAACCACTAACAACAGACAACTTTCAAGCGGGGTATATTTCTATCAACTGCGTGCAGGTAATTTTGTGCAAATAAAGAAAATGATACTTTTAAAATAATTAAATAGTTAGCAAAAATCCTCCGCCGCGGCGGAGCGGCGGACTGTGCAAAATAGTAAGAATATTTTCATTAATTTGAATATCGAACAAGGAATAACGAATGATGAAGTTTTTATACTTCGATATTCTACATTCCTTGTTCATTATTCCCTTTTAATTCTGGTTTACCAGGTTAGGAATTAGGAATTATCAAGCGGAGTTTATTTCTATCAACTGCGTGCTGGTAATTTAGTGCAGACAAGAAAAATGGTGGTAGTCAGGTGAAATTATTCTTTTTAGGAATATTACTTTGAAAAATCCGTAAACATGCTTGACATTAATGACATATTTTAATAAAATTGAATGTCCTTTCTCAAAAAAAATAAAGAAGGTAAGATTTATGAAAAAAAGTTACTTCGTTTTTCTTCTGTTCTTCGCATTTCTTTTCAATGTTCAAAATACCAAAGCTCAGTCGTTTGACGGAATTTGGCAATGCAGTTATGCAACATGGGACCATCCTGATGCTAACGCTACGGGTACCAATACCGCTAACGTTGCCGTAGTAAGAGAAAATACTTTTTTTGCTATAATAGGTTCACTTACTAAAGCTGTATCATTTCCCATTGGATACAGAGATGCTACAGATTCTACCGGCAGATTAGGATTCTTCCCTTATAAACCAGATAGTCTTGAAGTTGATTGGATGAACCCGGATAACGCATTTGATTTTATCACAGCAAAGCGAACACTAGGCATTGCGGCAACTCCCGATTCTCTTGCCTATGTTACGAGCAATGATGACAATCATAATATTCTTGTTTTTAAAATGGGTGCCGACAGCGTTTATTCAACGTCATACCGTATGGAAACTGGAACAGAACGCATTCATGGTATAGCTGTTTCCGATAACGGAAATGTATTTGTTACGACTTATGCTGCTGACAATGCTAAAGCAACCGTTCGTGTTTACAAAGGGATTAAGGATGAACCTCAATGGAGTGATCTACATTCTTCAAACCCTCTTCAAACTATCACCCTCCCCGATACCGGCAGAGCTTTAGATGTTGCGGTGAATGAAGATGGTTCATTACTTTATGTTGCTAACTATACGCTGCATAAAGTATATCTTTATACCGGAAGTCCAAGTACCGGATATTCACTTCATAATAATTTTAATTTTGAAGTTCATGATACAAGTAACACAGGGACAAGATGTGGACCAACCGGATTAGCATTCTTGAAAAAGAATAATCTCCTTTTCGTTAGTGTTGATAATTTCGGGAGCACTACTTATGAAGTTGGAAGATTTTATATTGTCAACCCAAACACCGGACAGATTTTAGATACATGCGATATTGCACAATGGAATTGGGACACATTTGGCTCATACCAAAATAGAACTCTTGATGGTAAATTCCCTTACGGCTCAGGCTATACTTCTGCTTATGGGATTGATGTTGACGCTAAAGGGAATGTTTATACTGCTTGTTATTATGGCTGGACTATCGAAAAATGGGTTTATCAAGGTCAGTTACCCATAATTCCAATTACAGTTCTTGGTGTTGAACGAGTTGAAGGAATTAATCCGTCAACATTTACATTAACTCAGAATTATCCTAATCCTTTTAATCCATCAACTACAATTGAATTTGGAATTTCTCAACAATCAAAAATTACATTAATTGTATATGATATTAACGGCGCACTTGTAACGGTACTTTTGAAAGATGCTGAATTTGAAAGTGGGACTTATAAAGTTTCTTTTGATGCTTCAAGATTAGCTTCCGGAACTTATCTCTATAGTTTAAACAATGGAATACATACTATTTCTAAAAAAATGACGCTAATTAAATAATTTTTCAACTAAACAGCCTGGTGAAATTCATCAAGCAAGTATTAACATTAATTAATTTATTCACTAATCATAATGGAGTTTTTATGATCAAACTAAGAAATACACTATTCTTGTTAACCTTACTTCTAGGTACGAGTCTTTTTGCTCAAGATTCATTTGTTAGAAGTGCTTTAATCGATCCACCAAGTACTTATCCATCTGGTTTTGGTGCAACAGTATCTGGTGTGGATTTAGACGGTGATGGAAAACTAGAAATTTATTCTGTTGATGGAATGACAGATTTTATGACTGGTGATGAAATCCCACAAATTATTAAATATGAAAGAAATGGCACATCTTGGGATTCTGTTTGGGCTGCTTCTTTACCTAATGAAAGACAAAATTCCTGGGCTGCTCTTACTGTTGGTGACCTTGACGGTGACGGCAAAAAAGAACTCATTTGGGGTTTCACAAATAATTTTGGTGTAAATACAACACCTCCTAGAATTGTTGTTTTTGAAGCTAATGGAAACGATGTTCTTGGTATTAGTGATGGTGCTGGTAACTTCAGACCAAACGCACAATGGAATTTGAACTTAGCCGCCTCTTATAATACACGTCCTTTGAAATGGGTTGCGTATGATATAAATGGCGATGGTAAGCAAGAAGTTATTTTTGCAGATAGACAAACGCCAGGAGCAACAGCCGGACTTATGATGGGAGTTATTTCAGTTACTAATATTCCAGATGCTGGAGACGGCTCTGAAACTTGGTCATTAGATATGACAAAAAATACTGAGCTAACCAACCGTTTTGCAAGAACTAATGTAATTGAAAGTCCTGACGGTGGATTCGGTGGAGTAGTTACTGGAGTGGATTATGATGCCGACGGCTTGATGGACTTGTATGCAGTTAATGATGACTGGAGTGATGGTCCTAATGGTGAGTTGATTCCTATGTTGTACAAATATGAACTAGTTTCTGGTGCATGGGTATTTAGATGGAGTACAAAGATTCCGGGAATGGATTTCCAAAATAGTTGGCCTGTTTTAATCGCCGGCGACTGGGATAAAGACGGCAAAGGTGAAGTTATTTGGTGCCCGGTAAACAATTTTGGCGCTGGTAATGAAAACCCGGATAGAATAGTTGTTTATGAAACTCCCGGGAATGGTTCTGACGTTATGGGTGTTGATAAAGGTGATGGTACCTACTCACCAAATGCTGGCTGGAATATGGGACTTGATTCTTTAACAAACATGAGACCATTCCGCGGTGTTTTAACCGATATAGATAATGATAACGCTTTAGAATTTGTATTTACTGAACGAACTAATGCTTTAGTTTGGGGTGTTATAGGTGTATCTAATATCCCGGATAACGGTGATGGAAGTGAAGTATGGACAATGGAAGCAAAAGGTACTCCTGATGCCGCAAATAATTATCGCGATTTAGCTGTTATTGATCGTACTATCTATCTTTTTAAGAGTGATGGGACTGAAAGAACTATAACTAATGACGGTACAAACTATACAGTTTCGGCTGCTCACCAAGCATACCCGGGTTGGTCTTGGTTATCAGCAACAACAACTGATATTGATGGTGACGGTAACATGGAAATTGTTACTGGTGACTATGGTTCTGCGGGGTCTGGATCAGTTTGGGTATTAGTTCCTGATGCAGATAGTTTAAAAGGGTACAAAATAGCAGATTTTTCTGCTAACGCTTTCAAACAAATCACCAACGTAAGAGTTGGCGATATAAATGCTGATAGTTTAGCTGATTTTGTTGTTGGCTTTAGAGGAACAGATGAAGTTTATAGAGTAGCTTATAATGGCGGAGATAAAACATTAGCTGCAAGTTACACGACCAGTTTATTAGATAAAGGTGTACTTGGTGGTGCAGGTGGTCAGATGGATATGATTACTCTTGCAAATATCGATGGCGCTTACGGTGATGAGGTGTTCTATACCGGCGTGCCAAGAGATCTTGCTTCTAACACGGCTCCATTAACAGTTGGTAAATATTCTGATGTTCTTAAATTGGATGCCGGAGGAAGATGGGACATTGCTGTTGCAAATAATGCAATTCAATTATTCGACGGTAGTGGTAATCTTCAAAGAGTTGATTATGCTAACGGGCAATGGAACATTTATCCATCACAAAAAGCAATTGTTAACGGGGCTTTCCTAACTGCTTCTACAACCGATGTTGACAAAGATGGTGTTGAAGAAATTATGGTTGGCGATTGGTATGACGCAAAAGTTAACATGTTAAAATGGATTAACGGCGCTTGGGTTGCCGCTGCAGTTGCTGATTTTACAGCCCTTGGTGGAACTCGTTTAAATGGTGGTGCTGTTGGTGATATCGATGGCGATGGAAATATCGATTTCGTTACCGGTTCAAGAGAAAGTGTTCCTACCGGACAAATCTACCGGGTAGAATATACCGGTGGTAATGTTATGGATGCTGCAAGTTGGAAAGGTGAAGTTATCGATTTTGGTATGAATGATAAATTCACTCAGTATGAAGTAATAAATATTGCTAACCTTGATGCTGATGCTGATCTTGAAGTGCTATACACTTCAGATTATGCTAGAGGTTCAAACACTGCAGCCGACGCGCCATTCCCTATTGTAATCCTTGATCTTCAAAAAATAGTTGCCGAAACAATATCTGCGGTTAAAGTTGATGCGAATAATGACTTTATTGCAGATAGAGTTGGTGAAACTGTTGTTATTAAAGGAGTGGTAACCACTCCTGACTTAAATTTAAGTAGTAGTTCTAGTAATAGCTTTTACGTTCAAGATGAAACTGGTGGTTTAAATATATATTCTCAACCAAAGCTTACACCTTTTCCTGTAGTTGGTGATTTAGTACAAATAACCGGTGTTGTTACAATGTATAATGGTTTAACCGAATTAGTAGTTAAAGGTGCTGACACAACCATTATTAAGTTAGGAAAAGGAACCATTCCTGAACCAAAAGTAATTACAGTGGCTGAATTGATGGCTAATGGTGAAAAATATGAGAGCATGTTAATTAAAATTAATGCTTTAGCTAAAACTGCGACCAGCGTTGCATGGCCAGCTGTAGGTAAAGATGCAAATATGAATGTTTGGGATGGTTATAAAAACTTTACAATGAGAATTGATAAAGATTTTGACTTAGCTGGACAACCAGAACCTGTTTACCCGATGAATGTAATAGGTTTTGTTACTCAATATAGTACAGCTACTCCTCCAAATAACGGCTACCAGCTTATGCCTCGTTATTATACCGATATTACACAAAATGTACCAGCACCCCCATCTCCTTATTTCCATCTTGCAACCCCGGCAGACAGTGCGGTTGTTGAAATTACAGATTCCAACGCTACGTTGAATATGACCTGGAATAAAGCTGTTGATCTTAATAATGATGCGGTAGTTTATCAGTTTGTACTCCTGAAGTCTCCTATATTTGCCAGCGGTGTTTTATCCGATTCTGTTTTCTCTTATACAGGTACGAAAGCTCTTGGTTGGATGGGAACTGCTGATACATTAGTTACAAAATGGACTGTTAAAGCAAAAGGAGCGGAGGTTACACTCGTTTCTAGCGTGGATACTTTTAATGTAACCTTTATTAGAAAAATCCCGGTTGGTGTGAACGATAAATTAGTCCCGGATGTTTTCTATGTAAACCAAAACTATCCTAATCCGTTTAACCCAAATACAACAATTTCTTTTGGATTAACAAAAGAAAGTTTTGTAGATCTTCGCGTGTATAATGTGTTAGGACAAGAAGTTGTCGTTTTAATTGGAAATCAATTAAGACAAGCCGGGAATCAACAGGTAAAATTTGATGCAAGTTCACTCGCAAGCGGTACATATATTTATCGGTTGAAAGCAGAAAATCAAATTGTTACTAAAAAAATGATTCTTATGAAATA
>JALNWB010000043.1 GCA_023231105.1 Ignavibacteriaceae bacterium | reverse complement strand
GCATCGTAAACATCATCGTTTGAAATGCCGGTGAACTGCGTAATAAAAGGGGGAATTGATCTCCCGGGATTTATAAAAGAATTGTACCGATCGATCACTTTGAAATTTTTAATTTTCACCAGACCGATTTCGATGATGTTATTATTAGCCGGACCTAATCCGGTTGTCTCAACATCAACAACAGAAAACTCGGCTTCTTCAATTGGAAGTTGTAATATTTCAGTATTCAGCATGCAAAACCGGAGAAATCTTTCTCAATTCTTTTCTTTGTAGAGACTTGCCATGGAAAGTCTCTACTTATTTAGTTATATTTTCTTTACAAATTTAGAAGAATATGGAATTAATTAATATACTTTTTATCGGCGATATTATCGGTAAACCGGGATTAACCTTCGTGCAAACATGGCTTCCGGGAATGATTCAAAAATACAAAGCCGATGTGGTTATTGCTAATGGTGAAAATGTCGCCGACGGAAAAGGGATTTTACCGAAAGATGGAGAAATACTTTTTAAACTCGGTGTACACGCAATTACCGGCGGGAATCACACATGGGATAAACATCAAACTCAAGATTATTTAAAAAATGAACCGCGCGTTCTGCGTCCGTTGAATTATCCCAAGGGAACACACGGAAACGGACACATAATTGTTGATTCAAAAAAAGGCAAAGTTGCCGTAATAAATCTTCAAGGTAGAGCATACATGGCAACTATCGATTGCCCTTTTCGTTCTGCGGATTGGATACTTGCCCGAATTAAATCAGAAACGAAAATAATTTTTGTTGATTTCCACGCCGAAGCGACTGCCGAAAAAGCAGCTCTCGCAACTTATTTAGATGGAAAAATTAGTGCGCTTGTCGGAACTCATACCCATGTGCAAACAAGTGATGAGCGAATCCTTCCAAATGGAACAAGTTTTATTACTGATGTTGGAATGAGCGGTCCATATGATTCGGTGATTGGAATGAAGAGTCAGGCGGCGATAAACCGTTTCATTTATCAAACACCACAAAAATATGAAACTGCAGAAAATAATGTGCATCTATGTGGAGTTTTTGTAAAAGTTGATGCAGCTACAGGAAAAACAGTTTCGATTGAAAGAATTTTATTTCCGGAATTTCAATCCGCCGTGGGCGGACAGTGAGTTAATGAATATGATTTTAATTGATGGGAAAAAAGTCTCTTCTGAAATTCGACAAGAATTAAAACAAGAAGTTGATAAATTAAAAGAAAAAGGGAAAAGTGTTCCAGGTTTAGTTACTATTCTTGTTGGAGAAAGTTCTGCTTCAAAAGTTTACGTAAACAGCAAAGCAAAAGCGTGTGAAGAAATAGGATTTCTTTCCAAAACTGAAAAACTTCCCGAATCAACAACTGAAGACGAATTATTTTGGATTGTACAAAGCTATAATCAGAATGCAGATTATCATGGCATATTAGTGCAACTTCCATTACCAAAACAGATTAACGAATCAAAAATTATTAATGCAATTGCTCCCGAAAAAGATGTTGATGGCTTTCATCCAATAAGTGTTGGCAATTTGGTAATAGGGAACGATGCATTTTTCCCATGCACGCCGGCAGGCATTCAAGAATTGTTAAAACGGTATAACATACAAACGAAAGGGAAGCATGTTGTAGTTGTTGGTCGCAGCAACATTGTAGGTAAACCGATTGCGAATATTATGCTTCAGAAAAAAGAATTTGCAAATGCGGTTGTAACCATTTGTCATTCTGCCGCCGCTGATTTGAAAAAATATACTTTGTCTGCTGATATTTTAATTGCAGCCATCGGGGTTCCAAATTTCATCAAAGCTGATATGGTTCAAGAGGGAACTGTTGTAATTGATGTTGGAATAAATCGCGTTGAAGATTCGACCAAACCAAAAGGATACAGAATTGTCGGTGATGTCGATTTTGAAAACGTTGCTCCTAAAGCATCATTTATTACTCCTGTACCCGGAGGCGTTGGACCAATGACGATAGCGATGTTATTACAAAACACTTTTAAAGCTTATTTAAAATCCGGGAAGTAAAATGGATTCATCAAAAATTGAAAGAATTGTTTCGCAAGTGTTTTTAGAAAAATCACTACGCGATTTTTATTGTCAAGGCGATACATGCAAAGGCTGGGAAACAAACGTTATCACTCAACCCAATGCAGTTAAGAATATTGTCAATGTTGGTGCAGAAAGAATTTCTGCAGGACTTGGCGTCGGTGATCATTTGCCTGATCTTTCTCTTGCACGAATGATTGACCACACTATGTTGAAACCGGACGCAACCACCGATGAAATAACAAAACTTTGTGCCGAAGCAAAACAATATCACTTCGCTTCTGTCTGTGTTAATCCTGGATTTGTTCCGCTTTGTTCATCATTATTAAAAGGGACTGATGTTAAAGTTTGTACCGTAATCGGATTCCCGCTTGGCGCAACAACCACAGAAGTGAAGCGGTTGGAAGCAGAGCAGGCAATTGCGAACGGCGCAACAGAGATTGATATGGTAATAAATGTCGGTCAATTGAAAAGCGGAAATTATGATTTCGTTTTTAATGATGTTAACAAAGTGGTTCTTGCAGCAAAAGCTCACCGGAATGTTTGTAAAGTAATTTTAGAAACAGCTCTTCTAACCGATGAAGAAAAAGTAAAAGCCTGTTTGATCTGCAAAAAAGCCGGCGCTGATTTTGTAAAAACTTCCACCGGATTTTCTAAAGGCGGCGCAACAGTTGGTGACATCGCACTGATGAGAAAAATTGTTGGCTCTGCTATTGGTGTTAAAGCTTCCGGCGGAATTCGTTCCAAAGAAGATGCCGAAGCTATGATCGCAAGCGGCGCTGACCGCATTGGTGCAAGCGCAAGTGTAAAAATTGTAATGGGCGAGAAAAGTGAATCAACTTACTAACATACATCACGGTTAAGAGTTGTGGTAAATGATTCGTTTGATTTTAATTTCGAAAGCATGGATGAATGATTGAAAGAATGAATGTTTCTTTATCGGTTTTAAACTTTCAATGTTTTTCATTCAACCATTCAGTCATTCCGCCAACCGATGGTTTTATAAAAAATGCTAAATATTAATTTTTGTATCAGTTTTAAGTAAGATGATTTACTCATGGTTTTAGATATTATAATCTCAAAAGCGCTTGACGGATATTCGGCAGCCATTCCATCAATTAACGGATGTGAAACCTGGGCTCCGAAAGAAGATGAAGCTGTTGAAAAAATTGTTTCGTTAGCAAGGTATTATTTAAAGTTGGATGAACACCACAGAATATTAGTTGACAAAGCAGGTAGAAGCGCATGTCAATCAATTTATAAATTAATCTTCCACAAACATTGAGAAAACAAATTACAGAACGACGGAAAGAAAAGATCATTGCCGTTGCTTCTGCACGGCAGGATTCGCTTCGTCTTGTTCTTGAAAATGTTCACGATCCCCACAACGTAAGCGCGGTTTTTCGCTCGTGTGATGCGGTAGGAATCCCCAAAGTTTCTCTTATTTATAACATTGAAAAATATCCGAAGATCGGAAGTAAATCTTCTGCCTCAGCATTTAAGTGGGTTGAGAAAGAAAAATATACTGTGGTTGAAAAGTGTTATCAGACTTTACATGAAGAAGGATTTACAATTCTCGCTTCATCATTAAAAGGAAATCCAAAAAGCCTTTATGATTTTGATCTGACAAAAAAAGTTGCACTTGTTTTCGGAAATGAACATCGCGGAATTTCTGACGATGCCGAATCTTTGGCAGATAACGTTTTTTATATTCCAATGCAGGGAATGGTACAAAGTCTGAATATCTCTGTTGCTGCTGCGGTTACTTTGTACGAAGCAATGAGGCAAAGAATGCTGAAAGGTTTGTATGATCAGAAAGGGAATCCGGAATTAATTGAACGAAGAATCGAAGAATGGTTAACGAAAAAATAATGACGCAAGAATTTAATAAAATTGAAAAAGTAAAAGGTGAACTCTCTCTCCCCGGAGATAAATCTATTTCCCACCGAGCCGTAATATTTTCTTGCATGGCAAAAGGAACTTCCAAAATTGAAAACTTATCTAACGGAGAAGATGTTCGTTCAACATTAAAATGTTTTGGTGAACTTGGCGTTAAGAGTAAATGGGAAAACAAAAAACTGATTATTGAAGGAAAAGGATTTAAAAATTTTAACGCTCCTTTAAATAATTTAGATGCTGGAAATTCCGGAACTACCGCAAGATTGCTTGCCGGATTTCTTTCAGCACAGCCGTTTGAGTCAACATTGATCGGTGATGAATCACTTTCACAGCGCCCAATGAAACGTGTGATTGAACCGCTTTCTTTAATGGGAGCAAAGTTTTCAACTTCATCTAAACAAACGCTGCCTTTAACCATTCATCCCGCGGAAAAATTATCTCCGATTATTTATGATATGCCCGTTGCAAGTGCGCAGGTAAAAAGTGCATTGCTTCTTACCGGACTCCACTTGGAAGATGAAACTTGCATAATTGAATCTGAGCAAACGCGAAATCATACTGAGGTAATGCTTGGTTTACGAGTTGAGGAAAAAAAGGGGAAGAGGTTTATTTTTTCTTCAAGAAAGAATTATCCATCTGCTCAAAATTATTTTGTGCCATCGGATATTTCTTCTGCCGCTTTTTTCACTGTCTTAACTTTGTTGGCAAAAAACTCGGAAGTGATTCTTCGTCATGTTTCTTTAAATGAAACACGTACCGGAATTATTAGTGTATTAAAGGCAATGGGAGCCATTATTGAAATCATTAATCAGCAAACTTCAAACAATGAATTGTATGGTGATTTAATAGTGCGAAGCAGTGAATTGCATTCAATCGAAATTTATAAAGAAATAATTCCAAATATTATTGATGAAATTCCAATTTTGTCAGTTGCTTCCGTCTTAGGATCAGGAAAGTTTGAGATTAGAAATGCTTCTGAGTTGCGTGTGAAAGAATCGGATAGAATTTCTGCTTTAGTCCATAATTACAAATTACTCGGTTTGGATGTCGAAGAATTTCCCGATGGTTTTTCTGCTAGCGGAACAATACAAAACGAAAATCCAATATTCGAAAGTTTTCACGATCACCGAATTGCAATGGCTTTTGCCATCCTCTCAATGTTTTTACAGAATGGTGGGAGTATCTCCAATTTTGATTGCGTCAAAATTTCTAATCCACAGTTTTTAGAACAAGTTGA
The DNA here is from genome assembly GCA_023231105.1 of Ignavibacteriaceae bacterium. Classification (GTDB taxonomy): domain Bacteria; phylum Bacteroidota; class Ignavibacteria; order Ignavibacteriales; family Ignavibacteriaceae; genus UBA1563. The sequence continues at coordinate 20,300 of JALNWB010000043.1, read as the reverse complement.
GAGTCTTACAAAATAATCAGTCACAAATTGTTTTTTGTTGACCGATTACTATAAACTCTTATGCAACACCGTAGGTGTTGAATCTTTGTAACTAAAACCTAATTATAAAATCACATTCCCATCGGGAATGAATATTTTTATTCGATCATCATCCTAAAAGATTTATTGGTCGTAACCTTTTGTAATTATTAAAGTAGTTATGAATCGTAAGCTAATAACCTTTTATTTCACCATATATATTGCAGTAAACTGAAGCACCATATAAATCAGGAAATAATGTCAGATGATTTATATTCATTCGATTAAGTGTCCTTAGGCAATCAATTCTATTATCATTTGGCAATAATATTTTAATCAGAGTATAATCTGTATCACTTGCAAAATTATCATTTATCCATTTTTCTAAATCAACTCCACCTGGGGAACGAGTGAATAGACCATTTTGGTTAACTAATCGCTGATTTTCATCCGAGAGGGGTTTAATAAATTCTATTGGTTTTCTAGTCGGCTCATTTATGTTAAATAAAGATTTGTAAAGATGAGATTTGAGTTTTCTTTTATTATGTTCCTCCTTTCTCTGAATATCATCCGAAAGAAGTTCTATAGATCCAACTGGTTTATTTGTCTTATCTACACCCGTTAATAATTTTTGAATCTGAATACTGGATTCTGATTCCTTTTTATTAACCTCCTTCATCTTTTGTTCGTAAATCTCATTCGATTTTCTTTCAACAGTAGGTTTGTGTAAAGCATAGATCACTCTATGTTTTGTCTGATTATCTCCCTTACTAATAAAAGCAAAATATGCCGCAACAAAAGGTGAATTAGTCCAGTCTAATAAAGGAGTTTCTAGACCATTATGTTGACCCAAAGCCCACCAATCATTTTCTTCTGAAATAGGAGCTGGGTTAATACCTCGTCTTCCTCTTGTTGCATATTTATATCGTTCTAAATGTTCCCTTCTAAATTTATCTTTATCTTTTTCTTTTATTTTCATAGTTTTAATTAAGCGGTCAAGTGTTGGTTCTAAAAGCCAATTACTACATCTCTGACCGCGCCAAATATAAGTTTCATAATCAAGCATCTCCTGGTATATAAAATCCATAAAATATTTCCAAGAAATTAACTTAACGTTACCTATTCCATTCGCGATTAGAGATTCTTCCCATCTTTTATTCTTAGGCATTTTTATCTCATTGAGATGTTAATGAATTATTAATTTGTTTCATAAAAGTAAATCTTCAAATGAAAAATGAAGCTTAAAGTCACAATTTCAGTTATTTAGAAAGATATGTTTTTCTAAGTAATCGCAAAATTTTGCTTGTTGGTATTTCTTCACCTCTACTTAAATAAGGTAGCTGCAATTCACGCTGCCTTCTTTGTGCAGCTTCTTCATGTGAAAAACTTTCAGTTATTATGTCACTCTTTTTACTGGAATAATGTTTGTAATCATCAAAAAACAGACAATATCTTTTATCGTAAAAGAACTGGTAACTGTTTTCTGTAATAATTTCAGATAATTGGAAACTATCCTTACTGAATGAAAATTCTATTCTCCGCCAACTACATGTTGAAACGTTAATATTGTAGGAAGTCCCATCAGGTTCAACTTCCTTATTAAAACTTATATGGTTATTAAAATATTCATCAATTCCATAAATTTCTAAAAGATCATAAAATTTTTTCATTACATCTACAACATTTGAATTTCCATAATCCCAAAATTTTTGTATGGCAGTAACTGTTGGTTGCTCTGCTGTTTTTCCCATCCAATATTTTATGGGTGGTGCAAAAAAATATATTATAGCTATCAAATTATTTGGGGGAGTTTTGTCATGTAACACCCAAGTTTGTTTCATCTTGTTGTGATCGTTAAGAGAGTCTCCTTCAACTCTTGAAAAAATAAAAAAATCGGTATTGATTTTTGCTTGAATTGAATTTAAAGAATCACCTATACTAACATCAACCCCAGCTAAATTAACTGTTTGGCAATATGTCTGTTGAAAAAAAATAATTAAAATTAGAATTACAGAACTTATAAAATTTTTAGTCATATAAACTCCTTTTTAATGATTTGTGTATTGTTTACTTCTACTTTGATTTAACCATTTAGTTGATTAAGGGATATAAATGCACAGTCTTAATATATACATTCCAACTGTTTCATTTTTCCTTCCCCACCAAACTATTAAAAATCTCTTTCCCCGCCAAAAGCGGGTAAATTCGTGTCCGTTATTTAGCTGCATATTTAACGCCCTTTTCTTTCACCTCAAACCCAATTTTTCTTTTTATCGCCGGAGGAGGTGCTAACAATTGATTTATCGCTTCGAAGATTGCCGTTATTTGTTCATCATGAGTTTCAATTTTATATTCCAACTCTTTTAACTTTTGCGCCAACTCTTTGTGAGTAGATAATATCTCTTTCAGCTTGACAAATGCGCGCACAACATAAATTCCCGCCTCTATCGCTCTTTGGGAATTAAGAACAGATGCCAGCATTAATGCTCCATATTCCGTAAATGCAAAGGGTAAAACGGTTGAATGTTTTAGAGAATTGAACCGGTGCCAATCTGTCACCAGTTCAATTTTTTCACTAAGAGTCAATTGAAACATAAATTCTGAAGGGAACCTCTCCGGATTGCGTTTAACTTGCCGGTTAAGATTTTTAGTCTCCACTCCATACAACTCCGCAAGATCACGGTCGAGTATTACTTTTTGTCCGCGGATTAAAAGTATCTTGCTTTCAATTCGTTCTGTTGGTAATAATTCGTTTACGCCCATCTTTTACCTCAATTAAATATTGGTGTTAATTCCCCGAAATGGGAACAGCAACATATTTTCTTCGTGCCTTCTTTTTGAACTTACAAGTTGATCACCTGGTGTTCAAATTTATTAATTGCCAATTCTTCAAAGAGCAGTTTGATAAAATCTTTTCCGTACTTATTTGCAAAATAAAAATAGTTCAACTCACGTTCTTGTAAGTTTGCATTGGGGAAAACCGCCAAAGAAGTTTTTGTCGTTTGCCGGAGTGTGGTTTCATATTTTCTTTTTTGCGCTTCGTTTGTTTTTCCTTTTAACTCCATCAATGTAGAGACAATTTTTTGTTTATAACGATCCGCTGCATCGTAAATTGTTTTATCCAACGAAAGAAGATTTTGTTTTAATCCTTCAATAACATTTTCGATTTCAGTCTGCGCGGCTGCAAAATCAGTATCAAAATCTTTTTCTGATAAACGGGAAATAACTTTTTCGGCAATCTTATCTGCGTTAAGGAAAAAATCATTTAGAGTTAATTGATATTTATCAAAAACAGTCTGAACTCCTTTTTCAATTAACGTTGCGGCTGAACGCGGATAGATAATCGGTTGTGGAATTTGAAAATCTTCATACAACGGAAGTACCTGCGAGAAATAACTTATTTCACTTGGTCCGCCAACGTAAAATGCTGTAGGGAATAAATAGTCCTGACATATCGGACGAAGAATTACGTTGGGAGAAAAAATTTCCGGTGAATCGGAAATGAATTTCAGCAATTCTTCTTGTGTAAATTTTACCCGTTTGTGTTTTAACCGGAAATGTTCATCAACCGGCTCAATTGCATAGCGTCCATTTTCATAATTCATAAATAAATTTATTGGACGCACTTTCACTTGCGCATGATAAGTCTCTTCAAGTGCCGCGCTGCGTAAAATTAATTTTTCGGAATGTAGCCGGTAATTCAACAATTCTTCATGGAAAATCGGTTTCAATAATTTCTTAATTTCATTTTGTTGAGGATCGAAAAGGATCAATCCATACTGGTCAAAATAATTAAAGATCAATTGACGGAAAGACTCTTTGAAGGTTTTTCCTTCTTTATAAATATCCCGCAATTCTAAAATCAGCGCATCGGTGAATTCGGTTTTGCGCAAATTCTTCTGAAGTTCATCTAATAGAGTATTTATTCCTGATGTAAAAGTAAGTTCTCCAACACTTCCTCGGAATTCACCCTCTGGCAATGAATCTTCATAAGTAAGCTTTATTAAATTATTTTCTTCATTTATGATGGTAATGGAATTTACTTCGTCAAAATCATGGTCGTCACCTTCAAGCCAAAAAACGGGAACGAAGTTAAATTCATCAAACCGTTCATTGAGGTACTGAGCAAGTTTTATTGTAGTGATCGTTTTGTATATTGTATAAAGAGGTCCGCCTAAAATTCCCAATTGCTGACCGGTAAAGACAGCAAGCGTTTTAGGTTCTTTTAACAAAGTAATATTTTTTTGAGTCTTTGAAGAAGGCTGATTAGATGTATATTGATCTAAAATTAATTCCGGTAACTTAAAGAGAAGAGGATTTTGCTCTTTAGTTACAGCCCGGAAATGGTCAGCATAAGAATCTTTATTTCTAAAATCGGTGGAGTAAAAATCTTTAACGTTGTGAAATTCATAAATATAATCTAAAAAAAGATTGTGATGCCCCGGGATGTCAGAAAAGTTGATAAACATCTTTTACCTAATTGTTAATAATAGCGGTTACAAGATAAAGAATTACTTCAAAATTTTAAATGTAAAATGAATGTCTTAAATTGTAGCGTTAAAAAAGGAAGAGATGGTAATCTCATAAAAACTAGTCCTTTTGAAAATAATGAAAAGTAGTATTAAATAGAAGGATGATCCACTGAATGATTATATCCCTTTCAAAAAAAGAGAAATTGTTTTTGTTTGGAAAGGTTGTAGTTGCCGGCGCAATTATGATTTACCTTTTTCAAAAGTTTCAATCTTTTAATTATGGTAAGATATTTACATTCCAAAACATTCATGTAATGGAATTCGTCTTCTTTTTAATGTGTGTTAACTTATATATTCAAGTCAATAAATGGAAAGCGGTTTTCAGAAAAATGCTTGGTGAGTTATCAAATAAAAAATTGTTTTCCTCCTTCTTTGTTGGTGTTGCATGCGGGTCTTTTACGCCTGGAAGGTTTGGAGAATATTTTGGAAGAAGCTTTGTAATAAAAGAATATCCGGCAAGTGATGTAATATCTGCGAGCGTTGTTGACAAACTGGCAAATATGTTTGTTCTAGTATTCGCCGGGTTATTTTCCACGATGTGGTTTTTATCTTTTACTTCTTTACTTTCACCGACAGTAATTTATTCCTTTTCCTTTCTTCTGATCATTCTTCTAGGTCTTTTCATTTATCTCATTTATCAAAAAACTACCGCGGCATATTTTTATAAACGAATTGAAAAAATACGATTCTTAAGAAAATTATTTTTCCATTTAGAGGTGTTAAAACGGACGAATCCCAAAATCGTTTTTGTGCAGTTATTTTATTCCACCTGTTTATATGTCGTAGTTGCTTTGCAATACGGAGTGCTTACCGCAGCGTTTGCTAATAAGCCTTTGGAATTTGCATTTCTACTTTCAGGAATATTAACACTTTTTGTAAAATCTTTTATACCGTCAATCTCGTTTGGTGATTTGGGCATTAGAGAAGGCGCATCAATATTTTTCATTTCAGCAATTGGATTACCTGCGGAAGTAGGATTCCTTGCCGCATTCTCTATTTTTCTTTTTAATATTTTAGTTCCATCGGTTCTAGGTCTAATCATTTTAATAACTTCGAAACGTTAATGTACATTTTACTGTTAATAATTTTTATTCCGTCCGTCTTCTATTTCGGTTTCTTATTTCAAATTCTTTTTGGATTAAAAAGATTGAAAGAAATCAATTCCAAGAATGAGAAAAAATATTTTGTTTCGATAATTGTTCCATTTAGAAATGAATCTGAAATGATAGTTGATTGTTTAAAAAGTCTTGAAGTTCAAACGTATCCGCAAAATTATTATGAAATTATTTTTGTAGATGATTTTTCCGATGATGATTCGTTTTCTAAATTGAATTTAGAAAAAAAACTTCCAAATACTCAAGGCATTTCAGTTCCAAATGATTTTCAGAAATTGTCACCGAAGAAAAGAGGAATCAAATACGGTATTGAAAAATCGCAAGGTGAAATTATCTTAACCACAGATGCCGACTGCGTTCATCCGGAAGAATGGCTTGAGACAATGATTTCCGGTTTTGATGAAACCACCGGATTTATTTCCGGTCCGGTCAAATTCACAAATTCAAATATGCTATTTGGAAAAATTCAGCAATTGGAGTTTGGGGGATTAGTACTCGTCGGAGCGGGATTAATTAGTTCTGATAAACCAACCATTTGTAACGCGGCGAATATTGCTTTCAGAAAAGAGGCGTTCAATTATGTTGATGGTTATGAAGATAATCAACATTTGGCTTCCGGTGATGATGAATTTTTAATGCAAAAGATTGCGAAATCGAAAAAGTATAAAGTAAAATTCTTATTTTCCGAAAAAGCGGTTGTGCAAACGCCGGCAAATAAAACAGTCGCTGCGTTTATTCAACAAAGAAAGAGGTGGGCAAGCAAAGGATTGTTTTATAACGACAAAACGTTGATCTTCAAATTGATAATGATATATTTATTTTTTGTAAGTTTTCCTTTGCAAGCGATACTCGGGATAACTTTCAGTTTGATTTTTCTTTATTCGTTCATCTCGTTATTGCTACTTAAAGTATTAATTGAGTATTTCATTATAAAAAAAGGAATTCCCTTACTTTTTGAAAACATTAATTTTAGGGCGTTTATTATTTCGGAAATTCTCCACGTTCCTTACATTTTGTTTGCCGGTATTGCAGGCGCATTTGGAAATTTTGAGTGGAAAGGGAGGAACATGAAAAGATGAAAATCATGTATCAACCTCCATTTATAGTTCAAAAACTGTTCTCAGAATTTATTTGGAAATCATCCACTGATAAAATACTGGTTACTTTTGATGATGGACCAAATCCTTCAACAACGGAAAAAATTCTGATAACTTTAAGAGACGAAAATATTAAAGCTTTGTTTTTTTGCGTAGGCAATAATATTGAACAGTATTCGCAATTAGTGAAAACTATAATTGATGAGGGGCATACAATTGGCAATCATACTTTTGGTCATAAAATTATTACGAAACTAACAAATGATGAATTTGAAAGAGAAATAAGTTTAACTAACCAAAAGATTGAAGAAGTATCTGGAAATCTGCCAAAATATTTCAGACCTCCTCACGGACGGTTTCCTTTCGGCTTAAACAGAACACTCCGAGAATATAATCTGAAAAATGTTATGTGGTCTTTATTGACATACGATTATAAAAACGATTCAAAAGTTCTTAAATTTGCAATCAAAAATTATCTTGCAAAAAATTCGATTGTAGTTTTGCATGATAGTGATAAATCGGCTCCACTAATTTGTGATGCAATTAAATATTTAGCGGATGAAGCCGGGAATAAAAATTTTCAATTTGGAACACCTGAAGAATGTATGAGCTAATTTTCTTAATAGCGATGTGCTGTTATTTTTTGCAAACCGTTTGGTTTATACTCGGCTTGCAGAAAAGATTTCCGAAAAAATCTTTTGAAGAGCTTCCTTTCGCAACGGTTATTGTAGCCTCGAGAAATGAAGAAAAAAACATTCCCGCTTGTTTAGAAGCGCTAAACAACCTCGAATATCCCGAGGGCAAACTAGAAATTATTCTTGTTGACGATAAATCAACTGACAAAACCGGTGAAATTATCAGCTCATTCATTAGCGATAAACCGAAATTCAAAAAAATTGTTACCCAAAAAGAGATTGGTCACCTTAAAGGGAAAACAAATGCATTAGCCATTGCAATTGAACAAGCCAAAGGTGAAATAATTTTAACGACCGATGCCGATTGCATTGTTTCACCAACTTGGGCTAAGACATTAGCTTCTTATTATAGTGATGATGTTGCAATCGTAAACGGATTTACGGTACAAAATGCCAAAACCCAATTTGCCGGTATGCAGCATCTTGATTTTGTTTATCTTTTATCTGTTGCTTCCTCAACAATTAATTATAATAAACCTTTAAGCTGTATCGGGAATAATATGTCTTTTCGTAAATCTGCATATAATGAAGTTGGCGGATATGAGAATTTACCCTTCAGCGTTACGGAAGATTTTAATTTATTGTTTGCAATCCATAAACTTAAAAAGTACAAAATTATTTATCCGCTTGATATAAACAGTTTAGTAACTACACTCCCTTGCACTGATATTAATAGTTTGTACCGTCAAAAGAAACGATGGGCAGTAGGAGGTTTGAAGGCTCCTTTGCGCGGTTTCTTTATTATGGGAAGTGGTTGGGTTGCTCATCTTGCAATTCTTTTGCTTCCGTTCTTTTTCACTTCGGCGGCGTTATCACTTTTCTTTTTCAAATTGATCATTGATTTTCTGTTTCTCTTTTTCGTTTTAAATGAATTAAAACTTACATCAACATTAAAATATTTTATCGTTTTTGAAATTTATTTTATTCTTTACGTTGTGCTGCTTCCTTTTGCAGTTCTGCCGAATCGAAAAGTTTTGTGGAAGGGGAGAGAATATTAGTGCTGCTTCTCTGTAACTATTATGTAACATACCGCTGTAATGCTTACTGCAATTTTTGTCATTTCGGTGAACATGAAAAATTTAAGAAAACTCCTTTTGCCGATTTAGAAGATTATAAAAATAATGTTGAACAAATTGCTAAATTGGGAGTGAAATTTCTTGATTTGACCGGTGGCGAGCCGCTGCTTCATCCTAAAATATCTGAAATGGTGAAGATTGCCAAAGTTTTGAAGATGCAGACAAGCATTACAACAAACGGGCTTCTCTATCACAAACATGCGGAAGAACTTGCCGGGAATGTGAACTTGCTTCATTTTTCACTCGATTCACCTGACGAAGATGAACATAACAAAATCCGCGGAGTAAACTGTTTTCAATCTGTCTTAAAAAGTTTAGAGCTTGCAAAAAGTCTGGGTGAATATCCCGACATTCTCTTTACAGTTACAAATGAAACCTATTTAAAACTTCCGCAAATGCACGATATTGCGCGAAAGAAAAACTTAGTGTTGATAGTAAATCCTGTATTTTCTTATTTCGGAAATCCCGGTTTACATGAGCAAGCAATAAGTTTTATTGAAGAATATGTTGATGGAAAGAATGATATTTATCTTAATGATGCATATCTTAAATTAAGAAAGAACGGTGGGAATAATATTGATAAACCGTTGTGTAAAGCGGTCTCGCGGGTTATAGTAATTTCACCAAACAATGAAATTATTTTACCATGTTATCATTTTGCAAATGATAAAATAAAAATTGATCGTCCGATTAAAGAGATCCGAAAATCAGAAAAGATTTCTTACTACAAAAAAATGGAAGGAAGATTTGATTTCTGCCAGGGCTGTACGGTTAATTGTTATTTTGAACCGTCGTTTGCTTTCCCTACAAACATGTACGGCATTGTCAGTCTTTCTTCGAAAATAAAATACGGGTATCATAAATTGATTAAACAAAAAATAGTATCTAAGGTATCGTCTCTTTTATGAAAAAAATTAAATTTATTTCACTTAACATTTTGCTTTTGGGATCGATACTTTTTTCACAACAGCGGGCAACACTATTTCCGGCAGAATTGAACATCAAACCGTTCGTCGCAAATTTCCTTGAACCGAAAGTCGGTTTTATGTTTATGTTGGGGAAGAATAGTTTACGGCTTGACATCGGAAACTCAAAAGATTTTTTTCATTATGCAGATGGTGAAAAAACATATTCATTCGGTGGTGATTTTTTCACCTATACAAAGTTACGCGGAGAGAAGGATTTCCATTTCCCGGTTGATGCCGTTGATTATTTATTCGGACTAAACGGTGGAATAAAAATTAAAAACACGAATTACGAATGCGGTATGAGAATGAGATTGAGTCACATCTCCGCTCATTTTGTTGACGGACACTTCGATAAACTCTCCGGCAGTTGGCGTAATGGAAGAACTCCGCGGGTTTACAGCAGAGAATTTGTGGAAGTAACACCATTTTATTCCATGAACGATTTCCGCTTATATTTTGGCTACGCATATTTATTTCACGTTGTACCTAAAGAAATTGGGAAAAATGTTTTTCAAATCGGCGGAGAAAAGTTTTTTGATTTACCTTTTGCAAATTATTTTTTTCCGTTTATCACATACGATTTACGGGTGACCAAATTAGGGAAATATTCCGGGACGAATTCTCTCTCAGCGGGAGTAAAAGTTGGCAACAAAAATACCGGTGGATTCAGCTTCATGATAAATTATTTCTCAGGGAATAGTGTCCACGGTGAATATTTCGACTATAAAGAAAAATACATTTCTTTTGGAATGAACATAGATTTATAAAATGAAAAATATTTTTGAACAACAATTGAACGAACCGGTAGATGTTTTTGTAAAAGAAAAACAAAAATATTGGCTTCACATAATTCTATTTCTTGCAACTTTTTTTACTACTACTGTTGCCGGTTACGAATGGGTACGCGGTTTTTCAAACAAAACGGAATTTTCGGAATTGATTTACGGATTACCGTACTCTTTATCAATTTTATTTGTTTTAGGTTCACATGAATTTGGACACTACTTCGCTGCGAAAATTCATAAAGTGAAAGCAACACTTCCTTTTTTTATCCCGTTTCCATCTATTTTAGGTTTTCTTAATTTCGGAACACTTGGAGCAGTGATAAAAATTAAATCACCTATTCCATCAAAGAAAGCTCTTTTCGATATTGGGGTTGCCGGTCCAATCGCCGGCTTTATCGCTTCAGTCATTTTGATTATATACGGTTTTACACATTTACCAGGTAAAGAATATTTGCTATGGATTCATCCTGATTATGATTTGCCAACGTACGGAAAAAATGGACTCGCATTAGTTTTTGGTGATTCTCTTTTGTTTTCATTTTTGCGCGAAGTTTTTACTTCTTCAAAAGATTTTGTTCCGCCAATGTCTGAAATTTATCATTATCCTTATTTGTGTGTGGGGTGGTTCGGATTTTTTGTTACAGCGATGAACTTAATCCCGGTTGGACAACTTGACGGTGGGCATGTTATTTACGCTTTGTTTGGTGAAAAAAAACAATATGCGATTAGTTCGGTTGCGATGATATTTCTTATTGTCTTTGGAGTGCTTGGAATTTTAATTACTTATCTTTCTCTTCCGCTTAACATTGGCTGGAGCGGTTGGTTGTTTTGGGCAGTCATTTTATTTTTTGTTATCAAAGTAAAACATCCGCCTATTTATGACGATGCTCTACTTGATAGGAAAAGACGGATAATTGGCTATCTGACAATTGCAATATTTGTTGTATGCTTTATTCCTGCTCCATTTTTAATTTTCTAAAGTATATATATTTTTACCTTTAATTCTTAACTCGGCTGTAAGATATTTCAATATGAAAAAATTACTGTTTTTAATTCTTCTGATTATAACGTTTCATGGGTGTGGTAAAAAATTCGACTCTCCGGTGGAAACGAAACAAGCGATTTATCAAGTGGCAAGCGTTGCAACTTTTGCTTCTTTTATGCACACGCTAGCCGATTCGATTATAAATCCTTCAATTGAATTTACTTCTTCCACGGATATTAAGAGAACGTGGATCGAAATTCTTTCACCTGAAAACGAAAATATTTCTTCGGGAACTATTTATTTATATGATAATGGAAGCCCAAGTACCGGTGATGCTGTAAAGGGTGATAATATTTTTTCCACTCTTGTAACAATGAAGAATGAATACATTAACGGGATGTATTCAATTAATTATTTTGTTGAAGATAAAACAGGAACGACAAAAAAAGTCGCTTCACAAACGTTTTTCTTTGATAATGGAAAGTCCAATGTTGCACCGGTGATAACGAATGTTTCCGTTCCCGATACAGTTCATAGAGAATCATCGTTTGCATTTAATGTAACGGTTGAAGATTCAAACGGACTAAACGATATAAAACAAGTATCTTTCTTACTATATCGCCCAGACGGGACTGCTGTCAGTAACCCCGGGGGTGGAACTAAGTGGACTATGTATAACGACGGAAACAGTACACAGCATGGTGATGCTTCAGCAAGTGATAACATATTTTCCTATGCAAATTACTTCTCATCCACCGCACCTCTCGGAGAATGGAAATTTGAATTTCAAACAGAAGATAGAGGTGGAAAAACAAGTAGTATTGTTTCAAAAACTATGGTTGTTATAGAATGATAAAGCAAATTTTTCTTTTTACTTTCATATTTAGCTTAATTCTCTCAGCTCAAAAAATTCCAAAGACTTTTATATTAGAAAAAGTTAATAATTCTTCCGAAATACTGACTGATGAAAATCCTGCAAGCAATAGCATTACCGACATTCTTGTTGTTGGTGATACCATTTGGCTCGGCACTTCAAAAGGATTAAGTCAATCTATCGATAATGGAACAACCTGGAAAAATTATTTAAATACTTCGGAATTTGGTACAGAAGACATAATTGCTTTGCTTTATGCTAAAGGAGTAATCTTCGTATCTACAGGACATTCAATTGAAAAAAACGGTAGTTCTTTTACGGAAGGGAGTGGGTTGCGGTTTTCATCGGATAATGGTGTCACATGGCAAACTGTTTCGCAGCCAATTGATGAACCGGGCGATTCATCAGTTGTGTATGGTAAAAACATTTTGCGGGCTTTGCCTGTTACTGTTGCGGTGGAAAACGTTATTTATGATTTTGCCTTCGCGGGAAATAAAATATGGGTTGCAACTTTTGCCGGAGGTTTGCGCTCCGTTTCATTTGATAGTTTAATGGTTAATACAAATGCAAAATGGAGACGAGCAATCCTTCCCCCCGATTTTCTTTCTTCAATAAAACCTTCTGATTCATTATCGTTTGCGTTACAACCTGTGGCGGGAAAATTCGGTAAGGAAGAATATCTGAATTACCGGCTTTTCTCATTAGTAGCCGCAGATGATTCTACTTTATATGCCGGGTCTGCTAACGGTATTAACAAAACAACTAATGCATTTCTTCCTGCTGATTCAATAAGTTGGGTAAAATTTAATCATCAAAATCAAGACAATCCTATCAGCGGAAATTTTAATGTTGCATTAGGATATAACAAATTTATGAAAGCACTTTTTGCCGCATCGTGGAAAGCAAACGATCTAAATGAGTTTAATGCGGTGAGTTATTCTAAAGACGGCGGAGTAAATTGGAATACAACTTTGCATGAAGAAAAAGCGCATAATTTTGCTTCGGACAAAAATAGTGTTATAGCAGTAACGGATAATGGAATATATTTAAACGAAATAAGTTCGCTTAACAGTTGGTTAAATGCTGGTTCCATTGTTGATAAAAAAAGCGGTTTAGCTCTGCAAACGACAAAGTTTTATTCAGCCGCTTTTTCTAACAACGGAAATACCGTTTGGGCAGGTTCGGGAGATGGTTTAGTAAAAAATGAGATGCCGAATTATAATTGGTCGGATGATTGGACAATTTTTTACGCTTCACAACCATTGCAGAAAAAGGACGATTGTTATGCTTTCCCAAATCCTTTTTCCCCTAAAATGGAAATGGCGAAAATTAAATACAACACCGGTGGGATTTCAAAAAAAGTTACTATCAGAATTCTTGATTTCGGAATGAATTATTTGCGGACTTTAATCCAAAATGTTGATCGTGGAAATCCTGCACATGTAATCAATTCATCCAATACTGATGGTATAAACGGGGTAATCGATTATTGGGATGGTAGAGATGATTTCGGAAATGTTGTACCGAACGGAGTCTATTTTTATCGCATCGAAATTGACGGACAAGACTCTCAATTCGGAAAAATTATGGTAATACAGTAAAGGTAAATTTTGAAACAAATAATTTTATTTTTCATTTTAATTTTATCAACAGTAACGTTGTTCGCTCAACCTAAGATGAGCAAAATAAGTTCAGCTGCGGGAGCTTTTAGCCGTTTTGGTTTTGGTCCGCGCGGTATTGCAATGGGAAATTCTCTTTCCGCTGTTAAAGAAGGAAATTTAGTTTCTTATTACAATCCTGCAGTTTCGGTTTTTCAAAATGATAATTCTTTTCAAAGCGGGTATTCTTTTCTTTCACTTGATCGAAAACTTAATTTTGTATCCTTTACACGCAGATTTGATTTTTATTCGGTTAAAGATTCTGCTCTCGAAAATAAAAAACCAAGATCGTCTGCGGGATTGAGTTTTGGATTAATTAACTCCGGAGTCGGCAATATTGATGAACGGGATAATCAAGGTTTTAAAAAAGGGAATCTCTCAACTTCGGAAAATCAATATTACCTTTCCGTTGCAGTAAAATTTTCTGAAAAATTTGCAGCAGGATTTTCCGCGAAATTTTATTATTACAAATTATATCAAGACATCACTTCTACCGGCTTGGGATTTGATTTAGGATTTCTTTATTCATATTCAAAAAATATGGCCTTATCTTTTGTTCTTGCAGATTTGAACAGCAAGTATAAGTGGGATTCTTCTCCGATTTACAGCATTGACGGCTCTTTGACAGAGAATAAATTTCCTACCGGAAAGAAAATTGGAATGAGTTATCGATTCGATGAATATGAATTGTTAACTTCATCCGAGTTTTATTTTGACAATTACGGAACGAAAATGCTACGTTTTGGCGCTGAGTATAACCCGATTGACGATTTATTCTTACGCGCCGGTCTTGATAATATTCAACTGAATAATGGTGACGAATCCGTTAAACCTTCTTTCGGAATTGGTTATGCAAAACATATTTCAAACATTGTCGTTGGTTTTGACTACGCATTTATGCACGAACCATATTCGTCACAAGATAGACATATAATTGGTGTTCACGTTAATTTCTAATTCTTTTACTATTTTTAATTATGAAAAAATCAAATCAAATAAAAATTATACTTCTTTCCGTATTCGTTCTTCCGATTTTTAGTTTTGCGCAAAGCGGCGGAAGTAACGGATTATCATTTCTAAAGATCGGTTCCGGCGCAAGAAATATAGCGCTCGGCGATAATGGAGCAATCTTTGCGAACGATGTTTCTGCAATATTTTATAACCCGGCGCAGTTGAAAGAAGGATCACCTGAGATAATTTTTACTCATAACGCATGGATTCAGGACGCAGCAACAGAATTACTTGGCGTGAAATTTTCACTTTTTAATTTACCTATCGGAATCGGGATTAATTCAACTTCAATTAAAGAAATTGAAGTGAGAACAAAGCCGGGACCTGTTGAATCAACGTTTAACTCCCACTACTTTTTCGGTTCGCTTTCAACAGCATTTTCTTTGGTTGATAATCTTTCAACCGGTATAACCGTGAAATATCTTTATGAAGATATTTTTTATGATAATGCTGAAGGCATTGCTTTTGATTTTGGACTCCACTACAAATCGCCGATAGAAAATCTTTTTATTTCCGGTGTTGTAAAAAATATTGGGAAAATGAATCAACTTCAGAAAGAAGCCACGAAATTGCCTTCGGAAATTAGAGTTGGTCCTATTTATGCTTTTGATTTTCCGGAATATAAACTTACTCTCCAAGCCGGTGCGGAATTTCAAAAATATTTAGCCCAAAATGATTCGCACGTAAATTTTGGAACAGAAATCGTTTATGATAAAATGTTTGCATTAAGATTAGGTTATCAAACCAACTATTTGTCAAAAGATATTTCCGGAGGTTTAGGCATCTACTGGAATCAATTCTCTTTCGATTACGCAATGACTCCTTTTTCTTACGGACTCGGACAAGCTCAAACTATATCAATAAAATATACTTTTTAATATATGATCGAATATATTTCTTTTGCAGATTCTAAAATTACAAACGAAGAGTGGGATGCATTTGTAACCGCTTCAGATAACGGTACAATGTTTCATCAGCGGTTATTTTTGTCCTATCACCCGAAAGATAAATTTAAAGACGCTTCTTTGGTTATAAGGAAAAACAATAAAATACTTTCACTTTTTCCGGCAGTAGTCGTTAACCGCGACGGGAAGAAAATTTTATCCTCTCATTCGGGTGCTTCATACGGCGGATTTGTTTACAATTCAAATTTGAATTTTCAAGAAGCTTTTGAACTTGTTGATATTCTACAAAAGCATGCGAAAGAATTGAAGTGCGATGCAATTCAACTTACGCTGCCACCAATCATTTACTTATCGAAATATTCAAACTATATTGATTTCGCGTTAATAAAAAACGAATTTACTTATTTGAAAAGGGAAGTGTCAAGCGTTGTTCAGCTTGATGTTGCAAAGGATGAACTACTTTCCACATATCGTTCCGAAGCAAGAACGGCGGCAAAAAAAGCTTTAAAGCAAGGCGTCGAAATTGTTGAATGCGACCAATATGCAGAGTATTACGAAATTCTAAAAAAGAATCTGAAAATGCGGCACAATGTTAATCCAACGCATACTTTAGATGAACTGTTAAAAATTAAAAAGTTGTATCCTTCAAAAGTTCGTCTTTGGGGAGCGTTTGTTAAGGGAAAAATCATCGCCGGAGTTTGTAATTTCTCTGCAAACGATAAAGTAGTTCTCGCATTTTATATCAGTCATGATGAAGATTACCAGGAATACCGTGCGGTAAATCTGCTCTTCTATGAAATAATGAAACGATCACATGATGAAGGATTTAAGTTCTTAGATTTTGGAATTTTCACAGTTAATATGGAACCTAATTGGGGACTTGGAAGATTCAAAGAAAATTTTGGAGCGAGAGGAATTTTTAGGGATACTTTTTATAAAGAGATTTAATGCTTAAAATACTTCATATAGCGCCGCAAAATTATGCCGGTGTTCCGTATGATTTTTATAAAATGCACAACACGTGCGGAGACTTTTCCCGCCTTATTACATTTCACAAAAATCCTTTGCAGTTTCCCGAAGATATTTGTTTAGAACTCCCTTTACCGAATTTATCTTTTGCCAAATTATGGCGTAAGAAAAAAATGCAAATGAGGGAAATTGATAATCCAAAGCAGTCCCCGATATTTAAACCAAAAAATATTTTTGAGAAATCATATTTTGCTCTCTATGATTTTTTCAAACTGAATTTGGTTGAAGAGACTATCGAAAAATATCATCTCAATGATTATGATATTATTCACTTTGATTCCGGGTTAGATTTTTACCGAAATGCAAAGCAGGCAATCAAATGGAAAAAGATGGGGAAGAAAATTGTTTGTTGTTACTATGGAAGTGATTTACGTATCCGTGGATTAATAAAAGAACTGGATGCGATATCAGACTTGAATATCACTTCGGAATATGATCATCTCTCGTTAAAAAAAGATTTGGAATATATTTTTTACCCGTATAACCAAGGCGAATTACCCGAACGAAAAAAAAATGAATCGGATAGAATTAAAATTGTTCATTCTCCAACAAATAGGAAATATAAAGGGACGGAATTAATTTTATCGGTGCTTGACAAAATTAGCAGAGAAAGAAAAATTGAATTCATCCTTTTAGAAAATATGAGTCGTGCTAAAGTACTTGAAATTAAAAGCGAGTGTGACATTTGCATCGATCAAGTCGGTGGAACGATGGGAGGAACAGGTTACGGAAAAGCGGGAATTGAAACACTTGCTGTGGGCATTCCTACCATAACAAATATGACGAAAGAATACGAAGAGTGGCTGCCGGAGAATCCATTTGTAGTTGCAAATAATGGCGATGAATTATACGAAAGACTTTCTTCTCTTATTTCTGACGAAAAAATGAGAAATGATTTTGGCATTCGCGGAAAAAATTGGGTGACGAAATATCATGGTTATGAAAACGTAAATAAAAGATTGTATGAATTATATAACAAGTATAACATCATATGACAGCTAATAAAACTGGACTACTTAAATCAACCGGTTTATATTCCATGGGAATGATTTTCCTCCGCGCTTCTAACTTTTTACTGCTTCCCTTTTACTCGCAAGTTTTTTCAACTTCCGATTTTGGTAACTACACCTTAATCCTTTCCTTCTATACAATCCTTGCTGTAGTTGTTCAAGCCGGATTCCAAGCTTCACTTACGAAATATTATGTAGAAGCTGAATCATCAGATGAAAAGAAAAAAATATTTTCTACTACGGTGAGCACCTTAGGAATAATTTCTGTCATATTTGCGTTTGGATTGATTTTCTTTGCCCACCAAACATCCATTTTATTAGTTACCACAAGCGATTATAGTTCAATTATAATTTCCATGGCAGTTCTGCTCGTTATTGAAACCATTGCTTTTTACAATCTTCATTTATTGAGAGCAAGAGAAGAATCAAAAAAATATGTTTTAGTTGTTTCAATATCGGCAATCATAAATCTTCTTTTCAATTTTATTTTTATTTCATCATTTCGACTTGGAATACTCGGAATATTTCTTGCCCAGATCGTTTCATCAAGCATATCGTTGCTTCTCTCGTACAGATTTATAAAAAATGATTTTTCTTTCCAAATTGATTATCGGCTCCTTAAAAAGTTATTCGTTTTTTCATTACCCCTTTTAGCCGCGGGAATTCTTTCTACTTTTGTTGATGTAGCAGATAGATTTCTAATTAATCATTACATGAGCGCAAAGGAAGTAGGTAGTTACAGCTTTGCCTACCGCATTGCTATGATGATGAACATTGTTGTAATATCATTTGGTTCAGCTTGGAACCCTCGTTCGCTTGATGATTATAAAAAGAAAATATTTTCTACAACACTGCCTGTTGTTTTCACGAAATTATTCTTTTTACTCACGTTTGTCTTTTTAGCGGTTTCACTTTTAATCGATAATTTATTCACATTTCAATTTTATGGAAAGACATTCTTTGGTAAAGAATATTACTCCGGCATATTTATAATTCCGTTTATTCTTTTAAGTTATCTGCTTAGAGGGCTTTCATCTTTTTATTCGGTTTATCCTTTAACTACAGGGAAAAGTTATCATTATTTGATTGGAGATTTGGTTGGTTTCATAACTAATATTTTGCTCAACGTTTTGTTGATTCCAAAATATGGTCTGTTAGGAGCCGCGGTTGCAACGCTTGTTAGTTACTTCTTAATAGCATTTTATGCTTTTATGGTTTCTTATAAAGCGCTTGATTTTGTTTATGAAAAATGGCAAATAAGTTTTATACTGGTTACTACAACAACATTCTATTTGGTTTCATCTTATTTAAACAATTTAACGCTGGATATAATTTTGGTGGTAGGTTATTTACTAATCGGTTACCGGATGTTTCTCCGCCGGAAAGAGGGAGTCAATATTTTTAAGGTAATTAAGTAGCTTAGTTTCACAAAAACTCCACTGATATTTCTCTTCTACCAATTTTCTACCAAGCAAACCCTGTAGTTGTATTTCTTCCGGGTGAAAAAGAAAATACTCGATTGCAGAAATAATCTCTTCTGAGTTCAGAGGATCAACTAACTTGCCGAAAGAGAAATCGCCAAAAAAATTCTTTAGAGAAGCGGCTTCGGAATAAATTACCGGTATCCCTAAAGCCATGTATTCAAATATTTTTATCGGGAGAGAATTATTAAAAATAAAATTTAATTCTCTTAAATCTAATAAAAGATTAACGCCGCTAAGTTTAGTTTTTAGTTGATCATATGGAAGCCATGTTGAAAAATCAATTGTAATATCGGAATTAGTTAATTTCCAGTCAGAAAATAATTCTTCATCTTTATCTGTTAAAAATAATCCAACGATAGTTAATTTTAATTTTAGATATGGGTGTCTCTTTTTCAATATTTCCGTTGTGTAAAGAATTTTATGAAAGCCGCGAGATTTGTTTAAGATTCCGGTAAATCCGAGATTGAATTCATCTTTTGAAGAAGTAAAATTTGAATAAGGGAAAAATTCCAACCGCGGAAAGTATGAAACAATCTCTTTCATTTTAAAAGGAGCAATCAAATCATACCTCTTCTTTTTGCCTTCTTCACCAATAATTAATGCATCAGCCAGGTTGGTAGTATAAAGATTAAAAAGATATAAAGTGAAATAGGA
Organism: Ignavibacteriaceae bacterium; assembly: GCA_023231105.1. Classification (GTDB taxonomy): domain Bacteria; phylum Bacteroidota; class Ignavibacteria; order Ignavibacteriales; family Ignavibacteriaceae; genus UBA1563. The sequence goes on along the minus strand of JALNWB010000043.1, from coordinate 404 downwards.
AAACCATTTTTTTATTCCTTGATATTTGAATGCAACATTTTCGGGATACCATTCAGTAATATCAGAAATGACTTTACACGAAGATTTATCTTTCTTTTTAAATTGATGAGCTGCTAAAATTGGCAGTGGCTCGGAAGAGATAATTATATCGGGAGAATGTGAGGATAAAAGAGAATAAAACTTGTTAATCTTTTCTCTTTTCGTTAGTTTTTCACCGTTGAAACAATCGAAAAAAATAGATTTATCAGTCGTGTGAAGTTCTTCGGTAGAAGTGCAAATAACAACAGAATAACCATTGGTACTCAACGAGTATCCTATTTTAGAAAATATTCTTTCATCCTGCGGTGGATGCCCGGAGGAAAGAATTACAACTTTATTCTTCATGTATAAAATTAACGAAATTC
>JALNWB010000042.1 GCA_023231105.1 Ignavibacteriaceae bacterium | reverse complement strand
TTTTGCTTTTGCCGCTAATATCAAGTACTGCGAAGCTCTTGGACCGGCGCCCCAGCGCAGCCAGTCCTTTATAAACTGCGGCGCTTGTTCGTTGTTCGGACGCGTTTTATTGACAAAGTTTACAGCGAACGAAATAACATTTTCGGCAACCGGCACACGGCGCACTAACTTTTGAAAGCTTATCAAAGTTTCGGCTGAAACTATTTTATTTAGTTCCGGGAAAAATCCGCCGGTGGTAGTTTTTACAATTTCTTTTTCTTCATCAAGAGAAGGATAATCAAGCCAGAGATTGAACATAAATCTATCAAGTTGTGCTTCAGGAAGCGGATAAGTTCCTTCCTGTTCAATAGGATTTTGTGTAGCCAAAACAAAAAACGGTTCATCAAGTGAATAAGTTTTTCCCGCAATAGTAACTTTATGTTCCTGCATTGCTTCAAGCAGTGCAGCCTGCGTTTTAGGCGGCGTTCTGTTTATTTCATCAGCTAAAATAACGTTGGCAAAAATCGGTCCGAGAATAAATCTGAAGTCACGCTTTTTTGTAATGTTGTCTTCTTCAAGAATTTCAGTGCCGGTAATATCGCTTGGCATTAAATCAGGAGTAAATTGAATTCTGTTAAACTTAAGATCGAGCACATCGGCTAACGTTTTTATGATTAACGTTTTTGCCAATCCCGGAACTCCAACCAGCAAACAATGCCCGCGTGAAAGAAGCGACAAAAGTAAATGGTCAACAATTTCATCTTGACCGATAATAACTTTTGCAATTTCTTTTTTAATTGATTGAACCGAACCGGCTAATTGTTCAACTAACTGAACGTCATTATTTTGATTTTCGTTTTGCAAGAAAATTTTCCTTTATTTGCTTTCCCGTTACTCTTTAATTTCCCAAAAGATTTTTGTTTTTAATTCATCAAGCCACGCTGCATAGAGCTTTTGCTTTTTATATTCATCGGAAAGTTTTTTTAATTCCGTATAATCAACATCAATATTCGGTTTATGCTGGGGAATCCGTTTCTCCAACCAAACGATATGATATCCATAACTATCCGCCGCATAGTTTACACGCTTCGGGTAGCTGATTTCATTCTCTTTTGTTTTGCCGACAATTTCAAGTAGATTTTTATCTAGCTGGTTGAGATAAAAAGTTCCAAGCTGCCCGCCAAGATTTATAGTTTCTTTATCATCGGAATATTTTTTTGCGAACTCATAAAACGTTCCGACTTTTCTAACTATGCTGTCGCGAATATCCGTTAACATTTGAATTGTGTTAAGATCGCTTTCGTCATCAGCTTTAACTTTAATTAGAATGTGTCGAGTGTGAATTGATTCGCCGCGCTTTTCCAATAATTGAATAATATGAAAACCAACAGGAGATTCGGTTACTTCCGAAAGCTGTTTCTCTTTTAATGAATACGCCACAGATTCAAACTCAGGATAAAAAACTCCGCGTTTTACAAATCCCAGATCACCGCCTTGCACAGCGCTGCCCGGGTCTTCGGAATATTTTTTTGCCATCTCAGCAAAGTCGGCACCGGCTTTTATCGAATCTAATATTGCTTGTGCAGTTGCTTTGTATTTCTCTTTCAATTTTGAAGAAGTTTGCGGATTCTTAAAAATGTGGGATAATTTTACTTTTTCAGGAATAACACCAAGACTGTCTTTGAATTGAGCAAAAAAATCTTCAACCTCGCGGCGCGTTGATTCAACCTGTCCGAATTTTTTCTCCTGCGTTTTCTGGATCATAATATTCTTGCGTACATCGTCACGCAATTCTCTTTTGATCTTTTCGATACTCATGTTATACATTTGCTCAACGCGCTCTTTCGAGCCATATTGCTGCATCAGTTGTGAAACTTGATAATCAATTTGTTTTCCTATTTCATCTTCCGTAACGGTGATAGAATCAAGTCCGGCTTGCGCATAAACTAATTTTTCATCAATAAGCATTTTTAATACTTGCTCGCGAAGCGCCGGCGTTTTCGGGTCAACTTTCCTCTGAGCGGCTAAAAGGTTTATTTGATATTCCAGTTCACTCTTTAGAATAATTTCATTATCAACAACTGCAACTACTTTATCTATGGATTGTTGAGCAATTATTTCAGGGAATATAAAAAGTAAAAGGAAGAGAAAATACTTCTTCATGTTTGTCCTATTTTTTAATATCGATATCATTTTGTGAATATAATTCCTTTAGATGTTCTTCAATCAACTGCTTTTGTTTTTCTTCCTTAAAAGTTTTTTCTATTTCTTTCCTGAGCGAAGCAAAAGGAGGCACTTCATCTTTCTTCAACTTTTGAAGCGCTTGAACAACCGTAAAAAGATTTTTTTGCAATTGAATAACTAAACTAACTTCATTCGGCTGAAGTTCAGTGATGATGTTTAATAAATTACCGGCTCCGATTTGATAGTAATAAACCAATGCATTTGTAGATGAAGCAACAAGGGATGAATCATTCGTAAATGCTTTTAGTGTTTTGTTCCAATCACTTTCCAGGAGAACATTTCTAAATTGAATGGCTTTATCATATTGCTTAAGATAAACCTGGTTAAGAACAACCGCATCCTGTAATAGTTTGAAAGCGTCCGGCTTAGAGTTGAAATATGTTTCTAATTCTTTTGACGTAACGGAAATTTCTTTTCCCGACAAATATTTTTTAAGCCAAAGCGTTTTTAATATTTCTTTCCTGGCTTTATTAGAAAGTTCAAGAAACTCATCGCTTTTTTCAAGATCATTTTGACGAGCTTCTTGTGAAAGTAATTCGGTAGTAACCCAATTTCGAATAAACTCATTCTTGTAAGCAGTATTCGTATCGGGGGAAAAAGTAAAATCTTTTTTATAAAGATAAACATCGTTCACTTTTGCAACATACTCAGCTGCCGGCTTTTTTTTTGCACAGCCGGCAAAAAGTATTAGTACAAAAATGAACGATGCTTTAAAAAAATTATTCACTCTTAAAAACTTTTGATAATTCTTCTTTGTTTATTTCAGGTTTATACTTTGCGTGCAACGATTCGTTATAGGCATTCTCCAAACGTTTGCTCTCTTCTTCTTGAAACGATCCGGATACTTCGGCTTTTGCTTCTTCAAAAGATTTTGGATGAGCCGCTTCTTTTCGATCCAATTTTAGCAACGAGAAACCGTTTGCATTTACAATTGAAGAAGAAACATCACCAACATTTGCAAGCTTATATGCTTCTTTTGAAATTTGCGAACTGTTTGCATCCATCATTTCATATTTGCCGCCTTTGGATTTCATCCCGGCTCTTTCGGTATATTTTGCAGCTAACGAATCAAAGTTAGTTCCTTGTTTCAAAAGGTCTTTACAAACTTGAATGATGGAATCTTTACGAGAAAAGATTTCTGTAAATGCTACACGGTCATTCCAATTATATTTTTCTTTGGTCTTGTTGAAATGTTCTTCAAGTTTTGCATCATCTATTTTTATTTTATTCCAGATTTCTTCTTCTTGTAATTTGAAAATAAAAATTCCGTTTTTATATTCTTCCATCAATTCAGCATATTCGGGATAGCGGCTATCCATCGCCAGCGTTTCAAGTTCTAACGCAAGATCACCGCTAATTTTGTTTGCTGCTTCTTTTAAAACTTCGCGTGTGATTACTTTATTCATAAATTCTGCTTGCGTAAGAATTTTATCCATTAAAGTATCAAGACTGAAAACTTCACCATTCAATCTGAAAACTTCTATTTTGCCAAAATCTGTTTTCAATTTACTTTCAAAATAATCTGGTCCAACTTTTATAGAATCATTTGCAGCGTGAATTTTTTCAATTCCAACTTCATTAAGCTTAAACTTATATTTATTTCTATAGAAAGTTAATAGGGTATCGTAATCAGTGTTGTAACGTGATTGTTTATAGATCTTTTTCAATTCGTCTTTTTCTTCATCAAAACTTGGATACGGTTTTCTATCCGTCTGCTTAATTAGATGATACCCATAATTAGTTCTCACGATATCTGAAACCTCCCCTACTTTCAAATTGAAAGCGGCTTCATCAAATTCTTTAACCATTACGCGGCGAGAGAAGAAATCCAAATCTCCTCCATTCTTGGCTGAACCGGGATCTTTTGAAAATTCTTGTGCAAGTTTCGCAAAATCTGCTCCGTTTTTAAGAGCGGTTTTAATGCTGTCAATTTTTTTGAAAGCGGCTAAAGTATCAGTTGTACCTGCTTCATTGGCAAACGTTAAAAGGATGTGGCTCGCGCGGATTGCAGGAATTCTTTCCCGTTTTTCAGTAACTTTTATAATGTGATAACCGAATCTTGTTTTTACAACTTCAGGATAAACTTTCCCGACTTCTGTTTTGTAGGCGGCATCTTCAAACTCAGGGACAATTAATCCTGCCGTGATATAATAAATATCTCCGCCTTTTGCTTTTGAATATTGATCGGCAGAAAATTCATTTACCAAACTCTCAAAACTTTCACCGGCAAGAATTCTCTTTAATACAGCGTTTGCTTTTGTTTTTGCTGCTTCATCACCGGTTGAATCAGGACGAATCATTATATGGCTAACGCGTAATTCCGTTTTTCTTTGTTCATATAATTTTTTAATTGCAGGTTCAACTAATTCTTTATCTAAAAGATAGCTGACTCCCACTTTCTTTTTATAATCGTTCAATTCAGCTAATAAATCAGGATTCTTATCGTATCCTCTGTCGTAGGCGTCTTTAATTTTTAGTCTGAAGTTAACGTACAAGTCTAAGAATTTTTGATATTGCTCCAAGGTGTCATTTTTAGCGGCATCAAACCCGCCGGAATTTTTAGCGTACGCTTTTTCAAATTCACCGAGAGTGATATTTCCTTTATCGAATTTGGCTAAAAGAATTTCTCCATGTTTCGGCGAACATGCCGAGAGGAAAAGAGCCACAGAAAATAATGAAAAGATTAAGAGAAATTTTCGCATAAGAATAACTCCGATTTTTTTACATAATAGAAATTTTAATTAATAATTTTAGTAAACCAACTTTAGAAAAACAAGGTAAATAAAATTGAAATTTCACCTTTTTCATTTACAACATGTGTTTTCTTTAAATTGAACGGGCAGCATAATTACTTTGCCCTTGTGCCATTCGGGATTGAAGGATCAACGTTAAGGAGATGCAATTTCCCCTCCCCTTCAACAGCTAAAACCATCCCTTGAGATTCCATTCCCATTAGTTTTGCAGGTTTTAGATTTGCAACAATCACTATTTTTTTACCAACGATTTCTTCCGGTGCGTACTGTTTGGCAATCCCGGCAAGTATTTGTCTTTCTTCTGTGCCTAGAGAAACTTTTAACTTTAAAAGCTTTTCACTCTTTGCAACTTTTTCCGCGGTAAGAACTTCTACAACTTTTAGTTGGACCTTTTGAAAATCATCAAATGAAATTAATCCATCTTCAATTTTGGATTCTTCAGTTTTTGTTTCAACAATTTCATCTGCTTCTACCTTTGCCAGGAATGGAGCCAGGTCTTCATCTTCAATTTTTTTGAAGAGAATTTCAAAATTATTTAATTGATGCCCAGTTGATAAATGTTGATTACCACAATCATCCCATGCAACAGGGCGAGCGTTAAGCATTGAAAATATTTTTTGCGAAGAAAAAGGAATTATCGGTTCGATTAATTCAGCCAAAGTAAAAATGGTTTGCAAACAAATATTCAAAGTAGTAGAACATTTTTCTTTATCTGTTTTTATTGTTTTCCATGGTTCGGCATCGTTAAAATATTTATTTGCGGCACGAGCCAAGTTCATAATTTCGAGAGTAGCGTCTTTAATTTTATAATTCTCAAACAACGCTGATGTTTTCGCCGGATATGATCCCAACAGCACTATCATCTCATTATCAATTTCTTCCAAAGTAAATTGCGGTGGAACTTTTCCATCAAAATTTTTAAAAACGAAAGTAAATGTCCGATTAATAAAATTTCCAAGGATTGCAGAAAGTTCGTTATTATTCCGCGCCTGGAATTCTTTCCAATGAAAATCGGTATCGCGCATTTCAGGCAAATTTGCCGCAAGCGTGTAACGCAGAGGATCGGCAGGAAACGCTTTCAAGAAATCGATAACATCAATTCCCCAATTTCTGCTTTTGGAAAATTTCTTTCCTTCAAAATTATAAAACTCATTTGCAGGAACATTTTGTGGAAGGACATATTTGTCGTCCCTTCCGTCATTCCAAGCCATTAACATTGCGGGGAAGAAGATTGTATGGAAGACTACATTATCTTTTCCAATGAAGGCGATATACTTTGTATTCGGGTCTTGCCAGTAATTTTTCCAGAGATCAGGCTCGCCGCGTTTTTCAGAAAGTTCTTTTGCTGCGGAGATGTAACCTAAAACAGCTTCGAACCAAACGTAAAGTACTTTACCTTTTGCATCATCAAGCGGAACGGGAATACCCCAATCGAGATCGCGTGTTACCGCTCTATCTTGTAAACCGTCTTTAAACCAGCTCCTGCAATATTGAAGTACATTTTCTTTCCAATGAAATTTCTCATCCATCTCTTTTATATATGCTTCAAGTCGTTCTTGAAATTTTCCAAGCGGAAAAAACCAATGCGATGTTTCCTTCAGAACCGGTGTGTTTCCACTAATTTTGCTTATTGGATTTTTTAATGCACTTGGTTCATACAACGCGCCGCAAGTTTCGCATTCATCGCTTCTTGCGCTTTCGTTTCCGCAGTTCGGACACGTTCCTTCAACGTAACGATCGGGCAAAAACATATTTGCTTTTTCGTCATAAAACTGAAGCGTCTTTTTTTCTTTTAATAAACCTTGTTTGAGAAATTCAAGAAAAAATTCTTTCCCGGTTTCATGATGGATCGGAAGACTTGTACGGGAATAAATATCGAAACTCATTCCGATTTTTTCGAATGAGTCTTTGTTAATTGCATGGATTCTATCTATAATGTCTTTAGGTTTAACACCTTCTTTATCAGCAGTAATGGTGATCGGAACCCCGTGTTCATCGGAGCCGCATACAAATAAAATATCGCTCCCTTTTAAACGGTTGTAGCGGACAAAAATATCCGCAGGAAGATACGCGCCTGCTAAATGCCCAAGATGAATGGGTCCATTTGCATACGGAAGAGCTGCAGTAACGAGAATTTTTTCTTTGTTCAAAAATTATTACGTAATTTTGTTAAAATTTCTCTTTAAATATAAGCATAAATCTTCTCTCTTTAATCGAACAACTTTCGTTTAGACGAGAATCAATATAAATTTTTAATAATTGAGGCTATCTTGGAATATTTTTTATTAGTAACTGAAATTGTAATTCTTATCATCCTATTTCTCCTCTATCAAAAAATCACTCAGAAAAAAGATGAACTTTTGCTCCCGGAAATTGAAAAGAAATTCCGCGAAGGTTACGACAAGTTAGACGAGCAAGTAAAAAAAGAGTTCCAAAGGAACCGTGAGGAAACCGGGCTGCAGCAGCGCAATTTGCGGGAAGAAGTTTTCTCTTCATTTAAAAAATTCGAGGATTCACTCTTCCATCAATTCACAACCTTTTCTGAGCGACTTGAAAAGCTTACACAAATGAATGACAAAAAATTCGAAGAATTAAAGGAAAAGGTCGAACAGAAACTCCAACAGATTTCGGAAAACAATTCTCTAAAATTAGAAGAAATGCGTGTAACTGTTGACGAAAAACTTCATTCAACTTTGGAAAAAAGATTGGGCGAATCTTTCAAACTTGTAAGCGATAGATTGGAACAAGTTCACAAAGGGTTAGGTGAAATGCAGACTTTAGCGGTTGGCGTTGGCGATCTAAAAAAGGTTTTGACCAATGTTAAATCCCGCGGAACGTGGGGAGAAATTCAGTTGGAAAATTTGATTGACCAGCTTTTAACTCCCGAACAGTACGCGAAAAATATCGCTACTAAAAAAGGAAGCGGCGACAGAGTTGAGTTCGCTATTAAAATGCCGGGACGCGGAACAGATAAAAATGAAGTTCTCTGGCTTCCTATCGATGCGAAATTCCCGATGGAAGATTATCAGCGGTTGCAGCTTGCGCAAGATGCCGTTGATTTGGCTGCAATAGAAGAGGCTTCCAAAGCGCTTGAGAACAGAATTAAAGGAGAAGCGAAAACAATATTTGATAAATATCTCGATCCCCCGAACACCACGGATTTTGCACTAATGTTTCTTCCGGTAGAAGGATTGTTCGCTGAAGTTTTACGAAGACCGGGACTAATTGAAAAAATTCAATCTGAATATAAAGTTGTTCTAACCGGTCCAACAACACTAACGGCAATCCTAAACAGTTTGCAAATGGGATTTAGAACTCTGGCAATTGAAAAACGTTCGAGTGAAGTGTGGAGTTTGCTCGGCGCTATTAAAACTGAATTCGTAAAGTTTGGCGATATTCTTGATAAAACTCAAAAGAAACTTGCTGAAGCAAGCAATACAATTGATGACGCTTCTAAACGATCACGTGCAATTGAACGAAGATTACGAGATGTTCAAGAGTTACCGCAGAGTGAAACTCAAAGCAGTCTTGAATTAGATGATTAATAAAAAGAAGTGACAGGTTTAAAAAGAAGAGAAACGAAAACTATCTTCCCGCTTGAAGAAATACTTCTAATCTTCTCCCGCCCATAAAGCGTTCGGCATAATACCCTTCTTCAAGTGAAGAAACAATAACGCCAAGCTTTGAACTTGAGTGAGCAAAAATTTTATCTCCTAAATAAATCCCAACATGCCCGGGACGGACCCGGCTTCGTGTATTGAAAAACACCAAATCACCGAATTTTAATTCTTCAACATCTTCACCTTGGGTAAACTGTTCACGCGCGGAACGAAGAAGACTGACATTAAGAGAATTCTTAAAAACCGTTTGTGTAAAGGCGGAGCAATCAATTCCATGTCTTGTATTTCCGCCGTATTTATACGGTGTATTTAACCAGCGGATTATTTCCATTAACATTTTTTCTTTTGAAGTTCCGAAATCGTTATCAATTGCATTTTCGTTTAATGTAAACTTCTTTAGAATTTCTCTTGCATCAATATTGGAAGTATCAGCAACATAATCTTCCAGTTCGTCTTCTTCATTTGCTAATAAAGAATCATGCGAAGAAGTATTATTAACAGAATCTTGTTCGTGATTGAACCGAATATTTGCCGTTGATTCTTTTTCTTGTTTAGAATTTTTTGAATAGCGTGTTGATTGGGATATAGAAGAACAGCCGGTAATAAAAAATATACCGGCTGTTATCAAAAAAAAAGAAGTAATAATTTTGTTGTTCACAAAACTATCCGAGATAAGCTTTAAGATTTTTACTGCGGGATGCGTGGCGCAATCTTCTGATCGCTTTTTCTTTTATCTGGCGCACGCGTTCGCGGGTTAAATTAAATCTTTCTCCAATTTCTTCTAAGGTTAACGAATGTTCTTTATTCAATCCGAAGTAAAGTTTAATTACTTCAGCTTCGCGCTCAGTTAAAGTTGAAAGCGCTCTCTCAATTTCTGCTTTTAATGATTCCGTCATTAATGTTTGATCAGGCTGCGGATGTTGATCGTTTTGTAAAACATCAAGCAGTCTATTATCTTCACCTTGGGCAAAAGGAGCATCCATCGAAACGTGTCTGCCGGAAATTTTTAAAGTATCGGCAACTTCATTAACATCCATTTCAAGTTCGGTCGCCAATTCGGCGGCACTTGGTTCGCGTTCATATTCCTGTTCGAGATTACTATAAGCCTTCCCAATTTTATTTAACGCGCCAACGCGGTTTAACGGCAACCGAACAATTCTGGATTGTTCGGCTAATGCCTGCAAAATGGATTGACGAATCCACCAAACTGCATAAGAAATAAATTTAAATCCTCTTGTTTCGTCAAATCGTTTAGCGGCTTTTATCAAACCAAGATTGCCTTCATTAATTAAATCCCCAAGAGACAAGCCTTGATTTTGATATTGTTTTGCAACGCTAACCACAAAACGAAGATTTGCTTTTGTAAGTTGCTCTAAGGCTAATTGCTCTCCTTTTTTAATACGGATAGCTAATTCAATTTCTTGCTCCGGATTAAGAAGACTAACCTTACCAATTTCCTGCAAATATTTATCGAGAGACTGGCTCTCACGATTCGTATATTGCTTTGTTATTCTCACGTATGTTACCTCGTAATTAATTTGCTAAATTTATAGTGTCAACAATTCCAACAATTGAAGCATCCACCGGTGCAAAATCTACCGGGAGCGGAATGACTGCTTCACTTGCAGTAATGTAAATAATAATTTCTCCGGGACCTGCGCCAACTGTATCAACCGCAATTATGGGTTCACCTAAATTTTTCAGCTCCGCAGATATAGGTTGGACGATCATCATTTTTAAACTGAACATCGCTTCATACTTTTTTGTAGCCCAAACATTTCCAATAACTTTTCCGAAATACATCCATTATCCTCTTGTTTTAGAAGGACTTAAAAAAGGTGTGCAAATTTAAGGTATTCCTGCGGCATTATCAACTTAATTAATCGTCTCTTATTTATTAAAACAGCGTCAATTCGAAGATATATCCAATTTATCCACGATTGCCATAACAACAGCATCCACCGGACGATTTTTTGTACTGTTTGTCTGGCGCGCGGAGCTTCCGGTAGCAACCAGAACAATTTCACCTTCACCGGCTCCCACACTATCAACAGCTACAACAAAATTCTCTTTTTCCTTAAAATCCAGCCCAAGCTGTTTTACAATTAAAAGTTTTGAGCCGACTAAATTCTCGTCCTTTTTAGTTGACCAAACCGTACCGATAACTTTTCCTAAAATCATTTTGATAGCTCTTATTGTTTTTCGTTAATTTTTTTCAACTTTATCAAAACACAGACTGAAGTTTGTGCTACGATTTTTTCAAATCTTCTGAACAAAAGATGTTCTATTCATTTAAAAAACTTTTCCCTTTAAGTGAATTTTTAATCTTGAAAAATTCAGCGACTGTTTTTCCGGCATCGGAAAAAGTTTCCCGCGTCCCTAAATCTTTACCAAATTTATTTTTTCGATAAAACAAAAGCGGAACGTATTCACGGGAATGATCGGTGCTTGGGGTCGTCGGGTCGTTCCCATGATCAGCCGAAAGAAGAAGCACATCTGTTTCGTCCAATTTTTCAATTAAAGAGGGGAGAAAATTGTCAAATTCTTTTAAAGCTTTTGCAAAACCAACCGGATCATTTCGATGCCCAAAATAAACGTCGAAATCAACAAGATTAGTAAAGATAAAGCTATTTGAAACTTTTGACGTATAGTTTAGAATTTTGTTACAACCTTCTTTATTTGATTTTGTCGGTTCATAAATTTGAATCCCTCTCTTATTAAACAGATCATTTATTTTTCCGATACCGACCGTGGTTATTTTATTTTCATAAAGAATATCTAAAACTGTTTTGTCTGTTGGGTTGATTGAATAATCATGCCGGTTTGTTGTTCTTGTGAAATTCCCTTTTGAACCAATGAATGGACGCGCAATTACCCTTCCAACTAAGTAAGGGGAACAAATTACTTTTTCACGTGTTAGAAGACAAATTTCATAAAGTTGCTGCAATGGAATGATTTCTTCATGAGCGGCAATTTGAAAAACCGAATCGGCGGAAGTATAAACAATCGGGAAACCGGTTTTAAGATGTTCTTCGCCAAGTTCTTGAATTATTTCCGTACCGGATGCAGGTTTATTTCCGAGATAGCCTTTACACTCTGTGTATTTTAAAAACCTTTTCATCATATCTTCAGGAAAACCGTTCGGGAAATAAGAAAAATCATAATCAATTGAAATTCCGGCAAGTTCCCAGTGTCCGGTTATTGAATCTTTCCCTTTAGAAATTTCTTTTAATTTTCCATAAGAAGCCGTTGGAAACGAAACGGGTTGAATTCCATCAATCGGTGCGATATTACCTAGACCAAACGCCCGCAGATGTGGTAAATCTAAACCTCCAACAGCTTTCGCCATATTAGCCAAAGTGTTGCTTCCAACATCGCCGTAAAGATTTGCATCAGGTAATTCTCCAATTCCCAATCCATCCAACACTATGAAAATAAAATTATTAATAGTTATCTCAATTTATATTTCTTACTTTATTGCCGCCGCTCTCGATTGCTTTTTCCAAAGCAAGGTTAGCGTTGTAAAGCACTTCTTCATTGTCCGTTTTTCCTTTTGCCGAAGCAACACCAACGGAAATTGTAAAGGTGGTTTGCCGGGCGACTACCGATATTGGCTGTCTTGCAACTTTAACGCGTAATTTTTCAGCCCAGATGTAAACATCCTTTGAAGAGTAATTTAGAAAAAAGACAGCAAACATTTTTTCATCAAGTCTGCCGAAAAGTCTGTAAGCACTCATTTCAGAAAGAATCATTTCAGCGATGGATGCTAAAATTTTAGTGAAAGGATTTCCGTCAAACAATGATTCCTGTTCAAGGAAATCATCGATGCGGATAAGAGCGAGGGAACAATCTAAGTTAAATTCTTTAGCTTTTATCAATTCTTCAGTTACTCTTTCGTTAAAAGTTTTAGGATTTAACGCTTTGGTCTCAATGTCAATTGCAAGATAACTTTTCAGAACACTTTGCGTTGCAAAGGAATAAATGATGAACGAAAGAATGCCGACAGAGTTAAGAAGAAAATCTATATCTGATTTTGAGTAAGCATTTTTGCGTAAACTTTCAAAACAGAGCGCGCCATAATTTTGATTTTGAAATACAAGTGGAATAACAACAAACGACCCGTCGAAGGTTACGTCTTCATTTTTTGAAAATCGTTTATAATCATTTGCGGAGGTGTCATCAATTTTTACGGGCAAACCGGTTAAAATACTTTTACCGACAAGCGTTCCGTTTAATTCAATTTCTAAATTCTCGCCAACGTATTTTAACGATGTTTTATTTTTCACCCTCATTGTTTTGAAATTTTTTGCCATGGGATTGTAATAAACAAAAACAAAAGCGTCCCACGTCAACAAAAATTCAATTGATTTTTCCAGCGCCTGCACCACATCTTTTTCATGTTCGAACGATGATGAAGGCGTAATTAGACAGAGCAAACCGTGCAACCTCCGTTGCGATACGAACTCCGAAAATTTTTGCTCGAAGATATTAATTAATATGGTAATCAAGCGGACAAATCTACCAAGAGAAAAAATCGTTTCGATGCCGAAACTGTCGTTGGTTTTGGAATCGATGGCAAGTACGCCGATCAAATCTTTTTCATAATAAATTGGAACGCCGACAAAACTTTTTATTCCTTGAGGAGAGTTGTAATAGCGAATAACATCCGCCTCCGCTGTTTTCGAAATATCGGAAAGAAGTTCCGGTTCACCGGTTGTTACAATTTTACTTAAAATATCATCTTCAATTCCCAGCTTGCTTTTTGTAACTTCTGTTGTATTGGAAACAAATTTTTCAACGGAAAGCTTTTCCCTTTTTTTATTGTACCAAAAAAAGATGGCGGTATTTGAGGCATAAGCTTCCTTTATCACTGAAAGAATTTTTTCCAAGATAAAAGAAAATTGACCGTCGTATCCAATTTCTTTTGGAAGTTCTTCATTAACGATTTCAGAAAAGCGTTCTTTTAAATCCGGTGGTTTTTCCAGTGAGAGAGGAGTTTTGACTTTAAAATAATTGGCTTCCGTTATCATTTGAGAACTTGGATGCTTGGCAATAATTTCAAACGAGCTGTCTTCATCAAACGATTGAGGCGCTGGTACTTTTTCTTGATCGGGATGGAAATCGGGTTCGCCGGTTTCCGGTTGAAGATCAAAAATTGGAGTTTTGCGGAAATTATCTCTTAAGAAAAGGATTGACCCAACATAAATAATGGAAAGGAGAAGAGCAACAATTCTAATTGCGACATCCTGCACAAAAAATGTAATAGAAAGCAAAATGGGGAAAATTAAAAAAAATAGTAATCTTTTCTTTTGTCTTCTATCCATAGCCATTGCAAAATGTTTAATTAATTTTTTACTAAATATAACCTTAGCCCGGTTTATTAGCAACTTTTGAATTTAATTTAGCTTGTTCTAATTGAATATACAACTGCTTTTCTATAGCTCTTTTCCAATTGCCTTTTACGGTTGAATAGAAAAAAAGATTTGTTCCGAAATTAAAATTAGGAAAATAATTTGAAACCGTTTTTTTTGCCGAAGCAATTTGCGATTGATTTAGTTTATCAGCTTTGCTCAAAATAATAAAATAGGGCAATTGATAAAAAGAAATCATTTTATACAAGTCCAAATCACTTTGCATTGGTTCATGGCGGCTGTCTATAAAATGAAAGACAAGCGCAATTGATTTTGCTGCGCGAAAATAATCTTCGATGAGTTTTCCCCATCGTTTCCTTTCATCTTGACTTATTTTTGCATAACCAAATCCCGGAAGATCAACAACATAAAATGATTTATCAATTTCGTAAAAATTCAGCGAGCGGGTTTTTCCCGGATCAGAGCTTACTTTGGCTAAATTTTTCTTTCCGAAGAAAGAATTGATAAATGATGACTTGCCGACATTTGACCTGCCGCAAAGAACAACTTCCGGTAACATTTCGGTCGGAAGTTCTGAAATTGCATAAACTGATTTTTTAAAGATTAAATCTTTGTGCATAAATAAAAAAAGAGTAACCCCGGTTTTATCGGGACTACTCTTTTTTCTCCAATCCGTATAGAATTTATTTTTTCTCTTTGGCGGTTTCTTCAACTACTTTAGCGTCTTCAATCTCGCCTTTTGTAGCTGCTTTAGCTTTTTTAGCTTCGCCTTTTGCTTCTTTCTTTTCTTTATTCTCAACTGCTTTTTGATTTGCAACTTCGTTGTAATCAACCAATTCAATTATTGCTACTTCTGCGCCATCGCCTAAGCGTCTTCCGAGTTTTACAACGCGGGTATATCCGCCTTTTCTTTCACCAAGAGTAGTAACAATGCTGCTGAAAAGTTCTTTAACAACTTCTTTATCTTTAATCGAATCCATTACAAGTTTCTTATTATGAAGATCACCGACAATAGCTTTGGTGAGTAACGGTTCAACAAAAGTGCGAAGTTCTTTGGCTTTTGCAACTGTTGTTCTAATTCTTTTATGTTTCAATAATGAAGTAGCTAAATTACGTAAGAGAGCAGATCTGTGACTTGCCGTTCTATTTAATTTTCTACCTTTAACACTGTGTTTCATGGCTAAACCTTTGTTTAATTATTTTCATTCAATCATTCATCCATTCAATTAAACTACAGTTTTGTAAGAATGACTGAATGAACGCATGGACGAATGTTTTAAATTTCAGTTGTTTTCGTTTTCGTCTTTAATATAGCTGTCAATATCCATCCCGAATTCCAAACCTAACGTTTCAACTATTTCGGTTAATTCGGAAAGCGATTTGCGTCCGAAATTTCTAAATTTCAACATTTCAGCTTCGTCACGTTTTACCAGTTCGGCAATATTTTTAATGTTCGCTGCTTTCAAACAATTGTGAGCGCGTACGCTCAATTCAAGATCATCAACATTGGTTAGTAAGATTTTTTTAACTCTTTCTTTTTCAGAATCTCTCTGAATTTCAGCTTGCTTTTCTTCAGGCTCTAAATCAAGATTGATGAAAAGTTGAATATGATCTTTTAAAATTTTTGCTGATTGAGTTAATGCATCATCCGGCGCAATTGAACCGTCTGTCCATATTTCAAGAGTAAGTTTTTCAAAATCGTTTTTATCGCCAATACGAACATTTTCAACATCGTATTTAACATTTTTTATCGGAGTATATATAGAATCAACAGGAATGGTTCCTAACGGATACTCCGGTGATTTATTTTCGTTTGCGGGAATAAAACCTCTGCCTCTTCCAATACGAAGTTCCAAATCGAACTTTGCTGATTTGTTAAGAGTTGCGATGTGCAAATCCGGATTAAGGATTTCAATTTCTGCGCTTTGTTTTTGAATATCGGCAGCTTTAAATTCACCTTCACCGCTGAATGATAAATCAATCTTGGTTGGTTTTTTGTTTAAGAGTTTCATTCTTACTTGCTTCAAGTTAAGAATAATCTCAGCGGTATCTTCAACCACTCCTTGTATTGTGCTGAATTCATGAAGCACATGTGAAAATTTTACAGCGACAATTGCTGCGCCAGGTAACGATGATAAGAGAACTCTTCTTAAAGAGTTACCTAAAGTTACGCCATAGCCTCTTTCAAGGGGCTGTAGGGAAAATTTGCCGTAATCATTTGTGAAAGTGGCGTCATCTAAGACAACCATTTCAGGCATTTTAAAATTTACTAAAGTCATTTCTATCCTCTGTCATTCTTAAAAAAATTATTTAGAATAAAGTTCAACCACAAGCTGTTCATTTGCATTTAGAGGAACATCAGCTCTTTCCGGTACTTGCAAATATGTGCCGCTTAAGGTAGCTTTATCAATTGACAACCAAGAATAAACGTTATCTTTTACTCTTTTTAACGAGTTGTGAATAATATCAAGTTTTTTACTTTTATCACGAACTTTAATAACGTCACCGGCTTTGAGAATATAAGAAGGAATATCAACCAATCTATCGTTAATCATTACGTGTCTATGCCGAATCAATTGTCTTGCAGATTTTCTGGAAGAAGCTAAACCCAATCTATAAACAACATTATCAAATCTGCTTTCGAGCATTTTTACAAGATTATCTCCCGTAATACCTTTTTGGTTGTTAGCCGACTCAAAGTAATTTCTGAACTGTGTTTCAAGAACACCATATTGTCTTTTAATTTTCTGTTTTTCACGTAACTGAATGCCATATTCGGAAATTTTTGCACGACGGTTTAAACCATGTTGTCCCGGAGGATAATTCTTCTTTTCAAGCGGACATTTCTCCGTAAAACATTTTTGACCTTTTAAGAACAACTTCTGCTTTTCGCGTCTACATAATTTACAAACAGGACCTGTGTATCTTGCCATTTACTTACTTCTCCAATAATAAAATTAAACTCTTCTTTTCTTAGGAGGTCTGCAACCGTTATGAGGAATAGGAGTAACATCTTTAATTTGTGTAATTTCAATTCCTGCAGTACTTAATGCACGGATAGCAGATTCTCTACCAGAGCCGGGACCTTTAACAAAAACTTCTACCCGGCGTAACCCTAACGCATACGCTTCTTTTGCTGCTGCATCTGCCGTAACTTGTGCGGCAAATGGAGTGTTCTTTCTTGATCCTTTAAATCCGTTTCTACCGGCGGAAGACCAAGAGATTGTATTACCATAAATATCTGCTAACGTTACTTGAACATTATTAAAAGTAGCTTTAATATGAGCCGTACCGTTAGAATCTACTAAATTTTTCTTTTTTGTTTTTTTTACACTTTTAGCCAAGATTTAGCCTCGCCTTTAATCTATTTAATTATTTCTTAGTTGGAGTTTTTTTCTTACCGGCAACAGTTTTCCGTTTACCTTTACGAGTTCTGGAATTTGTTCTTGTCCGTTGACCTCTTGCAGGCAGACTTCTTCTGTGGCGAAGTCCGCGATAGCTGCCAATATCCATCAAACGTTTAATATTTTGCTGAACTTCAGAACGGAGAGCTCCTTCAACTTTATAATCTGCTTGAAGCACGCCACGAATAGCGGCAACTTCATCTTCAGTTAATGAAGAAACTTTTTTGTCGCGATCGACTTTTGCTTTTTCTAAAACTTCTTTTGCTACTTGCTCACCAATACCAAAAATATATTGAAGACCAAAAAAGACTTTTTTGTTTTTGGGTAAATCAACTCCAGCTATACGAGCCAACTATGTATCTCCTTTATTTTAAATTATCCTTGGCGTTGTTTGTGTTTTGGATTTTTACAAATTACACGCACAACACCTTTACGTTTGATAACTTTACAGTTATCACAAATTTTCTTTACAGATGATCGAACTTTCATATTTTCTCCGCTTATTTATATCTGTAGGTAATTCTGCCTTTAGTTAAATCATAAGGCGATAGTTCAACAGATACTTTATCTCCAACCAGTATTTTTATAAAATGCATTCTCATTTTGCCGGAAATGTGAGCTAGAATTCCGTGACCGTTATCCAACTGCACTTTAAAGTGTGCATTTGGTAAGGTTTCAGAGATTATTCCGTCAACTTTTATTGGACCTTGTTTTGCCATATTAACAGACTGTTAAAATTTCCGGTTTCCCGTTAGTTACCAAAATAGTGTGCTCGAAATGTGCAGACGGCAATCCGTCTTTTGTTAAAACTGTCCAGCCGTCATAACCTACAACAACTTCTTTCTTGCCCATATTAACCATCGGTTCTATTGCCAGCGTCATTCCGTTTTTCATTTTAGGACCCGAATCTCTTTTTCCATAATTAGGAATTGAAGGATCTTCATGCAAACGTTTTCCTACTCCATGTCCGGTTAATTCTCTTACAATCGAAAAACCATTTTCTTCAACATACGATTGTACGGCATAAGAAATATTGTGCAAACGTTTATTTTCAATTGCTTCAGCAATTCCAAGATAAAGCGATTTTTCGGTTACATCCATCAATTTCTGAACATCGGAAGAAATATTTCCAACTGCAACGGTTAATGCAGCATCACCAAAATATCCGTTTTTATTTACACCGACATCAATTGAAATGATATCGCCTTCAATCAAAACTGTTTTTGCAGGAATTCCGTGTACAACTTCACAATTTCTCGAAGAACAAATGGTTGCCGGAAAAGGATTGCCGTCACCTTGAGAATATCCTTTAAATGCCGGTTTTGCATTTTTCGTTAAAATAAAATCTTCTGCTATCAGGTCCAATTCTTTAGTTGTAACACCCGGTCGAACATTTTCTTTTACCAGTTGAAGGGTTTGAGCTACAATTAAACAACTTTCTCTAATAAAATCAATTTCCTTTTTTGTCTTAATTATTATCAACTTCGCTTAGGCTCTTCTGCCTTTAATTTTTCCGGATTTCATAAATCCGTCGTAATGTCTCATTAACAAGTGAGATTCAATCTGCTGCAAAGTATCTAATGCAACGCCTACAATAATCAACAAACTTGTCCCGCCAAAGAACTGAGCAAATCTGCCCGAAACTCCAAAGCCGCCAACAAATGCCGGCAATATTGCAACGATGGCAAGAAAGAATGAACCAGGCAAAGTAATTTTTGTTAAGATATTATCAATAAAATCCGATGTATGTTTCCCTGGTCGAATGCCGGGAATAAATCCGCCTTGCTTTTTCATATTGTCTGCAACGTCTTTCGGATTAAAAGCTATTGCAGTATAAAAATAAGTGAAAAAGATAATCATCAACGCATACAAAAATGAATAGACCGGCGATGTATAAACAAAGTAACTTGAAAGACTTTGCAATATTTCACTGTTAGGGAAAAATGATAACACCGTATTAGGAATAAACATAATTGATTGCGCAAAAATAATAGGCATTACTCCAGCTGTATTTACACGCAGCGGAATATATTGCGTAACGCCGCCGTAAACTTTTCTTCCGACAACTCGTTTTGCATATTGAACAGGAATTCTCCTTGTTCCCTGAGTAACCAAAATAACGCCAGCAATAACTAAAACCATAAAGGAAACAATAACTATTTCAACTACCAAACTTCTTGTACCTTGAGAGATCATTTGATACTCATCAAGAATCGCATAAGGGAACCGGTCAATAATTCCGATGAAAATTATTAAAGAGATACCGTTGCCGAGACCTCTTTCGGTAATTTGCTCACCGAGCCACATCATAAAAACAGTACCGGCAGTCAGAATAAGAATTGTTGAAAGTACCCACGAAACACCTTGTACTTGCGCAGGAATAATTGAAACTCCCTGGACATCAATATTTTGTAAACGAATTGTTATGCCCCATGCCTGCATTGCAGAAATTAATACAGTTCCATAACGGGTTAGTTGCGTAATCTTCTTTCTTCCGTCTTCCCCTTCTTGCTGAAGTTTTTGGAAATAAGGAACAACAGCTCCCATCAATTGAAGAATAATTGAAGCAGAGATATATGGCATAATTCCCAACGCAAAAATTGCGGCATTAGAAAAGGCACCACCTACAAACAAATCATAAAGACCAAACAACGTATCGCTTGATTGGTTCTTCATCGATTGAGTTAAAAGCACAGCATCAACACCAGGGACAGTAACATGAGCGCCAAACCGGACAATCAATAACACAACTAAGGTATATAAAATTCTCTGGCGGAGTTCCGTTATCTTAAAAATATTGCGAAAGGTATCTGTTATTTTAGCCATTTATAACCGCATTAAACTAATTTAATTGATCCGCCAACAGCTTCAATCTTTACTTTAGCTGATTGACTGACGGCATTTGCTTCGATAGATAATTTAGCTGTAAGTTCACCGTTTCCTAAAATCTTTAAAGGAAGTTTTTTTGAAGAAAGTAATCCGTATTGGTTAAGGACTTCTACGGTTAGAACTTCTGGCAAAGATGATTTATCGGCTAATTTCTGTAAATCGGAAACATTAATTATTTGAACTTCTTTTTTAAATATGTTTGTAAAACCGAACTTTGGAATTCTACGCTGTAAAGGCATTTGACCGCCTTCAAACCATGCTCTAAATTTTGCGCCGGAACGTGAATGTTGTCCATTCATTCCTTTAGTAGATGTACCGCCGTGCCCGGAGCCTTCACCTCTACCGATTCTTTTTCTATTTTTTTTAGAACCTTTAGCATATTTTAGATTACTTAAAACATCCATAAACTAACCTTTTCTTTTAAACTATTCGTCAATTTCTTGAACGGAAACTAAATGTGGAATTTTTCTAACCATTCCTCTAATTTGAGGAGTGTCGTTATGAATAACCTGATAATTAGGTCTGCCAAGGCCCAACGCCTTGATCGTCAATTTCTGTCTTTCAGGTCTATCAATAATACTACGTGTCTGTGTTATTTTTAATTTCTTTGCCATCATCTTCTCACTTATGCATTAAACAATTGGTTAATTGACATCACTCTTTTGGCAGCCATTGCTTTCGCACTAATTAAACATTGTAATGCATTTAAGGTAGCTTTTACCTGGTTATGCGGATTGCTTGATCCCAATGACTTAGTAAGAATATCTTGAACTCCGGCAGCTTCTAAAACCGCTCTAACACCGCCGCCGGCAATAAGCCCGGTTCCGGCAGAAGCAGGTTTCAATAAAACTCTTCCGGCGCCAAATTTACCAATAATTTCATGCGGGATAGTATTTTTGTGAAGAGTTACCGAGACTAAATTTTTCTTAGCATCGTCAATTCCTTTAGAAATTGCATCCGTAACTTCATTAGCTTTTCCAAGCCCAACACCAACGGTTCCTTCACCGTTCCCAACAACAACAATAGCATTAAAACTGAATCGGCGACCACCTTTAACCACTTTTGCGACGCGGTTAATGTGAACAACTTTTTCTTTCAGTCCGTCAGTTGGCTCATTCGATTTAACATTTTTTTTCAATGGATACTCCGTTTAACTACCTTCATAAGAAATTTTACGCTGCCGAGGGAGGATTCGAACCTCCGCAGACGCCTCCAAAGGGCGTTGTCCTACCATTAGACGACCCGGCAATCACTTTTATAATTTTAATCCGCCTTCTCTGGCGCTTTCTGCTAATGCTTGAACTCTTCCGTGATATCGATAACCGTTTCTATCAAACACGGCAGATGTAATATTTTTTTCTAAAGCCAATTTTGCTAAATATTTTCCGACAACTTTACTTTTTGCAATTTTGCCTTTAGTTTGTTTTAAAGTTTCAGCTAAATCTTTAGTTAGATCCGAAACTGAAACAAGCGTATTCCCGGTTACATCATCAATCATTTGACCATATATTTTACCAAGGCTGCGATAGACGGTTAAGCGAGGTCTTTCAGCGGTGCCGGAAATCTTTTTTCTAATCTTTGTTTTTGATCGTTCTCTATTTGCTTTTTTTACATACATTTTTTTCTCAAGCTCCTACTATTATTTACCAGCGGTCTTTCCGGCTTTTCTTCTAATTACTTCAGTTGAATATTTAATACCCTTGCCTTTGTACGGTTCAGGTTTACGTATAGATCTAATTTTTGATGCAACTGCGCCGACAAGCTGTTTGTCAATTCCTGAAATAACAATTTGTGTTTGAGTTGGGGCTTGTAACGTTATACCTGCAGGAGGCATAAAATAAATCGGATGAGAATAACCAATGTTAATAAGCATATTGCCTTCTTTTAACTCAACACGGTATCCAACACCAACGATATCTAATGTTTTTGAATACCCATCGCTAACACCAACGATCATATTTTGTATTAAAGATCTTGTTAAACCGTGTAATGCACGATTTTCTTTTTGATCGTTTGAACGGGTTGCGATTATTTCATTATCCTTAATTTCAAGGGAAATATTAGGATGAAATGTATCTTTTAATTCTCCCTTCGGTCCTTTAACCGAAAGAGAATGACCGTCTAATTTTACGGTTATATTTGAAGGTATTACTACCGGTTTTTTTCCAATTCGTGACACTACAAAACTCCGTTAAAAAATTACCAAATTTTACAAATAACTTCTCCACCAACTGCTTCACGTTTTGCTTGTTTATCGGTAAGCAAACCTTTTGAAGTGGAGATAATTGAAATTCCGTATCCGTTTAATACCCTGGGAAGATTTTCTTTCTGAGAATAAATTCTCAACCCGGGTTTACTAATTCTTTGCAATCCGCTAAGCGCAGAAACTCCGTTTGTATAGCGGAGAAATACTCTAAGAATATTTTGTTTATCGTCTTCAACAATTTGGTAATCAACGATAAAATTTTGTGCTTTTAAGATTTCAACAATATTCTTTTTTTGGGTTGAAAAAGGAATATCAACTCTTCTTTTTTGAGCTTTAACTGCATTTCTGATTCGTGTTAATAAATCTGCAATTGGATCTGTTACTGCCATAAAATCTCCTACCAGCTTGCCTTTCTTAAACCGGGAATTTCACCGCGCAAAGCTTTTTCGCGCAAAACTAAACGTGAGATTCCGAATTTTCTGTGATATCCTCTGGATCTTCCTGTTACCATGCATCTATTGTGTAAACGAACTTTTGAAGAGTTTCTTGGAAGCGATTGAAGCGCGTCCCAGTCACCTTTTTTCTTAAGGTCTTTACGAATTTTTTGATATTTTTCAACCAAAACTCTTCTTTTTTCTTCTCTTGCAATCAAACACTTTCTTGCCATGAAAAATCCTTTAACCTTATTTAATTTCTTTTTTTCTGAATGGGAAACCAAAAGCTTGTAAAAGTTCAAAAGCTTCAGCATCCGTTTTTGCAGTAGTTACCAAAGTAATATCCATTCCCAAAACTTTAAGCACTTTATCGGCATTTATTTCAGGAAAAATGATTTGTTCTTTTACTCCGATTGAATAGTTACCTCTACCGTCAAAAGATTTATCGGAAAGTCCCTTAAAATCTCTAACACGCGGTAAAGCTACATTAATGAAGCGATCGAGAAATTCATACATTCTTTCTTTTCGCAGAGTAACCATAACGCCAATGTTCACGCCTTTGCGAAGTTTAAAGTTCGAAATATCTTTTTTCGCTTTACGCACACTGGCTTTTTGTCCGGCAATCGTTTCAAGATCGCGGATAGCTTCTTCCATAACTTTTGCATCGGAAGCCGCTGCGCCAACACCCATATTAACAACAATTTTAGTTAGTTTAGGCGCCTGCATAACGTTTTTATAATTTAATTTTTTAATTAAATCAGGAACGATCTGCTTTCTATAAACGCCCAAAAGTCTATTGGGTACTCTAACTTCCGGAGCAAGCGCTGCAGGCTCTTTGGAAGCTTCTTTCGGTTGTTTACCTTTTTTTTCGGTAGTTCCGCCGGTGGCGGGTTGTTTTACTTTTTTTTCTGCCATTATTTCTTCAAACCTTTAGAAAATGATGAGTACTTATAACATCTCGCCGGAAGCTCTGCTTACGCGCGCAATTTTCTTTTTACCTGTTTTTTCATCAATAATTATTTTAGAACCAATACGAGTAGCCTTGCTTGTTTTTGGATCAACAATCATTACGTTGGATACATGTATCGACGCTTCTTGTGCAACAATGCCGCCCTGCTGGTTTTTTTGTGAAGGTTTTGTATGACGTTTATGGATATTAATTCCTTCAACAATCACACGATTTACCTTTGGGTACACTTTTAAAACTTTTCCGGTTTTATTTTTATCGTTTCCGGAAATTACGATTATGTTATCATTCTTTTTAATTTGCATGGTTAACCTATTATAAAACTTCCGGGGCTAATGAAACTATTTTCATAAACTGTTTCTCTCTCAGTTCTCTTGCAACGGGACCAAAAATACGGGTTCCTTTAGGTTCGTTTTGTGCATTTAAGAGAACGGCAGCATTTTCGTCAAACCGAATGTAGGAACCGTCTTTTCTTCTAACTTCTTTATTTGTTCTAACGATAACCGCTCTTGAAACTTCACCTTTTTTAACTTGACCGTTTGGGATTGCTGACTTAACGGTAACAACAATTAAATCTCCCAAACTTGCATATTGTCTTCCACTGCCACCGAGAACTCGTATGCAGCGTACTTTTTTAGCGCCGGAGTTATCCGCAACTACTAAATTGGTTTCTTCTTGAATCATTTCATAAACTCCTTGCTTTAACTACTTAGCTTTTTCAACGACTTCAACTAAGCGCCATCTTTTAATTTTGCTAAGCGGTCTGGTTTCCATAATTTTTACAACGTCGCCAATGTTGCATTCGTTCTTTTCGTCGTGAGCCATCAACTTTGTGGTTTTCTTAAAATATTTTTTATACACCGGATGTGGGACTTTTCTTTCAATTGCAACAGTAATGGATTTTTCCATTTTGTTGCTAACAACTTTACCTACTCTGGTTTTACGTAAGGATCTTTTTTCCATAATTAAGCACCAACTCCTTTATCCACTAAGGCTGATTTCTGTTCTGAAAGTTCTCTTTCTTTCAAGATAGTTTTCATCCTGGCAATATCTTTTTTTGTTGAACGAAGTTTTGCAGTGTTCGTTAATTGCTTTAGTTCATGAGAAAAACGCAAATCAACTAAATTGCTTTCTTCTCCAACTATTTGCTTCCCAATTTCTTCGGAAGACATTTCTTTTATTTCAGAAAGTTTCATATTCATTTACCAATTTTTATTCGTAATCCGGTCGTGCAATAATTTTTGTTTTAATAGGAAGCTTATGTGAGCAGACTTTTAACGCTTCATGAGCTACTTCTTTTGTTACGCCTGAAACTTCAAACATAATTCTACCGGGTTTTACTACGGCAACCCAAAACTCAGGACCGCCTTTTCCTTTACCCATTCTTGTTTCAAGAGGTTTTTTGGAAACCGGTTTATCCGGGAAAACTCTAATCCAAACTTTTCCGTCACGTTTCATTTTTCTTGATAAAGCAACACGACAAGCTTCAATTTGTCTGCTGGTAATCCATTCAGGTTCAAGAGCTTTTAAACCGAAATCTCCAAATGCAATCGTGCTTCCGCGTTTGGCTTTTCCGGCCATTCTTCCGCGTTGCGATTTTCTAAACTTAACTCTTTTGGGCATTAACATATTAAAAAAACTCCTACAGTAATATTATTCTGAAGCTCGTTTACCTAAAATT
>JALNWB010000041.1 GCA_023231105.1 Ignavibacteriaceae bacterium | reverse complement strand
TTTTCTAATATACATGCCCGTAATTTACCGCGGGTCAGTCTAACTTGGAAGATAAATTCAGCTTTTATGCTATTTTCTAATCTTTTTTGTCTTCCTTTAAATATGTGCGGAAAACAGGACAAGCATGTGGAATAAGAGATAATATTTCCAAATTCAGAAATAATGGAATTGAAATTTTTGGTATTAGTGTTGATACAAAAGAAAAGATAAAATCTTTTATTGATTCTTACAGTTTAAACTTCCCCCTTCTTTCCGATGAAAATAAGGAAGTTTCAAAAGCTTATGGCGTATTAAACGCGCTTGGTTTTGACAGCAGGGTTACTTTTATTATTGATAAAAACGGGAACATCGCAAAAGTAATCAGGGATGTTGATGTTGAAAAACATGCGGACCAAGTTTATGAGTTTGCTCTAAAACTGAAATAAACTTCACTTGAAATAACTACTCAAAAGCATGAGTAGTTATTTCTAAATCATTTGGATTATTACTTTAACCGTATAACAACAGCATTCAGTTAGCAAGCGCATATCAAAGGTTTATTGCAGAAGCATGATAAACTTCATAATGAATTTTCTTTATTCCTTCATCATGCAGATATTCATCAAAAGTCATTCGCTTATCTATCAATCCGGAAGGAACAATCTCAATTATTCTGTTGGCGATTGTATGAATAAATTGATGATCGTGCGAACTGAATAATATAGTTCCTTTAAAATCGATTAAACCATTGTTCAATGCGGATATGGCTTCCAGGTCAAGATGATTTGTCGGTTCATCAAAAATAAGCATATTTGCACCGGAGAGCATCATCTTCGCAAATAGGCAGCGTACACGTTCTCCACCGGAAAGTACTTTAGCTTTTTTCAACGATTCTTCCCCGCTAAAAAGCATCCTTCCAAGAAATCCGCGGATATAAGTTTCATCAGTTTCTTTTGAATATTGGCGGAGCCACTCAATAAGATTTAAATCGACATTGAAATATTCTGTGTTATCTTTTGGAAAATAAGCTAATTTAATCGTTGGACCCCATTCAAAATTTCCTGTATATGCTTTATCTCTTTCAGCTAAAATATTAAATAGGGTGGATTTTACTAAGTCATTCGGACCAACAAATGCAATCTTATCTCCTTTTTCAACTTTAAAAGTCAGGTTGTTTAAAAGAGTTTCTTCACCGGATTTTTTTGTGAGATTCAAAATTTCCAGCACATTATTTCCTGCTTCGCGATCCGGTTTAAAAGCAATGTACGGCATTTTACGGGATGAAGGTTTAATGTCTTCAAGTGTTAAGTTTTCGAGTTGTTTTTTCCTTGAAGTTGCCTGCTTTGATTTTGAAGCATTTGCGCTGAAACGAGAAATGAATTCCTGAAGTTCAACCATTTTCGCTTCGATCTTTTTGTTTGCATCCTTTGCTTGTTTAGCGGCTAACTGGCTGCTCTCCAGCCAGAAATCATAATTGCCCGTGTACATTTGTATCTTTCCGTAATCAATATCAGCAATGTGTGTACAAACTTGATTGAGAAAATGTCTATCGTGCGAAATAACAATTACCGTATTCTTAAACTTTTCAAGAAAATCTTCAAGCCAGCCGATGGAAATAATATCAAGATGGTTTGTCGGTTCATCGAGAAGTAAAATATCGGGGTTGCCGAATAACGCCTGCGCTAAAAGAACTTTTACTTTTCCATTTCCCGATAAGTCTTTCATCAATTTAGAATGAAGTTCATCGGCAATTCCTAATCCACTTAATAATTCTGCTGCTTCCGATTCTGCTTCCCAACCGGATAACTCGGCAAATTCTCCTTCAAGTTCCGCAATTCTCATTCCGTCTTCATCACTAAACTCATGCTTGGCGTATAACGCATCTCTTTCTTCCATGATGGAAAAGAGTCTTTTGTGTCCAACCATTACCGCTTTAAGCACCTGGTATTCATCAAATTCAAATTGATTTTGGTTCAACGTTGTAAGTCTGTTTCCCGGTGTAATAATTACGTCGCCTGAGCTTTGCTCTATTTCTCCCGAAAGGATTTTTATAAAAGTTGATTTCCCCGAACCGTTTGCACCGATTATGCCGTAACAGTTGCCGGGAGTAAATTTTAGATTTACTTCTTCAAATAATATTCGTTTGCCAAAACTTAAAGAGAGATTACTTGTACTTATCATCGATCATTTATTCCATAATTATTTTGTGTGAAGTTTAAACTGAAACGGAAATATCCGTTGCGTGCGGTTTTGTTTTGTTTGTTCTTAAGACCTGAAAAGCCCCCAAGATTTTCAACATGTGGAAACTAGTAATACCATTGTGCAGTGGAGTATTTTTCCGGTTAGAAAATTGAACTCAAAAAAACTTATTTTCGCGGTTCAAATATACCTAAATTAGGTAAATATCTTGTTAGTCTAATAAGCCGAATAGCTTAAAAAAGTCTATAATAATATATTATCAGAAAGATAACGGGAATGAGAATCCCAATTGCCGTAAGCCATGCGCCTCTCCCCTTTATTCCATTTTTCCCTTTGATCATGAATAAGCCGGAAACAGCAAGAAATGCCAACGCAATTGCAAAAAGATCAGCAATCAAGGTCCATATTTTTTTAGGAGCGTTTAAATGAAGAAAATTTGTTTCTCGAATTACCGTCCGGCTATGAATCTTTTCTTGAGAGATTTCTCCCTTTTTGAGATTTACCGAGATTGTATTTCCATCAACAAAAATATTAATGTTGTTTGAATCCGGTAAAAAGAAACTTTTTAACTTTCCTTTTTCTCCAACTTTCGCAAGAATATCGGTAATTAGAGTTTCGGATGTAAGCATACTATCGGGAATAGGATCAATTTTCATAGTAGTTTTTTCAATTGCATAATTTGCGTTCCAATCATTTGCATGATTAACAGCAACGCCGGATATCGCATAGATTACCGTTAACCCCGCCGCAACATACCCAAAATCTCTATGAAGAATTCGTACCCATTTTCGCCACTCGAACATCTAAACCTCTTAAATATAAAAAAAGGTTGTCGGAAAAATGTTATTCTGCAGGGTGAGGACAGAATTTAGAATAACAGATATCTTGTTTCTGACAACCTTTTATGATAAATGATAAAATGATTACTTAATTATTGCCCCGATACCTTTGATTTGATATAGAGTAACCGGGCCTGTTACAGAAGTTGAATCAAACTTTTTTCCGTGTTCTTTCGCTTCATTTTCTGCGCTTGCAAGAGCTTGTTCTTTAGTCATTTTAATTTCATAAACTTGCCCTTCAACCAAAGCAGATTTCCCTTTTTCTTCTAATGGAAAAACAATTTCACCGTCTTTAACTTTTACTTTAATTTTTTGAAATGGTTTATCGCTTGCCAACTCAATCCAGCAGCCTCTTTTTTCGCAAACGCCAACAACATTTCCTTCGACTAAAACTTTTTTACCAACAAAATCTTTCGGCTTTTCAAGAATTGCAGAAATTTTTGTTTTTTCCTTAAGACTTATTTCTTTTCCATATTTATTACCACCACCGGCAAAACTGACAGAAAGAGAAAATAAAAATGCCAATAAAACTAAAAACGTTTTCCTCATAACTTCCTTCTTCTTTTGTTAAAGATTTATAATAATTTGTTACTACAAATATATTACACTTTTCAGTTTAAAAAGCACTATATCACATTTCCAATAGAAAATTTCGATTCACTCCTTCTCTTTCAAATTCTTATTGACCATTGATTAATAACATGTACATTTATTGATCTGCCACATAAAAGAGCTGATTATTCACGTATTAAAACGAAAATTATTTTCTAAGAATAAACGATTTCGTTATACTTGCATTTCAATTACCAAAAAACTAAAAGCTTGATGAAAACTAACGTAACTCCTGTAATCCTAACAGCCATGGAACTTGAAGTTCGCTTTGGCGAACAAGTAATTCTTGATAAAGCGTCTCTCAGCGTTCACGAAGGAGATAGAATTGGATTAGTTGGTAGAAACGGGGCTGGGAAATCAACATTCTTAAAAGTGATTTCGGGAATTTTAAATCCTGATTCCGGTGAAGTTGCGAAGAAAAAAAATTTAGTGACCGGAATGCTTTCACAGGAATTCACTCTTGATGAAACTAAAAACGTTCATGAAAATATTTTAGACGGCGCAATCAAAATTGTTGCTTTATTAAAAGAATATGAAGAACTTTCCCATGATTCCACCAAAAGACATTTACTTGAAGAAAAGATTTTGCAGATTGACGGTTGGAATCTTGAAAGGAAAATTGATCTGCTGATTAAATCATTAAGCGCACCGGCAGCGGAAAGAGAAATTGTTACACTTTCCGGCGGGGAAAAACGCCGCGTCGCTTTGTGCCGCGCATTAATCTCTCAACCCGATTTACTAATCCTTGATGAACCGACAAATCATCTTGATACCGATTCAATTGAATGGATTGAAAATTTTTTAACAGAATATAAAGGCACGTGCA
The DNA here is from genome assembly GCA_023231105.1 of Ignavibacteriaceae bacterium. Classification (GTDB taxonomy): domain Bacteria; phylum Bacteroidota; class Ignavibacteria; order Ignavibacteriales; family Ignavibacteriaceae; genus UBA1563. The sequence goes on along the minus strand of JALNWB010000041.1, from coordinate 21,190 downwards.
TTTTTGTTACTCACGACCGCTATTTTTTAGATAGAATTGCAAACAGAATTGTTGAACTATCATCCGGAACATTTTTTTCGCATCAAGGAAATTATACCGATTACTTGATCAATAAAGCAGAGCGTCAGGCAGTAAAAGAAGTTGAAGAAAGTAAGCGGCAAAATTTTCTGCGACGCGAACTTGATTGGGTGATGCGTGGCCCAAAAGCAAGGCGAACAAAAGCCAAAAGCAGACTTGATAATTATTACGAGGTTGCCGCTCAACAAAATCTAGAAGTTGAATTGGATGTTGAGATGATCATTCCTCCTGCAGAAAAATTGGGGAAAAAAGTTCTTGAACTAAAAAATGTCGGCATCAAACTCGGTGACAAACTTTTATTTGAAGGTTTGAATTTAGATTTTGCAGCGGGAAGAAAGTTAGGAATAATCGGCAAGAACGGAGCTGGCAAAACAACTTTACTCAAAATTATTTTAGGCAGCCTCCCGCCCACCAAAGGGAAATTAGAACTTGGCGAAAAAACCGATTTCAATTATATCGACCAGGCGAGACTCCTGTTGAATGATGAAGACACCGTTGTTGAATCGATTGGAGAAGGGAGCGAGACAATTAAGTTCGGTAAATATCAAATGGGCGTTTGGACTTACTTGCGCCGATTCCTTTTTACCGATGATCGAATAAACACAAAAGTCGGCAGACTTTCCGGAGGCGAAAGAAGCAGATTAACTCTTGCAAAAATTATTAAAAACGGCGGCAATTTTCTTCTGCTCGATGAACCGACAAACGATCTTGACTTGCCAACGTTGCGCGTTCTGGAAGAAGCTCTTATTGCTTTTGAAGGCTGTGTAATAATTGTCAGCCACGATAGATATTTTCTTAACCGCGTTTGCAACGGCATTCTTGCGTTTGAAGATAATGGAAGCATCCATTTCAGTGAAGGTAATTATGATTACTACATTGAAAAAAGAAAAGCGAGAATTAAGGTTGAATCCGTCCCCGATCAAAAAGAAAAAAACGAAGAGAAAAAACAAAAATTAAAAGTTAAAAAACTCACCTGGAAAGAAGCAAAAGAACTTGAAACAATTGAAGAAAATATAATCACAGCCGAAGCTGAAGTAGAACGCATTGAAAAAATATTTTCTTCCCCCGACTTTTACGAAAAATACGCAATGCAAACAATCGAGTTAAACCTACAACTTGAACAAGCCAAACACGCGGTAAAACTTCTATTTGAACGATGGGAAGAACTTGAGAAATTCAAGAACAGTTGATAAGAAAGCGTTACTGACCTCTCCCTTTCCCCCTCTCCATGGAATTGCCCGCAAGAGTCGTAGAAAGAAGATGGATTAAGTTGAGTTTGAATTATTAGAGTATTACCATCTTCTTTGTCTTGATTCCTTAATAGCATCAAGAATTTCCTCTTGTGTTACATCAGATTCAATTCCCTTTACTTCTAGAGGAGATTTTTTCTCGGTAATAGGTGTAAGTTCAAAAGTTGAACCATCTTCTCTTTTTATCAAAATTTTCCCTTCTACTTTTGCTGCGTCAAGAAGTAAAGCAAAATTTTTAATAGCCTGGTTATCAGTGTAAATAGTCATTTTTTTACCTCCATTATTTCAATTCTTTCTTCTTTAGCCGCTTGCGCTAATTTCTTATCTAAAGTCAGCAAGGGCATTTTGTTTCTTTGTGCACAATCTATAAAAAAAGCGTCATATGCATAAAGAGTATGCTTTTCGGAAATTTTAAGGGAATTTTTCAAATCTACATCAAACAAAGTAATTGGAATTTCAAAAAAATATTCGATGGCTTGCAGCAATGTTTCAACTGGAATTCTCTTTTGCTTGATCATAGCAGAAAAAGCATTCCCTATCTCATAATAGAGAGAACCTGGAGCAAATAGTTCGGCACCTTTTGTCATTTCTACTAATTCGGTTTTATGATGTTCATTTAATAAAACCGCAATCACTACTGATGTATCAACAATAATTTTCATTTAACTTAAATTTATCTTGGATTAAAATAATCTAAGTTCGTTTAATAATCAACCGAATTAACCACCCCACGTTTAATAATAATTACATTCCATTAAACTTAAAAAAAATCCCCCAACATCGGGGATTTCATTCGTAAGTCGACAAGTTTTGTTCCAGTGGAATTCCTAACTATTTTAAAACTACCATCTTCTTAGTTTGCACAAACCCTCCCGCTTGCATGCGGTAAAGGTACGTGCCGCTTGCCAGTCCGGTTGTGGAGAACTCTGCTGTGTATGTGCCGGGTTCTTTCTCTCCGTTTACAAGTACAGCTACTTCCCTGCCAAGCATATCGAATACCTTAATAGTTACAAGCTGTTTACTGCTAACCGCGTACTGTAAGCTTGTAGTCGGGTTAAACGGGTTAGGATAATTCTGTGCTAACGAAAACTCCGTTGGCATTCCTAAATCTACTTCTACTTCTTTGCTATAAGTATATTTACCATCGTTGTCTATTTGTTTTAAACGGTAAACATTTAAACCGGAAGTTGCTGTTTTATCTGTAAAGCTATACTCTTTAGGTGAGTTGCTATTGCCTGCCCCATTTACAAAACCAACTTTAACCCAACCTCTCCCGGCTTCGCCACCCTCTCCTTGCAAAGGAGAGGGACGGGATGAGGTTCTTTCAATCTCAAATCCATAGTTATTTACTTCCGTTGCTGTTTGCCAGGCAAGGCTTACTGTTTTGTTTTGCACTAATGCAAAGAAGGAGGTTAGCTCAACTGGCAGAGCTGCAGCATTGTTACCAATAGTATAACTTGTATTGCTACTGGCAAAAGTATTTGCAGTTACTGTATAAGGATCAGAACCGCTTAGAGTACTTGCAATTGAAGACGAAGTATTATTAACATCATATAGTTGTGCATAAGTTGCTCTGTTCGCGGAAAAAGTTGCACCTTCAACACTGCTCGGCCAGGTAAATGCGGGTGTGTAGTTTGAAGAACCTGCTCTTCCGATTGTCCACAATAATTTTACTCTATCTGCACCGCTGTTACTGCCACTTGCATCGGAAGAAACGAGAGCAGAAAAGTTATCAGTTGAAACATTATTGTTAGTAATTGTAACCGGTGTATAAACGGTGGAAATTCCTACAGGTAGAACTTTGGATGTAGAAGCACCTATCGAGTAATTTAAGGAACCTGAACCGTTGGTGACTACCCAAGTTGTGCGAGTATAATCCCCTTCTGAAACATTAAGAGGGAAATCAGAACAAGTCAGATTATTTGATCCAAGTGTAAGCTTGCCATTCGCAAGATCAACAGTAGCCACTGTTGTTGAAGCATCAAGAGTTAAACCATAACTTTGACTTACCGATAACACTGCGCTAATTGTACTTGGCAGTCCATTCCCTGTATGTTGAACTAAACCACCATCATAGTAATACGAAGCGCCTGAATTAAAATTTCTAGTAGTAGTTTGTATGTTTCCGGTAGATCCACTTGAAGTAATCCCGTCTGCAGAACCAATATGTAATGTTGCACCGGAAGACAATGTAAAAGTACCGGCTCCTGAAATTACACTTGTATTACAATATACAATTCCGGTAGAATTTATAGTTAAAGTGCTTGAGCCAATCGCGAGATTCCCTGTTTGCATATATAATGTGCCACTTACTGCAACACTGTTACTAATTATTACACCCGCAGCATTGTTTATAGTCAAACTGTTTGGTCCACTAGACGTAGGAAATTCTGCAGTTGTTGTCGTTTGTGAAGATGCACCCGCGTACTCCAAAGTACTGCTCGCTCCATATGCTATCGTTCCAGTTCCACTGATTGTACCGCCTCTGTTAGTAAAAGTACCGTTAATGGTTAATGTCACACCTGCATCTACAATTAAGGTAGCACCAGATGCTAAGTCTAAGTTATTTAAAGTTTGATTCGACGATATTTGCAAAGTTCCACCACTAATGGTCGCATTATTAGTGACGGGAAGAGTTGTTCCTCCTGTTCTATTCAATTGTAATATACTCCCCGAAACGGTTGTTAAGCCTGTATATGTGTTAGCACCGCTAAGAATTATCGATCCAGCACCCACACCATTTATAGTTAACCCTATTCCACTGTTTCCAGAGATAATACCTGAAAATTGGCGATTGCCACTTGCACTATTTGTTATTATACGAGTAGCCGCTCCAAGCGATACATTTGCTCCATAAACGTCATTACCTGTACCAGTGAACATGAAATCACCGCCAATTGTAATAGATGTTGGGGTGAAAGCACTACTACCAGAAGATTGTATCGTCCCACCACTAATTGTAAGTCCTCCATTACCAAATGCTTTAACACCTGAGACTATAACAGTTCCATTATTCAGGGTGAAACCGCCATTCATATTTGTAGTAAAAGTCAAAGCTCCAAGGCTTAAAGTTCCCGATCCACTTTTTGTTATTCCTGCAGCACTGTTCGCTGTGACAGTTTGAGAATTCCAAGTAAGAGTAGAACCAGTACCTATATTGAAAGTGCGTACTGAACCATTCATGCTTAAAGTTCCCGCAGCAGTTACAGTAACCGTAATCCCATCATTAACTGTAACATTTCCAATAGAAGTTCCTGTAACAAAAGTTAAAGTAGAATTAGCACTAAAAATCGCATCTGTATTATCTGTCCAAGCAATACCACCTGTTGCAGAAGCCGGATTTGACCAGTTAGCTCCAGTCCAAGTTCCACTAGTTCCGTCTGTTCTCCAGTACAACTGCCCCCATCCCACCTGTCCAAAAATAATAAGTACAAAGAACATGAAAAGCAGTAAATGTTTTTTCACAACGAACCTCATATAGTTTATATGTAATTATGACAATTATTTCTGAAACAATTGTGTTGCGAGGTTAACACCCAAGATTTTTAGTGCATTAATATGATAATTAAATATTACAATCCAACTACTACTGGCTTAAGAAATTGTTAAGCACCTATGTGGACATTGGACATCAATCATTGGTCAATTGCATAAAACAAATAACGAACCACCGCCTATGGCGGGACAGGCAAGGATTAACGATTTGAGAAATAAAAAGATTTCAAAATAACTCTGCAAATCAAATCTCGTTCATCCTTCTTCTTAAATCAATTTAAAGCTCTTATGTATATAATCTTCCCAACAAATAGTCAAGGTAACCAACCACTAATAAGCCAACACCAAACTAAAAGTTAAAATCCTCCGGTTCGTTGTTAAGTTTACGAGCTTCGAGGAGATGACGCCTTTGAAGATCGGCTAAATTTTTATAAAACGCGATATCTTCATCTGTCTCAAAAGCAATACCGAGTTTAAGCCGCTGAAGATAACTGTTATACGCCCCGTCAAGTTCCTCGTATACTTTCTGCCTTTCATAAAGTTCTACGGTTTTCATAATGGCATCTCTCCATGGCAGATTTTCTGCCACAATCTCAATTCGTTCATTAGCAGCTTTTAAAGTAGTAATGGCTTCTAATAAATCTTCATCGTCTTCAGCTTCATTATTTTCCATCATCACCTCAGCATATTCTCTTATTTTACGGTTCTCAAACCGGTTAACAAATTCACGGATATTATTATCATCATAATATGAAAAGCTGGGACGAGTCTCCACGGACTGCGGAGATGGTTGAGTAGAGATCGGGTAATGGTGTTTTCTCCATAGAGCAAAATAAAAGTCTTCCTTATCTCCTCTAATGTCGGGCAGATAAGCACAGGGAGCTCCGCCGCGCCGGTTATAATAAAAGAGGTACCAATCAGGAGCAGTAACATAGTCGTCGTCTTGATTTACAAACGAACGTTTAATTTCGTCGTAATGCTGCCAATCCTCAAATCCATAGTGGAAATAACCGGTAGGAATATCGGCGTCATCAGTAAGGGCATATTCTTTATAGAGATTAACCTCTTCTTCAGAAATGGGAGGAAGGAAGGGACAGTTCTCGATGTTTTTCTCCCAGTAAATAAAATCTTGGGTAATAGCTATTCCGGGAATTTCGAGCTGCTCAGCACGCCAAAAACATTGCATATCAAATAGTTTTACCTGCTGTATTTCCCACAGTAACTGCTTTGCGATTGTTTTATACCTCAGCGCTCTTTTCTGCCCTCCTTGAACATAAAGTTCACCGTACTTAATCCAAAGCATTTTCTTTTTTATATATCCTTTGATAAAGTCCTCTATGCTTGAAGGGCGATATTGTTGATAAAAATCCTGGTACTTTGGATTTGTACGAAGATCTTCTTCTATCTCTTTTTCAAGTTCAGCCTCATTTATTTCCATAACGTAACCCTAATTAGTTAATGGTTAAAATCTCTTAGATGAAAATAAAAATAAATTGGTAAAATGTAAAGAAAGAAATTTGGAAAGTTGGCAACAACTAACCACTTCCATAAAAAGTGGATTCACTTTTAGCGGAAACCACGGTCACTTAACTAAAAATTAAAATCTGCCGGTTCATTGTTCAGCATCCTGCCCGTGATAATGCTTTCATTCAAAGTATTCACCATAATTTTAGTATTACTAATTCTTTTTTCATCTTGATGAGTCTTAAACGCAATGCCAAGTTTTAACCACCGTAGATAACTGCAGTATGCATCTTCAAGTGCAGCATAGATTTTCCTTTTGGTGTAAAGGTTAGCAGTTTTAATTATTGCAGTTCTCCAATCATCATTTGTTGAGTCAATTTCCACCCTTTCTTCGGCTTTTTTTAAGGTCTCTAAAGCGCTATCTAATTCATCATCGTCATCACGGTCATTGACGTAATTCATAATTTTAGCATATTCAATTACCTTTCGCTCTTCAAATCTGGTTAAAAAATCTAAAAAATTACTCCCCTGATCATAATAAAAATAAGGACGGTGATCCATCTCTTTTTGAAATTTATTTTTGCTAGCTTGAACTTCAGGTCTATTAAAATATAAGTTACGGTAAAAACCTTCTTTTTCACCCCGTATGTCAGGTAGTTGTAAACATGGGTTTCCGCAGCGCATGTTATTATAATAAAGGTACCACTCCGGAGAATCAAGTTCGGAATCATCATCGCTTTGATACAGCGATTTAAAAGTATTATACTCCTGCCATCCATCAAAAGTCCAATGAAAAGGATCAGCTTCTAAATTGGAATCTTCAGTAAGGATATATTCTCTGTACAAGTTAAATTCATTTTCAGAAATGGGAGAAAGGAAAGGACAAGTTTCAATTACTTTTTCCCAGTATAAAAAATCATAACTTGTTTTAATTTCCGGGATAGTGATTTGCTCGGCACGCCATAAACACTGGGTATCAAACAACTTTACCTGCTGAATTTCCCACAATTTTTGTTCTGCAATTTCATTGTATTTCAGAATTCTGTATTGTTCATTCTCCAGGTATGTTTTGCCGTACGTTAACCACCCGGCTTTTTTCTTTTTGTAAAAGTCGATAAAATTATCAATACTACTTTTGTTGTATTGAGCAAAGAAAGATAAGTACTTAGGATTAGTACGAAGATCATGTTCAATTTCATTCTCAAGATCCGGCATCACATCCTCCTGATACTTTAATGAATTGAATTCTTTAGATAAAAGATAGAAATAAATTTAGAAAATGTAAAGGAATAAAAAATGCAGGAATGAATGATTTCAAAATTGCATGATTACAAAATTGAAAGATTGATAGGATGGAGTTTAAACGAATGACAAAAGGTTTATCACTATTTACCGACTATTGACTAAAAACTACTGCCCACCTGACCACTAAAAACTATACTGCACATAAACCGTTGGATAGAAAGTCAAGTTATCACCGGTATTAATCTGGTTCACTCTAATATTTACTGCGACATCTTTATTAAAAGAGATCGCCGACCAAACGGCATCCAAACCCGAAAGAAGGTGGTTGATGTATATTCCGATTACAGCTTTGTCGGAAATATTATAGTAATCATTTGCTTTGCCTCGCATTTTGGAATAATCAAGAAAGTTTTGCGAGAGAAGATGAAAATCGGTTTCGCTTTGGTTCGCATCATCCCAACCATGACTGTATTGCGGATACTTCCCAATCAATTCATAATATTGCTGCTCTCCGTGAGGTGGTAAGGCGTGCGAATATCCTGAACCAAGATCGCGCTCAAGCCTGTTAAGTTCGGGATGATTGACCGAGCCGTCGCTATTGATAACATTATACTTTGATGCATCAACGGAAGAATTAATAAATTGGACATTCTTGATCGTCCATTCCGCATACCGTTTAATAGACCAGTGTCCATCAGCGTAATTTTGAAAATAGTTGGTCTGGTTGTCCCCTTTATTATTATAAGAAGTTGCAACAACAATTGCGCTAACTTCAACAGCGGCAAAGATTGCTGCTTTCCAATAACTTTCCGTATAAACTTCTCCCGCACCGGGAAGTACTACCGACAAAAGTCCGGCAATCAACGGTGATTTCTTATTTGGAGACGGGAAAGAGATGTTTTGAGTTTGCGCTTCTGAATTATTAAATAATATTTTTGAATCAGAATGAAGATTCCCGGTAAGGATGATCTTATCATTTGAATTTACTTGAGCAAAAGAAATTCGACTACCAACTAAAAGCACTGCGAATAAAACTAAAGATAATTTTTTCATTTCACATATTAATGTTTAAGAGTTAAGAATACAGAAGTAAGAATAAAAAATTCATATTTTGTTAACTACTTTTTTTACAGCCTACAGCCTACAGCCTACAGCCTACTGCCTACAGCCTACAGCCTACAGCCTACAGCCTACAGCCTACAGCCTACTGCCTACAGCCTACTGCCTACAGCCTACAGCCTATTGCCTACTAAAAATCAAACCCGAAAAGGATACCGCCGTAAAATCTCCATTCACCACCATACTGAACAGTTTGCGAACGAACTTCTCTTGTAAATTTATCGAAACCGTAATTGGCATTAAAGAAAACGCTTGTAGGAAAAAGATAAAATGAATTAAGTGCAATCCGAAGTTCTGCACCGGCGCCTTTTTTAAATGTTTTACCAGCAGGAATTTTTCCTGTCCACGCATTCCCGATATCGCCATAAATCGAGACGAACATTTTATCAACGTATAAATAGCCGATACGTGCATCAATATTGCGCCAAAGCGGAAAACGGTATGAAAGATTCATCCATAAAATTTCATTTCCGCTTACTGCATAAAAGGGATACGCTTTCATTCCGACTAAACCGCCAAGATAGAAATCAAAGAAATCCGGAACGCTTGGACCTAAAATAGAACCGGCTCTAACTTTTAACGAAAGAGTATTATTCTTAAATACCGGAACATGCGTTTGTGTAGTAAGTTCAAGTTTGTGATAATCAAATTTTCTATAAAGAGGTTTCAACATACCATCTACAACTTGATAATTGCCGTCAGGATTAAAGCGGTTAATTTCATAATTATATTTTAACTCGAGATCGGTGCCAATCGGATTGATGTCGCTATCAATATATATTTTCATTGCTTCAAAATTATATTTTAACTGAAAGTTACTACCAATTAAATACGTATCGTAATTTGTCGGATAAAGATCGGACGTTCCGGGAAAAATAAAACCTCCGATAGTTGCCGTGTAACGGCTATAAGCATATCTTAACTCCAGCATATGCGCGCGGGTAAAGATACGATGTTTGGCAGCAACATCAACTTCAAATAAACTATAGGTTACATCGGTTTTGATCGATGCCAAATCTTCAATTAAAATATCGACGTTCGCTTTTCTACTGATGTTAAAGAGTTCGAGCGACATCTCAGGTTTCAATCCAAGCGAAAAAAGAATCGGCAATTTGTTCCGGTATTCAAACGTCATAAAAAGATCGCGCTCAAAACGTGAATTGATCGAAGCGCCTGCAAATAGCGAATAGCGATTGAGCATATCACTTGAAGTTACATACAAACCCGGTTTCAATTTTTCTGTTAACTTATTTGAAGTGTTATAGTTATCGTAACGTAAAAACGGGAAGAACGTTAACTTGGAAAAAGCGCCTGTATATTTTTCAGATTTGTAATCGGGTGTTTCATAGTCGTTAAATTTCTTCAACCTGTTCAAATCGAATTTAACAAAGTCGCCATTCGGTTTATCATCCCCGATCGGTGGATTATTTTTTCTTACATAAGATTGTTCCGCAGTAATATTTTTCTGTTCGTCTTTTTTGAGAAGAAATATTTTATACCCGCTCGAAGTATAACCGCTGTAGGCAATATTTCCCTGCTCATCAATCGCCGGCATAAAAGCGCCGCCGGTAACATTTGTAAGCTGTTTTTCTTCTTTGGTGTTCGCGTCAAGTTGATAAAGATTATAAATGCCGGTTTTATCAGAAGTGTAAATTAAATTATTGTCCTTATCAAACACCGGATTCCGTTCATCATTTTCTGTTTTTAAGAGATATGAAAAATTACTTCCGTCAGTGTTTACCTTTCCAATATCGCGACCGTTGATATATGAATAATCAAAAACGACGAATGAATTATCGGGAGAAAATTTCGGATTATAAACCTGCTCGCCGTTTTGTAAAAAAGTTATTTGATGAAAATTTTTTCCGTCAATATCTACAATACCAAGATTAGAAGTTCCGTCTTTCTGAAACAGAAAAACAATTTGCTTCCCATCGTTAGAAACAGACGGTTGATTGGCGCGCATGCCATTAGTTAAACGGATTTCCTTTTCGGAAGCAACATCATACACGTATAAATCATGGACGTTATACCAATTCGGATTATCCTCCGAAAGTTTTGCGTAAATAATTTTGTCCGTACCGGAAATAAAGCTAAATGTTGAACGGATACCGGTAGTAAGTTCTTTCTTCTCTTTTGTTTCAAGATTGAATTCATAGATTGAAGATGGGCTGAAATAATCCGATGACTGATTTGAAATGTAATAAATCTTTTTACCGTCACTTGAAAAGGAAGAATAAAAATTACCAAAGCCGAGTGAATCTATTTTTTCTCCGGTAACCAGATTTTCGTAAATCTTTTTTGTTCTTTCTTTATAATCGTTCGTTACAAAAGTTTTCCACTCGCCATAAATTTCATTTCCGTTTTTGCCGAGCACATCTTCAAAAGCCGCATCAATAGTGAAGTTCTTTAATTTGCCGAGAGCTTTTGAAACTTCGCGAAGTTTATCTTCTCCATATTTTTGAGAAAGATACCGCGTTAATGCAAAACCGGAATTATAAACCGATTCATTTCCCAAACTTGTTTTTTCGAAAACTCCCATTTGATTCCACGTCAGCATAGTTCCATCAAGCGCGTAACTGCGTAAAATCATATCGCGGTGACTATCCCAGTTATCGTAATCAAATTCCTTCCGCATATATTGTGCGGTTCCTTCTGCAAACCAGGCGGGCATATTAATTCCGGCAATTGGATACGAAATAATAACGTTCGGAAATCCGTAAAGAATATCGGGACGCCTTTCATCTTCATAATTCAGCATTTGTAAATAAAGAGCAGGGACTCTTCTTGTAGCCTTCATTGATGCTTGAATTTGCACCATGTGTGTAAACTCGTGAGAGATAACGTTGCGCAGCCAATTGTGCGCGCCGCGTAAATCAAAGTCGAGAGCGCTTGCCCATATTTCAATTTTGTTATCGAAGAAATACGTCGCACCGTTTGAGTAGTCGTCCAAATCTTTTATAACAAAGTGAACGGTTTCAGGTTCGTATTCATAAAGCGAGGTGATCGGCTGCCAAACTTCATCACAGATTTTTGCAACAACTTTTGCCGTGCGTTCAGCGCCTTCGTGATAATGGACGACACAATGTTCCCCTTTCAACGTAAACCAATTCAGTTCAGGATGAAATTCCGTGAATTGAGGGAAAGTTGTTGCGATAAATAAGATCAGAAAAAGGAAAATTTTTTTCATATAATAACTTTTAATGGGACGCTGATTTTTTATGATTAATTATGATTCGCTATGATTTAAATCTTAAAACATCATAAGCGATCTTAACAAATCTGCGTCCTATTTAACAATAGCAATTTTGATAATAGTTGATTCAGTCTTACCGCTTGTTCCGGTGGCTTCAACGCGGGCGAGATAAATTCCGCTTTGGATGTTGTTTACGTTCCAGGTCGTTTCGTTATCCATTCCGCCGATTGCCGTATTGTTTAATTCGGCAACAAAATCGCCTGCTAAATCAAATATTTTAATATTGATCTTTGAATCTTCCGAAACATAATAACGGATAAACGTTTGTCCATCGTACACCGGGTTGGGCCAGTTGTATGCTTTGGCTTTTGGAAAGAATTCCGAAATTGAATTTGTGTTTGCTGCTTTTTCAATAAAAGAATTATTCCACGAATTCCCATTTTCTTCTGACCAGAAATACTTTCCGTTCGTACTGCTTATATTAAAAGCAGAAAATGAATTTTCGTTCAAAACTGCAAGAGAAACTTTTCCACTATCACTAAATAAAATTGGAGTAGAAGTTAAACTCTTTCCGGTTGAAATTGGGAAACCGTTTACCACTTTTCCTGTTCCACCGTCAATTGCAAAAACTCTTCCATCAGTTGTTGCAGCAATAATCTCTGCTTTACCATCTCCTTGAATATCAGCTGCAAGTGGCGTTCCGGTAAAACCAACTCCCATCGGATCGCGGAATGGAAAATTTTCCGCGCAAGCGCCGGATAAATTATAAGCTTCCAAGTTTGTTCCATTTGTGTAGAGGATGTAGTTACTTCCATCTTGTTTCAAATCTGCAAGAGAGAAAGATGTTGGGCTGCCATTTACGGAAAATTTGGAAATCATTTCTCCGCCATCGTTCATAATATAAAAATTTTCCTTCGAGAGGAGTATCAAAACATCTTTATTAATTAATGAAGATGATACAGCTAAATCAAAAAGAACATCTTGAAAAGTTTTTGAATTTGTCCAATAAGGATTTGCTAATTCATTTTTTGAAATTGAATATTGTGCCCATACTCCAGCAATTTTCTGCGAATTCAGCTGAGGAAAGTCGTAAGGATTTCCGTAACCTCCTGGGCCATTCTGAAAAATAGCAATCGAACGAATTTCTCCACTTTGTGATCTGAAAATAATTCTGTAATCAACATGAATAGGAGTAGTAGAAACTCTAGTGTCGTAATTCGATAAATAGAATCCATTTGAACTATTCGTGATTGTTTTAACATTAAGAGTTAAAGGGGTTACCAAATTTGGAGAGTTGAAAAGACCAACGACGTAAAGTACTGAATCAATTTGAAATAGTGTTGGTTTGAAAGAAGAAAAATTTAAAATTGAATCAACCAAAATCCCCTGCTCATCAAATTGATAAAGATTGGAATTTGATAAAACAAAAAAGTAATTCTTTCCGTTAAAATTAACTGACGTAAGCTTATTATCCGTTGAAGGTAATGCAATCGCTTTTTTAAATATCGGTTTAACCACATCTCCGCCAAATTGCACATCGAATGTCATTTGCGTAGGATCGGTTAAATCAGAAAAATTTTGAAAAGTGATTAAACTGTTTGCACCGTCATTCGCATTTGTGTTTGGACGAGTATCGCTTGAAAATTTATTCTGATAAAGTTTTGCCGTATTTGATTTATACCAAAGATCAAATTCCGATCCTTCTCCAACAAGTTTGTCGCCAAAAATTGTAGTGAACTGTTCTCCAATTTCCTGCACCCCGTCAGCTTCTTCCAGATCAACTCCACGGTGGGTTTTATCGCTGTTAATTTTATTGTCGGCAATTTTTTCATTAATTACTTTTTCATCAATATGCCAGATGAGTATTCCGCTGCCTGGCAAAGAGAAATCATATTCATCAACGCTTGTAGTAACGCCGGCAAGCAAGGTTTCCGGAATCGCTTCAAAATAAGAATAGGCGTTTAACGCAAAAGTTTTTGTTACATCAACATTATTTTGTTTAAAAGAAATTTTTAATCCGTCTTGATTAACATCGCGCTGGCGGTATTCAACTAAATAATATTCGCTCGCGTTGATGGGGATTTTATAAATTTGATGCGAAGCATTTAAACTCGGAGCAATTGTATGCGTTGAGTTTCCAGCACTCACCGGAATTTCAAATGGAATTTCCCAACCAAGAAAAATCTTTTCCCATGCGGAAGGTTCCGGTGGAAAAAGTCCCCGGTTAGCAAAAATCGCTTGACCATCCATCAGGCCAAATTTACCGATAGCGCTCAATCCTGTGTTGGTGTCGAACAAATCCGGCAAGCCCAAGTAGCTTGCAATGTTTGCGGCGATCAATCCGTTAATCGATACTTGAAATAAACTTGTTTGTCCGAAAGATGATATTTCCCTATTCTCTGTTTGCGGAAGGATCATACTGTTTTTGATCTTGAAATTTGAGTTACCAACTTGGATGCCGTCAAATGAAGTTCCAAAATATTTTTGAAGCGCGTTCAATCCAAGATAAACTGATGGTAAATCTTTTTCATTGCCCAGACTTCCGGGAAGCGAAATATCTCTACCGACTCCAGCATGAAAAATTGCGAACAAATTAAAATCACCAAAATTGAAATTTGGATTTTGATTTCCTGCAAGTGTCCAAACTTCTTTCATAAATTCCGCCATTGCAGTAAAATCAGTTGAGTTAACAGGCGGAGAGTAATTCCTCATCGTTTTTGAAACGGTAATAATTTGGGGAAGAAATTGATAGACGACGTTTGCTTTTCTGTTTGAAACTTTTGCAAAATAATTTTTAGCAAATTCAAGATGATTAGAGAAATAATTCACATCATGCGGTAATGGATCTATTATTTTGTCGCCGTAATCTTTTTCATAAATTGAATGAAAAGAGCCGTCGCCGGTAGTGTTATTATCAGTATCTTTTTGATACTCAACCATAACGGTAAGAATTTTTATCGTATCAACCGCGTTTCGGTTTTCAATAATTTGTTGCGGAAAAGGATTTATTTTTCCGATAAAAGTTTGGGCAGAAAGACTGCCCATACATAAAACTAAAGCTGCTAAAAAATAATTTTTGCAAAGCATCCTTTGGATTAGAATTTTCATTCAGATTAAATTCCCCGCGGTAACCCGGTTGATTTATCCGCAACTGCATCCCAGCCAACGGAAAGAGTAAATCGCAGCGTGTTATCAAGCGGATGATTCTCACCGTTCTTGAATATGCTTGTTGAAATATAACTGAAATCGAATCCATAAATATCATAGCGGATACCGGCGCCCGCCGTCATAAATTTTCTATTACCGTATGAAGGGTCTTCATAAAAAAAGCCACCGCGAACTGAAAAGAGAAAATCGCCCGGCAAACCATACCAATATTCTAATCCCACAGAAGTGACGATATCGCGTAATTCTTCTCTGAACGGTTTATTTGTCCATGAAGAAAATAAAGCGCGATACACGGGATCAACCGTTGTTACGCTAACCGTATCTTTCCCAATAATTTCTTCTTTAGTCAGCTTGTTTACAAGTAGTTTACTAAAATCTAAAGTCCATGTTAGTGAGTTGAATTCATCTTTCCACAGAATGGTTGCAAATCCTAACCGAAGGTTGGTTGGAATAGGATCAGCCTGGGCTTTATCAATGTAGAAAATCTTCGGACCGATATTGCTTAAATTCATACCTATACTAAACCGGTTACTCATATCTTCATCAAGCCAAGGGATATAAAATGAAGTAGGACGCCACATTGCGCCTATATCAAAACTAACGCTTGTTGCTACACCTGAACCGGTTTCTTGGGCAGTAGGTTTATCGGATAGATTGCTGTGAATAAGCCGGAAATTTAATCCCAGTCCCCAATCGCTGGAAAGTTTTGTAGCATAACCAAGTGTAAGTGCGGCATCAAATGAACGGAAAGTTCCAATTGGATCGGGAGAATCGGGACCTGTACGAACAAATTCACCATAGTTCATATAAGTAATACTTGAAGTTATGCTTCCTTGAATACTTTCAATATAATTTCTGTATGTCAAATAATCGTAGAATAAATCAAGTTTGAATTGTGGTAGCCAGTTACTATGCGTTACGCTTGCTTCTTGTCCGGTTAAAAAAGCAATACCGGCAGGGTTCCAAAAAATAGCTGCTGAATTATCAGCCAACCCTGTTCCGGTTTCACCCATAGCGCCAGCACGTGAATCAGGCGCCAATAATAAAAACGGAACCGCCGCTTCACCCTGTCCGTAGGTAATTTTTGTTAGACTAATCATTACCAGGCTAAGCATTAATATTTTTGAGAGCATTTTCATTCTTTTTCCTCCATAGGAGATAGATTTTTATATAGTTAGTAAATATATTATTAAAGTTATTAAAAGTACTATTCGTGACAAAATCCATAACTGTGGGCGCTATTTGATAATAGACATTTTACCGATAACATTTTGAGTAACCGAACCATCAACCGCATTTACAATAATTTTATAAAGATAAACTCCGTTGGCAATTTCGTTATCGTCTTTGTCTTTACCGTTCCATTCAACTCTAACAAACCTGTCGTTAGGAATGTTGGTCTTTTCAATTTCCGCAATTGCTCTTCCGGCAATAGTATAAATTTTTATTTTAACCGAAATCGGTTTTTCAATATTGTGCTGAAAAGTAAAAGTAGTTGCGCCTTTAGATGGATTTGGATAATTCATCACATAATCGATAGTTGAACCATTGTTATCAACTACTTTAAAGAACTCACTTTGAGATGAAAAATTGTTAAAGACATCCCAGGCTTTTACAAGGATTTTGTTTTCACCTTTGCTCAAACTGTTGAATTTATATTTTACTTGTCCCGATTTCCCTTCAGCATCAAGATCACCGGTAAAATAATTTGAAAGATCGATTGTGTTGGCTTCATTGTCATTTAAGACGGCTTCCAGCTTATGCCCGACACCGGAGCCGGTAGTATTTAAGCCCGTTTCATCCGAAAGTTTTACCAATAAAGATGAATTCGGATTAACTAAGTATCCGCTTTCGTTCTGCAGATCATCAAACCGGATTTCTATTTCGGGACCCTTGCCGTCATTTACAATTGTAGAATCAGTCCCTCCAATTATTATATTGGAAGTAACCGCAACTCCGTCACTTTCATTATTAAAAAAATAAAAAACAATTTTCCCGTTTTTATTTTCGTAGGAAATGTCTTTAGGTACAATAAAACTTGTTGAGAATATTCCGTTGGCAACGCTAACTCTTCCTTTAAATATTATTCCTCCTTGTTGTACTACTCGGAAGTCCGGACCAAAATCATTATAAGTTACAAATCTCTGCGAATCAAAAATTGTTAAAATACCTTCTCCGTTAAAATCACTTTTAACTGAATTATCTTTATTACGTACTGCTCCGGTAAGATTAACTTTCCCTAATGCTTTTATTTGCGGAACTGTAGAAGTTGAAGCATGATTAATAGAATCAACCGAAGCATTTTCTTGCGGTATCTGTAATCTCATTGTCGGATCGGCAAAAAGATGAAATTTTAAAGAGTTTGGATCATTATAAATAGTCTTTGTTAAAAAATAAGCTTTTCCAATGGGAATAGGAAGATTCAATGTATCTCTTTTACTCTTTAACATGTTAGTATAAAAACTATTATTTAAAGCGGCATTTTGATCTGAATAAACCGGTCTTACGGAGGAAAGAGAACCAATTGCACCGGAATTTTCTTTCAACACTAAATCTTCTGCGGAACTTTGTCCGCCGGTTTTGTCATAATACCCGAAATCGCAAGTTGCAGCTGTTAAGAAAAAATAATCTTTATTTTTTAATTGAGGAATAGTTACACTTTGAACAAAAACTTGTTCATGCGTCCAAAGCTCCGGGCTGCCGTGTCCAACAAAATTTAAAAGAACTGTACCATCATTTATTGCATCAATAATAGCCTGATTAACTTCCGGTTTGCGTCTTCCCAAACCAGTTATAACGGTCGGATATGCCGCCAAGTAAATTTTCTTTAGATCAAAAGAATTTGGAATATATGAATTTGCGAGCGTTTCGGATTGTGGTGTATGCATATTTGGCTCATCACCTTCTGATGTCTTCGCATCATCAGCAACAAGAGTAATTAAATTTCGCCAGGGTCCGCGTTCAGAGTTTGTTTCATAATCAATTATTTTATCAATAAAACTGTTTGCGCTTGATGCACTTCTCACCGGTAAACGTCCGATGGCTAAATCAGGTTTTGTATCATTACCAATAATATCAGCGTAATAATCATCCGAAGCATAAGAATAAATTTCGTCAAGGAATTCGTTTGTCTCATAAGGAATAACAAAGTTTCCGTTTCCGCCTTCAATATTTTTATAATCGTAATCGCCGTCGCCTAAAAGCAAAACGAATTCAGGCTTAACGCTCCAGTTATCATAAGCATAACGAAGAAAATCTCGAATTGCGGAAGGTTCTTTCATCCCGCAGGAAAACTCATTAAAAATATCATCAACATCTATTACAGTTGTTGAAATTTTTACTTTGCTTTCATTTTCGCGGTAATTTTTTAGACGATTTGCCTGATCTTTAAAATCCTTCGCAGTAATGATGATGAATTTTGATTTCCCGTCCGTTCCGTGAAGATTTTGATTTTTCATTTCAACCGGATTGGCAGGAGTTTTTATATCGCCGTCAACACATGCCAGGTATTTAGAAATTTTTGTTGAACTTTCGTTTGCTTGAAATCTAAACTCTCCGCCGCTTAGTAAAATAGGATTGCTAATTTCTTTCACTTCTGCAAAATCGCTTATATCAAATACCCGGATATTCGATGAACTAAAATTTGAAAGTTGATACTCGGTTATTCCGTCAACATTGTTCGAATAGAAAATTAGTTTTTCCGCCGAATATTTCAGATCCCGGTTGTAAGAGATTTCGTAATAATTTAAATACCCGGTAGAACCGAAATCCGGAGGAGAATAAGTAAATTTTAACAGACTTCTGTTTTCCGGTAGTGTACCGGTAAAAGAAAAACTGCTCGCGTCAAGTGTTCCGTATGAATATTTTCCATGTCTCGGCAAATTTTTAGATAAAAGCGTTGTTCCGTTTTCTTCAATTTTAAAAGGAACATCCACAGTTGCATTATTAATAAAATTATTTTTATAACTGATAAGCGAATTCGGCAGCATACCATCTAACTTTAGTGAGTAGCTTCTGCTTTTAATTGATTCCGTAAATTCATCACCTACAAAATGCCTTCCGGTTTTCCCGATATTAACTTTATCGTCTTCATAAAAAAGATATGCTTGTGTCGTAGTCTGGCTGATTTTATTGGTGTTTTGTAAACTTGGTAGAGAAGAAATCCGTTTACCGGTATTGCCGCCGGAAGTTATCCAATAATAATTTTGTTTTGAATAGGGATTATATGAGCGGACAACTTTATTACTGCTCTGATCGAAGAACCAAAAATCTGTTCCTCTTCCGTAAAACAAAAGATAATCACCGTCATCAAATTTTCCATCTTGTTCGCCGTAAGCATAAATGGCATTTTCAACAAGATCATCAGCACGTCCCGCATCAGGATTTTCCGGAAGAGTTGCACCGCCGTTATTATATATTTTTATCGTTCTCGGATCAACAGTTGCCGCATCAATTCCAAATGAACTCAACATCGATCTGGTGATTTTGTACATCCCTTCCGTAGGAGCTTCAAATCTGATCCACTTTCCTGTAGCCAGAACAGAAGGATTGACAGTAATTTTTTTTAGTGATTTACTTTCCCTGCTCCAAAATTTTGCAACTTCATAATTCAAAAGAAAATCTTTCACAAAAAGATCATCGCTCTTTTTAGAAATAAATGTGGAAGGAGCAAAAGAAATTTTTACACGGATGGATTTGTACAATCTAATTTTATTCTCTTGCGGGAAAAATTGGACCGGCTTAATCAAGATCGTCTGCGAAGGGAAATCTCGAACAAAACCAAAATCTCCGAAAGAAACTATTTCTCCACTTTGATTTTGAAAATAGTTTTCACCAGCTGAATAAGAATAATCAGTTATCCCGTTTTGTTTTTGGGGCGAAGGAACCGGAAGAAGCCGCCCGGACTTTTCTTCAAATGAATAATCTAACACCTGAATCGTATTGCCAATTTCGGATGGAACGCCAATGTTGATTCTTTTTGCAAGAACTTCAGATTCTCCAAAATTCATCGAATTTTCAACTGAAGCTCCAATGAAAGAAACCTTTGAAAATTCATTATTATTGACAGAAATTTTTTCTATCGGCTGATATTGAGGCGTAAACTCAATTACCATCGCTGATGTTGTCGATGAAATTACTTTTATATCTTCCTGGGGGAATAAAGGAGAGATTAAAAGAAAAACCGTTATCGAGATTTTGCTAATATTCTTAATCAAAAATAATCCTAATTGAAAGTTTCAATTTAACACTAAAGTAGCATATATCTCGAAATAGAAATTCTCCTAATTTTTGATTGAAAAATAAGCATTGAAGTGGATATATGTCAAGGCATTTTCAAATTTTTTTTTCTGAGCAATAATTACAAGCCGAGCGTCGTTTTATTTTTTCTCATGGCATTAATACAAAACTGAACATGTTCTTCAAGCGGAATATTGAGTTCTATCGCGCCGTTTTGAATATCATTTCTGTTCACCTGGCGCGCAAAGGCTTTATCTTTCAACTTTTTCAAAACTGATTTAACCTCTACTTCATCAACCGTTCGGCTTGGACGCACATACGCGACTGCGGTAATAAATCCGGCTAATTCATCACAAGCGAATAAAACTTTTTTCAGCATTGTATCGCGCGGTTCACCGGAATAATCTGCATGAGATAAAATAGCTTTTGTAAAATTTTCTTCAAAACCTCTTTCGCGCAAAATCTTTTCTCCCATAAAAGGGTGCTCTTCGGCGGTGGGATATTTTTCATAATCAAAATCATGAAGCAGCGCAACGTTTCCCCAATATTCAACATCCTCGTTTAATTTTTCTGCATATGCACGAACGCAAGTTTCAACAGCAAAAGCATGTTTAAGCAGACTTTCGTTTTGAGTAAATTCTTTTAAAATTGATAAACACACTTCTCTGTCTCGTGAAATATCTTCCATTATTTTCCCTTCTGTTTTGATGGAGGAATGAAACCGGGGCACAAGTCGGCTAATTTACATTCAATACATTTTGGTTTTCTTGCTACACAAATTTTCCTTCCGTGCTGCATTAATAAGTGTCCTGATATTGTCCAATCTTTTTCCGGTAAAAGTTCTTTTATTCTGAATTCAATTTCTTCAGGATCATCGGATTTGATAAATCCAAGTAAATTTGAAAGCCGTTTAACATGCGTATCAACGGCAACCGCG
>JALNWB010000040.1 GCA_023231105.1 Ignavibacteriaceae bacterium | reverse complement strand
TTTTGGAATCGACATCATTATTTGCGACCATCATCAACCAAAAGAAACTTTACCTGATTGCTACGCTTTACTCGATCCGATAAAACCGGGATGTAATTATCCTTTTAAATTTTTATCAGGCGCCGGAGTAACTTTTAAACTTATTCAAGGAATTTGCGAACGGATCGGAAAACGTGATGAACCGATGCAATATCTGGATCTTGTGGCTCTTGCCGGTGCTGCAGACATTGTTCCTTTGATTGATGAAAATAGAATTCTTGTTAAAGAAGGATTATCACAAATAAATAGCACACCGCGTCCGGGAATTAAAGCTTTACTTGACAGCGCAAAAATAATTCCGGGCAATCTTAACTCAGGGCAAATTGTATTTGCTCTTGCTCCAAGAATAAATGCTGTCGGACGTTTAAGCGAGGCAAAAACTGCCGTTGAATTAATGATTACTGATGACGACGCAGAAGCGACCAGGCTTGCTTTGGTTTTGGAAAAAGAAAATTATGAACGAAGAAAAATTGATGTCGATACATTAGCCGAAGCTGTTGAAAAGGTTGTTGATAGTGTTGATATTGTCGAAGACCTCGCTATCGTTCTACACGAAGAAAATTGGCATCCGGGTGTAATCGGGATTGTGGCTTCGCGATTAGTAGAAAAATATTATAAACCTACCATAATGCTTACAACCATCGACGGAATTGCAAAAGGTTCTGCAAGAAGTATTGCCAGTTTCAACATTTATGAAGCATTGAAAGAATGTGAAGATGTCTTGATCCATTTCGGCGGACACGAAGCGGCCGCCGGTTTAGCCGTTGAAGTAGATAAAATTGATGAGTTCCGCGAAAGGTTCCTCAAGATTGTAAAAGAGAAAATTGATCGGAATGATCTTATTCCTGAAATAACAATTGATTCAAAAATTAAATTATCCGAAATTACAGCTAAGTTTATTAGAATTGTTGAACAGTTCTCTCCATTTGGTCCAAAAAATATGCGTCCTGTATTATGGGCTGAAGATGTACGCTCAATTTCATCCCGTGTAATCAGCGGGAAACATTTGGTACTAACTATCAAACAAGAAGATTGCGATAAAGTTTTTGATTGTATCGGCTTTAACATGGCTGAATTTGCACCGTTAATTAACGGCGGAAGCGTTAAATTTGATACGGTTTTTTCAATCGACCAAATGGTTAAAGACGGAAAAGTGTTTCCACAATTCAGAATTAAAGACATAAAAATAAAAGAAAATAAATAGGAGAATTCCTTATGTCCGGTCACTCAAAATGGGCAACAATAAAAAGAAAAAAAGGGGCGGCAGATGCCAAACGCGGCAAAATATTTACCAAACTGATAAAAGAAATTACCATCGCTGCTCGCCAGGGTGGCGGTGACGCTAACGGAAATCCGAGATTACGGCTTGCTATCGATAATGCAAAAGCCGCCAACATGCCGGCAGACAACATCGAACGCGCAATAAAAAAAGCAACCGGTGAACTTGAAGGTGTTTCTTACGTTGAGTTAATGTATGAAGGTTACGGACCCGGCGGTATTGCAATTCTTGTTGAAGTTGCCACCGATAATAAAAATCGTACCGTAGCGGAAGTACGACACATCTTCAGTAAAATCGGCGGCAGCATGGGAGAATCCGGTTCCGTTGCGTGGATGTTTGAGCGCAAGGGAATTATTTCTGTAAAACGCAACAATAAAAGCGAAGATGACGTAATGGAAATTGTTCTTGACGCCGGCGCCGATGATATGCAAACCGAAGAAGATATTTTTGAAGTCACAACTTCGCTTGAATCATTTGAGACCGTTAGAAAAACTTTGCTCGATAAAACATTGGAAATTGAAAACGCTTCCCTTGAATGGATTGCGAAAAATACTCTTGCAGTTGCCGGAGAGGATGCGGAGAAAGTTGTAAAACTTATCGAAACGCTTGAAGATAACGACGATGTGCAGAATGTTTTCTCCAATGCAGATATTCAAGAATAGATAATTCGTTAACACGGCAATCATCCGCTTATAAAATAATTGTGATGATATTTTATTTTTAAACTTGAGTTGAATGAAAGTCGATTTCTGAAAATAAATTTGCTCATAGTTTTTGTATTGGTTTGATGAAAATAAATTTTAAAATAATTCTTTTGTTCAGTTAATCTTCTTAAATTATTCAGGGTTCAATTAAATTATTTACTTATTCATTAAAGGAGTTTAAGTATGATTTTCTATTGGCTCTTTGGTGGAATTGTTGTAACCACACTTACCTTTTTTCTTTCTATTGATAATATTAATCTATGGAAAAGTTTAAATGCATCTGCAATTGTTGCTTTAGCCTATTGCATTGCGCTTATTATTTTCAACATCAAACATTTTCCCGTTAAAAGAAAAATTATTCTGGTAGCAGTATTTATTGTTGGAGTATTTTTCGTTTTTAAATCTTGGTCATTAGCTTACGAACAATCAACCTGGCAAAAACAAACGCTACTAAAAATAAGGGGTAAAATTAGCCGGGGAGTGCTAAACGTAAGATTAAATAACGCAATGTTGCAAGTCCTTTCAAACTATCATTCGCAGGCAGATAAGAATAAAAAATCCTTAAAAGAGATTTACAATGAACTTATCAAAACGGATTCCGGTTTTGTTGAAACATTAAAATTTTCTCAAGACGATAGTCCGATGATTTTTAATAAAGTTCTTAGCGATACAGAATTAGTTTTTATCGGACAAGAAATGGCTGTTAAAGGAAGAAATCCTGATTTTGCGAACGCTTCCGGGAAAAAGGGAATGGTTCAAGTTAGAGCAACATTAACATCGAAAGGAGTTAAGTATGAATCAGAAAACTGATAACGATACAAACGGAACAAAAAATGTTTCGGAGTTTTCTCCTTCGTTTATAAAATTAATTATTGCCTTAACTGTATTTACTCTTGTTCTCACTTTTTTTAGTGGTAAAATTTATCCGTATGTATTAGATTTTCCTGAGGTCTTTAAAGGAGGATTAATTTTGCCTTGGCTTGGAGCAATGGGGTTAACAATTATTCAAGGCATTAATGAATTTAACGGACAAATATTTTTGTTCGGAACTCAATCTAAAATTTATTTATTAGTCAGCATTTTATTGATTGGAATTGTTTTCCCAACATTAATGATGTTTGGACTAAAAAATTCTTCCCAGAAAAAAAATTCTTCAAGTGAAGAGAAAAAATATGTTTTCTATCCACATTCTGTTCAAGTAATTTTAAGCGGTATAATCTTAATTTCGATTTTCGTTTCATCAATCATTCACTTTTATGTTGCTTCAAAGATTAGTGAGAATATGAAAAGAAATATCGCTATAGAGGACAACCGTGATAATATTGTGTCGGAACTAATTGATCTCTCTAATGAAGCACGGCAGTTTGCTATCCTTCCCCATGAGCTTGGCGGCGGCAATGGTTCTTTTGTTCTTTCTTCGAAAGACTCAAAAGAAAAAAAGTATATTGAGTTAAATAATTTAAAATCTTTTGCTTTAGTTAAAGAAGCAAATTATTTTTTAGCGCCTTATAAATCAGATTCCTTAATGACCATTGTTGCTGTTAGTAAAACAAGATGTTCAAATCCAAATTTTTCTAATTACAACGGACAAAAAGGTTTTGTGCAAGTAGTTGCTAATATTAGTAAAAATAGTGCATCCACGAGAGTTGAATCATCAAGTCGATTTAATAATGCTGCAGGAGATTGATATGGAAAATTTACAAAAACAAAGAATAATAGATTGGCGCTGGGTTGGTGTCGGATTTTGTCTTTTGGTTATTTACCATTTGCTTCCTTCTATTTTAATTTCCGGATTTTTAGTTAATGGTTATTTAAGTTTATTTGGATGGATGTTTATCGGTATAATTATTTTAAGTTTTTATTTTGGATACAAATCCAGCGGTGTTACAATAATTGAACCCGGAATTGCCGCTGTGCTTTATTCTTTACTCTTCATTTATTCTTCAAAAGGAATGTTGTATAAGACGATGAACTGGAACGCCTCTCCTTTACTATTTTATTTAGTGTTCTTTGGCGTTTCGTTTGTGTTTGCAACATTGAGTGCCTGGTTTGGAGAAAGACTTCAAGCGTTAAAAAAAGAAAATGAATTAAAACAATCAACCCCGGCATAAATTTGTTGCGGAATTTATTTACTGAAAGAAAAGACTAAGTTACTTTTTATGATTATCCTCGGAGTTGATCCCGGAACAATAAAAACCGGCTACGGTGTTGTTCATTTTCAGAAAAATGAGCTGCGACTTTTGCACTTTGGTATTATCAATCTTACAAAAGAAAATACTCTACCGGATAAATTAAAAATTATTTATGCGGAGTTAAACCGGTTAATAAAAATTTATAACCCGACAGATTTTTCGATTGAAACATCGTTCTACGGAAAGAATGTGCAGTCAGCAATGAAAATTGGATACGCGCGTGGCGTTTCGCTTCTGGCTGCAGTTCATCATCAACTTTTTATTGGCGAATATTCTCCGCGTGAGATTAAAAAATCAATAGTTGGAACGGGCGCCGCATCAAAAGAGCAAGTAAATTATATGGTGAAAACGCTTTTGAGTGTAAAGAACGAAATACCACTTGACGCGAGTGATGCGCTCGGAGCCGCCATTTGTCATGCGTTCAGAAAAGATAAACAAACACCTTCTTCAAAAAGTTGGAAAGCTTTCGCCGAAGCTTTTCCGGAAAGAATAATTGAATAACCATGATTGGATTTTTAAAAGGAAAAATAATTTCGCTTAAACCGACAAAAATTATTCTTGATGTAAACGGAGTCGGTTATTTAGTTTTTATTTCAATCACTACGTTTGAAAAAATTTCTACGCTCGAAGAAGTTTCACTCTTTATTCACACGCATGTTAAAGAGGACAGTCTAACGCTCTTTGGATTTTTTTCGGAATCTGAAAAAGAAATGTTTGAACTATTAATTTTAATTTCGGGCATCGGTCCAAAATCCGCACAAACGATTCTCTCTGGTATTTCAGTTGATGAGTTGAAAGAGGCGATTGAATTTGCAAACATCGGAAGATTAACAGCCATTCCCGGCATCGGAAGAAAAACAGCTGAGCGATTATTGATCGAACTCCGCGGAAAAGTTGAAGGGATTTCTTCGTTAGGTGAATCTGCAGAGCCAAAATCAAATATTAAAAGTGAAGCTACCGCAGCACTTACAACGCTTGGATACAAAATTCAACTTGCGGAAAAAGTAGTTAGAGAGATCAGCACGGAAAACCCGGAGATAAGTTTGGAAGATATTATCCGCAAATCTCTTTCTGTGTTAAATAAATAATCCATATTATACAAAATTCACTTTCCACGTATGGGTTTGTAACACAGACTTAAGTCTGTGCTACGATTTTCATCAGTTTAAAGAATTATAAAGCGATTTAGCTTCTTTCACAGACAATGTTTCGTCATCACTATTTTCGGTGATTAGTTTTGCTAATCCATAGTTCTCTAAAATTTCCTCAATTTGAGTAAAAGTTCCTATATCAATTTGAACTGCTACTTTCTTGTTCTCTTCATCAACGATATATTTTTTCTTTAAATCAAACATAATCACTCCGGATATCTATCCAAACTTAACTTATCGTAATTAATAATTCAACTTATTTCAGTTTCTATTTTTGCAACGTTCGTAATTTCACCTTCAAGCTTATCGCCTTTATTTAAGCCGCTTACGCCGGATGGTGTTCCGGTAAAAATCAAATCTCCTTCTTCAAGCGTCATACGTGAAGAAATGTAAGAAACGAGTTCGTCCGGTTTGAACATCATTTTATTTAATGTTTCTTTCTGGCGGATTTCTCCATTCACTTTAAGTGAAATTGTTTCTTCAAAATTCAATTCATAATCTTCTTTCAAAATGAAATCGGAAATAACCGCGGAAGTATCAAAACATTTTGAGATTGTCCAGGGATTCCCTTTATCTTTCGCTTGATTTTGTAAATCTCGCAGTGTCATATCCAAACCGATACCGTAACCAATAATTGCATCGTTCGCTTCTTCAAGAGTAGCATTGGTAATTGTTTTGCCGACAAGAAGTACAAGTTCAATTTCGTGATGCAGATTACTGGAAAAAGAGGGATAGATAATTTTCTCGCCGGAATAAATCATTGCGGATGTTGGTTTTAGAAACAACACCGGTTTTTCTTCGGCTTGATGTCCAAGTTCTTTTATATGATCCATATAATTCCTGCCGACGCAGACAATTTTTCCTACATCAAAAGATTGTTTTCTATCGTGTGTGAAAACTTTTTTCATTTTATTTCTTCCTGCTAATTTAATAATGCTGAGTTTAGACCGATGACAAAATTTCTTTCGCCGCGGTAATTTATTTTCCAAGAAAATTCTAACGCAATCGGGAAAAGTTGATGCCCGATACTGAATCCATTTTCATAAAACGGTGTTTTGAAAGCTTTGTCTTGATACAAAAGATTTTTCATCCCCGATGCACTAACATCACTTACAGCGGCATTAAAATAGTAGCTTACCTGAAGATTTAAAGATTTCAAAAATGATATTCCTAACATCCTAAATATTTCATCTCTAAAATTATGTTCAAGATGAAACGTAACAACGCGGTCACCAATAACTTCGTTTAAACCTAAAGTGCGGAATGAAAATCGTTTGCCAAGCGATGTGATGTTTCCCGGAAGTGAGTAAAAATTTTGAAACGGAAGCGAACCTGTTGCATTATAAAAACCGTAAAGACCAAATTGTAAATCGGCTGTTTTAAATGTTGAAATGCCGCCGTTGAGAGATGCTTCGTACAAAGTAAAATTGTAATCGCTTTTCAGAAGTTTGTTCTTTGCAATGGTAACATCGGCATTAAAAATTATTTTGCCATCACTACCTCCTGCTCTTCGCCGGAACATGCCATCTTCTATGTAGTCACGAAAATCAATTGTAAAGCCGGCTTTGATAGCACTCGTTAATCCGTTTGAAATTGCTGCATTATCGTTAAATTTTTTCTTCCATGCGAAAATTGAAAACTCACTATTCTTTATAGCCGACTGATCATCTATCTGAAAGAAACCAACTTTCAATTTTAAGGTAGGAGATATTTCCCCACTTGCAAAAAGAGTAAATCCGCGAGAATAATAAAAATCGTTAAACTCATATTTGCTTAAGAGCGAACTTAATGTTGAAAACAGATCACCGTAGGAAGAACTTCGTTCAAATAAAATTGAGGTTTTTTTAAACGCGTTGACAGAAAGAGAATAAGTCCGATAATCACCAAAGTAATAGAGCGAAGAGAATGAAGTCTTAAATCTTTTATCTGCAAAGCCGTAACTTGTTGTAAGAGAAGTTTGCAGTCGATTGTCTAACAAATCATAAAAGAAAAAGCCGAAGTCAAGCGCATTTCCTTCAACACGGTTAAAATGATAAAGTCCCAACGGACCAGTCGTTGAAAAATGTTTTGAGAATGTTACACGATTTGAGAGCCACGAAAATTCATCCCAAAAAGAAAATGGAAGTGCAGAGATGGAATCAATTCTCTTATATGCGGTAACTTCTTCCTCGGTATTTGGAATATGCTGAATAGAATCCCAATAAGTTGAATCTTTTTTATCGGCATCGGTCAACACGGTAATAATCGCTTTGTTAAAAAAGTCATCGGGAATATTTTTATTAATTTCATAATTGTTGAGCAGTGTGTTCATTTCAAAACCTAATTTTGCCAGCCCCGTAATGTCCACTTCAACAACAAGATGGTAATCTACCGGCATATAAATATTGTCATATTGATCGAACTGCTGATCGATTGTGATCTTCTTAAAAATTCCGCTGAAGTTTGCGGCTTTATTTAAACTTAAATTCACTTTGACCAAATCGAAATTTTTTCCGGAGATGTAAATGTCGCCAACAAATCCAGGATCGAGTGAATCGGCAGGAGTCATAAATATTTTATAAATCGTATGATTGTCTTGTGCGAGCGTATCTTTTAAACTGAAAGAATAATATTTGGCAGAGTTGTCGTCGAGAGGTCCGGTCATTTTTCTACCAAAGAAATTAAGATTGTCAGAATAAAAATTCTGCAGCAGCCTTCCGCCGGTTAAAATATTTACAGATGATGGGAAATTAGCGCTTTGCTTCCGAGCAATAATAACTTCTTTTATTTTGTGCGGAGCTTTATAATAACCGGTACTTTGATTTTCGAGTATGCCGGTAATTTTTAATTCGGCAGAATCTTTTGAACCAATTCCGAGGGAAACAGAATTGCCGCGAGCATTAATGTTGTCTTCTGTTTTTAAACTTCCTTTTGTGTAAGATGAATATTGATAACTTTTTAATTTGTCAGCTCGTTCTTTTTTTCTTTGTATTGCCCGGCGAATGATTGCATACGCAGGATTCTCTTCCGCTAATACAAGCACTTCTGAAAGCTGAAGGGAAGAAGGAAGTAATTTTATCGAAACGGTTTCTCTTTTCTTGTCAAGCAGAACTTCGGTGGTATCGGTATGGTACCCGATAAAACTTGTAATAAGTTTTTGCGCACTTGAAGATATTTTTATTTCAAAAAAACCTTCTTTGTTGGTAATGCTTCCTGTCGAAGAATTTGCCAACCGAACATTGGCAAAAACCAAAGGCTCGCCGGTAACCGCATCAACTACTTTTCCGCGGAGCGAAATGTTGGTTTGAGCAAAATCGATTGGAGAAATAAAAAACAAGAGAAGGAGAAATGTTCCGCATGCTAATTTCATTTAACGAGCCCTTTCTTTGCCGGCAAAAGATTTTTTTAATTATTTTACAAAATAAATTTACTTTAGAAATAGCGAAAGACAAATTTGATGAGTGGAAATATAATTAAAGCAATCGTTTTTGATCTCGGGAATGTTCTCCTTCCTTTTGATTATTCGATTGCCGTAAAAAGATTGAATAAAAAAGAAGAAAACCTCGGCGAAGCGTTCCTTTCATTTTACAAAGATAATTATGCCCTTCACCGTTCTTTTGAGCGTGGAGATTTGCCAAAAGAAAAATTCATTTCGATTATGCTCAATGCTTTGCATAACAAAATTGATGAAGAAATTTTCTGCAAAATTTATTCTGAAATATTTACCCTAAACGAAAATGTCGCTTCCCTGCTGCCGAAATTGAAAAAGAATTATAAATTGGTTTTACTTTCCAACACGAATGCCATCCATAAAAAATATGGGTGGGAACAATATAGTTTCCTACAGTACTTTGATAAACTCGTTCTTTCGCATGAAATAAATGCAGTAAAGCCTGAAGAAAAAATTTATAAGGCTGTTGAATCTTTTACAGGACTATTTCCTGAAGAACATATTTTTATTGATGATATTCTTGAGTATGTAAATGGTGCGAAAAAATTAGGTTGGGAGGGGATTCAATTTATCGGGTACGAGAATTTGATCATAGAACTTCAGAAGAGGAATATTCAATTTTAGTGAAAGGAAAAACTGCCCGTCCTTACCTCATACAATCCAGAACCAAAAGGAATAATGAACATCGAACAAGTAATGAAGAATATTGAAGAGAAAAAACTTCATCATTCGTTGTTCCTTGTTCAATGTTCGATATTCAATTTCAAAAATATTGTTCTACCAATTATTACAATCGTACAAATCTAATAGTGGTAATAACTTTTTAAAATTAATTCACTCTTAAAATTACAACTCTTCTATTTTTAGCTCTTCCTTCTTCCGTTCTGTTGTCGGCAACAGGATAATCAGGTCCCATTCCACGAACAGTGAAACGGTTTTTGCTAATTCCTTTTGAGACCAAATAACTTACAACAGCGTTTGCTCTCTTCAATGATAGTTTTTTATTATTAGCCGCAGAACCTGCATTATCAGTGTGTCCTTCAATTAACCATTTGGAAGTTTTTTCTTCAAGCATGGTTTGTGCAAGTTTATCCAAGTCTCCATAAGCGCCCGGTAATAAAACAGAACTGCCAACACCGAATGAGGCTCCAGCGCTTAAAACAATTTCTTTTACAACCGGAACTTCTTTAATAATTTCCTGCTTTTTTATAGGACAACCGAATTCATCAACTTGTTCATTCCTCGGTGTGTTTGGACATTTATCCAAATAATCCGGAACGCCATCACCATCGCTATCAAGCGGACAGCCATATTTACCAACTTGAACTCCAATAGGAGTGTTTGCGCATCTATCAAGATAATCAGGTATGCCGTCGTTATCTGCGTCTAACGGACATCCAAATTCATCAACTAAAACTCCTTTTGGCGTGTTGGGGCAGATATCAATATAATCGGGGATACCATCATTATCAGAATCCAGAGGACAACCATTTTTATCAACTTTTACTTTTTCAGGAGTATCGGGACACTTGTCTAAATAATCAGGAACTCCATCTTTATCGGTATCGATCGGACAACCAAACTGGTCAACTTTAATTCCTTTGGGGGTATTCTGGCATATATCTTTTGAATCAACAATTCCGTCTTCATCGGAATCATTCTCTCCAAAAAAGGAAAACGAAAATCCCATTGCCCCAATAAGTATTGCATCTTTACTGGTTCCAAAGAGTTTGTCGTCAAGGTAATCGTTTGGGCTAAGTTGAATGCCCCCGCTGAAATTCATGGTAAGATTATCGGTTAAAAGAATTCTCATTCCAAATTCAGCATTGTAATCAAGCTCATTTTTTTTGTAGATGAATTTGTGAAGAATTTCTCCACTAGCGCCTTTGGGACTAAACCAAGTATATGTTGCGCCCGCAAAAACATAAGGAAAAACTGCTTCCCCTAATGATAGTGCATAAACAATCCCGCCACCGGCTAATTTTAAATCTGTGCGAAATTCAACCGGATCTGCTAATTTATCTTTTCCTTTTAAATAGCCCGCGCCACCATACATACGAAAGCCAAAAGAACTTTTTGAGTAAGTTGGAAGGAAAAATTCGACCATTCCCTTTCCGAGAAAGTCGAGAGAGAAATCTTTATAATCGGTTAATCCGTAGGTAGCTCCCCCTTCCATCGTAAACACAAGCGTTCCGGTAAAGGGGTGATACACCTTCTTTTTCATCCCTCCATAAGCGGTTTGTGAAAAGGAAGTTTGGCTGAATCCGATTAAGAATATCAACAGGAAAAATATTTTACGGAACATATGTTCTCCTCAAATAGTTACTCTAAAAACCTCTTTTTAAAACCTTTTCAAGATCAGCTTGAATCATTACTTTAACTAAATCTTCAAACTTCGTCTTCGCTTTCCAGCCCAATATTTTTTCAACTTTTGTCGGATCGCCGATAAGTAGATCAACTTCTGTAGGACGATAATAATTGGGATCAATCGT
Organism: Ignavibacteriaceae bacterium; assembly: GCA_023231105.1. Classification (GTDB taxonomy): domain Bacteria; phylum Bacteroidota; class Ignavibacteria; order Ignavibacteriales; family Ignavibacteriaceae; genus UBA1563. The sequence goes on along the minus strand of JALNWB010000040.1, from coordinate 14,600 downwards.
AACAACGGCTTGTCCGATCTGCAAATCATTTCTTAATTGATATTGGAAACTTTGCGCATCTGTTCCTGCAAGTTTTGCGGCTTTGGTTAAATCAATCTTGCTGATAATTCCCTTTTCATTTTCTCCTTCACCTTGCCAATTCAATTCAATACCAAGTTCGCGGAAAGTATATTCAACAAATTCTTTAATGGTGTGCGTTTCTCCTGTTGCAAGAACAAAATCTTCAGCTTTGTTATGATTTAAGATTCGCCACATACCTTCGCAATATTCGGGAGCGAAGCCCCAATCGCGTTTTGCATTTAAATTACCAAGCGAAAGCGATTGTTGAAAACCTGCAACAATACGTGAAGCTGCGCGAGTAATTTTTCTTGTTACAAAAGTTTCTCCGCGTCGTGGCGATTCATGGTTAAACAAAATTCCGTTGCACGCAAAAAGGTTATATGCTTCGCGGTAATTCACAATGATCCAGTAACCGTAAAGTTTTGCAACTCCGTAAGGAGAACGAGGATAAAAAGGAGTCTTTTCCGATTGTGGAATTTCCTGCACTTTTCCGAACAACTCACTTGTTGATGCTTGATAAAATCTTACTTCGCGTAAACCAACTTCGCGTATCGCATCTAAAAAGCGAAGCGTACCAAGCGCATCAACTTGTCCGGTGTAATCCGGAATTTCAAAAGATACTTTTACGTGACTTTGCGCAGCTAGGTTATAAATTTCATCCGGTTCAATTTGTTCTAAAAGACGATTGAGATTGCTCGTATCAACTAAATCTCCGTAATGGAGAAATAATTTTTTGTTCATTATTTCCCGGTTGTTGTAGAGATGGTCAATCCTTCCGGTATTAAATGAACTACTTCTGCGAATAATTCCGTGAACTTCGTATCCTTTATCAAGAAGAATTTCTGTTAGATAACTTCCGTCTTGTCCGGTAATGCCTGTAATGAGTGCTTTTTTCATGAATGTGAACCTTGTAGATTATAATAAAATATTTTAAATACTATTTCGCATGAAAGAATGAATGCATGGTTGAATGAGTGAATGAAATTTTACGATGCTTCTTTCAGACCATAAATTTCATTTAATTCTTTCACTTTATTATCATTCTTCCAGTTGTCATCATTTTTTAATTTTTCAACTAATGCTTTGTTTAAATTTATCAATTTATTCTCAAGACAATAATGTTTATCATCATAATTTTTGAACCAGACTTCATCAATATCATTCGAATGAAGCAAGGCAAATATTTGAGAATAATTTTCTGCAAGTGAAGCCAATGCTACACTATTGTATTGGATATTTTCTTTTAAGAATCTTCTGCTGTATCCTTCAGCAATGTTTGATGAAATCGATAAAACCGAATCTTCTATTTGTCCTTTTGATTTTAGAGATAAATTTTTATTTCGTTAAGTTTTTTCTTCACTAAAGCAAAGAGATCAATTGCTTCTTTCCATACATCCAACTTTCTATAACCGCGATTAATGTTTTTATTTCTCTCTCCATACTTAATAAAAATTTCATTCATTGGATTACCCGCAAATTATTTATTTAATCTTTTGCTTTCCATTCAACCATTCAACCATTCATTCATTCGTGCTCAAGACTTTGGTTCTTTTCCATTCCTACACTTTAGCTTTTAGTTGATCTACGAACCAAGTGTACGTTTTTTTTATTCCTTCTTCGAGAGAAGTTTTGTGATTCCAGCCGAGATTGTGTAAACGGGAAACATCTAATAATTTTCTTGGAGTGCCGTCAGGTTTGGTTGTGTCATAAATAATTTCGCCGGTAAAGCCAACGATCTTTTTAATTAATTCAGCTAACTCGGCTATCGTCAAATCTTCACCCGTGCCTATGTTTATATGTGTTAATCCTTGTTCATATAAATCTTTCGCTTCAATTTTTTCCATAAGATAAAAGATTGCATCAGCTAAGTCATCAACAAACATAAACTCGCGTAACGGTTTTCCGGTTCCCCAAAGTTCAACCGCAGGTTTCCCTTCGGATTTTGCTTCGTGAAATTTCCTCATCAAAGCAGGCAGAACGTGAGATGTTTCCAAGTTGAAATTGTCATAGAATCCAAAAAGATTTGTCGGCATTACCGAGAAGAAATTTGCGCCGTATTGACGGTAATAACTTTCGCATAATTTTATTCCGGTAATTTTTGCGATGGCATAAGGCTCGTTTGTCTGTTCCAATAAACCAGTTAAAAGATATTCCTCTTTTAACGGCTGAGGCGCAAGTTTGGGATAGATACACGAACTCCCGAGGAAAATCAATTTCTCAACATTGTTTTTATATGCGGCATGAATCAAATTCGCTTCAATCATCAAGTTTTCATAAATGAATTGAGCGCGGTAAGTATTGTTTGCAACTATTCCACCGACTTTTGCTGCTGCGACAATTACAAGTTCCGGTTTTTCTTTTTCGAATAACTCTTCAACTTCAGTCTGTCGGATTAAATCAATTTCAGGATAATTTCGCGTAACAATATTTTCATAACCTGCAGCAACTAATCTTCGGTGAATTGCTGAACCGACCATACCATTATGTCCGGCGAGATAAATTTTTTTTCCGCTCAGTTGAGACAATGAGAACTCCATGAAATGATTTTCGTATAATTTTTATCGATCACACATGGAAAATAAGAAAAAAGAAGGATAAGGCAATTGGTCGGTTCTCGGTAATCCGTAGAGCCTTGCCATGGCAAGGCTCTACGACATAATTCGGTTTCAACATTCGTGTTAATTCGTGAAATTCGTGTCCCTATTTTAAAATTATCATCTTCTTAGTTTGCACAAAATTACCGGCGCGGATTTGATAAAAATAAATGCCGCTTGAAAGTTGCCGGTTGGTGGTGGTTTGTTGTGTGTTGAAAGTAACTTGGTAGCTGCCTGGCTGCTTTTCTTCATTCACTAAAGTCGCAACTTCATTTCCAAGCACATCATATATTCGTAAAGACACGCCGCAGCGTGTCTCTACTGAAAACTTTATTTTTGTACTCGGATTAAATGGATTTGGATAATTTTGCGAAAGCAAAAACTCTGTTGGAGGAATATTTTTTTGATCTTCTTTTACTGAAACTACACCCCCCTCTTTATAAACCGCTAAACCGCCACCAGAAGTCCCAATCCACTTATTCCCTAAATCGTCTATAGCTATTGCATTGACAAAGTTATTAGGCAATCCTGAATTTGAACTATTATAAACTGTCCAGTTGGTGCCGTCAAATTTTGCAAGACCGCTTCCACTCGATGACACAATCCACTTATTTCCTGAACCGTCTATCGTTATTAAATAGACCCACTTATTAGGCAAACCTGAATTTGAACTATTATAAACCGTCCAGGTTGTGTTATCAAATTTGGCAATTCCACCACCATTGGTCGCGAACCACTTATTCTCTGAACCGTCTATTGCTATTGAACTAACTGAGTTATCAGGCAAGCCCGAATTTGAAGCAGTATAAGCCTTCCAGTTTGTGCCGTCAAATTTTGCAACTCCAGCATTAGTACCGATCCACTTATTCCCTGAACCGTCTAGTGCTATTGAATTAACAATGTTATTATGCAAACCCGAATTTGAACTATTATAAACCGTCCAGGTTATGCCGTCAAATTTGACAAGACCAAATCCACCCCATGTCCCAATCCACTTATTCCCTAAAGCGTCGATTGCGATTGAATTGACTTCGTTGTTAGGCAAACCTGAATTTGAACTATTATAAACCGTCCAGTTTGTGCCGTCAAATTTTGCAAGACCACCACTTTGAGTCCCGATCCATTTGTTTCCTGAACCGTCTATTGCGATTGAATGGACATTGTTTGAAGGCATGCCAGAATTTGTATTATTATAAACCATCCAGTTTGTGCCGTCAAATTTTGCAAGTCCCTCAAGAAATGTCCCGATCCACTTATTCCCTGAATCGTCTATGGTTATTGAACTAACAGAGTTATAAGGCAAACCCGAATTTGACTTATTATAATTTATCCACTCGGGGTTTTGTGCATAAAGTGAAAAAGACACAAGTAAAAACGTTAGTAGTACATGCAACCTTTTCATTTTGAACTCCTATTTATTTTAGTTTCACTCTTACAATACCAGCAAACTCATTGTTTGACTAAAGTCAATATTATTTTGTTCTCCTACTCAACGAGTTAAAGCTCGTTGCAAGTAATCATATTACGGTGGAAAATCTTTTAACGATAGCCCTATTTCAAAACTATCATCTTTTTTGTCTGCACAAAATTACCTGCTCTAAGTTGAAAGAAATATACTCCGCTACTCATTACTGTACTCTGACTACTGAATTCTACTTCATATACTCCCGATTCTTTCTCTTCATTCACCAAAGTTGCTACTTCTTTCCCTAATACATCATAAACTTTTAGTGTAACATAGCTGTTTGTTGCAAACCAATAGCTAATTACGGTTGATGGATTGAAAGGATTGGGATAATTTTGCAAAAGCAAAAAATCGGTCGGGGAAATATTCTTTTTATTTTCTTTAATTGAAACTGCGCTTCCTTCTTTGTAAACAGCTAATCCTCTTTCCTCGGTTCCGATCCACTTATTCCCTGAATCATCTATTGCTATTGAATGGACATAGTTATCAAGTAAGCCAGAGTTCGAATTATCAAAAACTGTCCAGTTTATACCATCAAATTTTGTAATTCCTTCATAAGTCCCGATCCACTTGTTCCCTGAACCGTCTATCGCTATTGACCAGACCCAGTTATTAGGCAAGCCAGAATTTGAACTCTTATAAACCGTCCAATTTGTACCGTCAAATTTTGCAAGCCCACCAGCCCCGATCCACTTATTCCCTGAACCATCTATAGCTATTGAAGAGACATAGTTATCAGGCAAGCCCGAGTTTGAAGTTGTATAAACCGTCCAGTTTGTGCCATCATATTTGGCGAGTCCGCCATAAGTAGTCCCAATCCACTTATTCCCTGAACTGTCTATCGCTATTGAATAGACATCGTCATAAGGCAAGCCCGAATTTGAAGTAGTATAAACCGTCCAGTTTGTGTCGTCAAATTTGGCAAGACCAACTTGTGTCCCAATCCACTTATTCCCTGAACCGTCTATCGCTATAGACCGGACAAAGTTATTAGGCAAGCCAGAATTTAAACTATTGTAAACCGTCCAGTTTGTGCCGTCATATTTGGAAAGCCCAAGCCCACCCCATGTCCCAATCCATTTATTCCCTAAATCGTCTAATGCTATTGATCTGACCCAATTATCTGCTAATCCCGAATTTGAACTATTATAAACCTTCCAGTTTGTGCCATCAAATTTGGCAAGTCCTCCACCAGCAGTCCCGATCCATTTATTCCCTAGATCGTCTATCACTATTGACTGGACGCAGTTATTAGGCAAGCCCGAATTTGAAACAGTATAATTTATCCACTCAGCGTTTTGTGCAAAAATAAATTGACACGTAATTAAAAAGAAAGTTAATGTGGGAAGTATAAAAAACATTCTTTTCATTATAGTTAGTCCATACATTTAGTTGGTCATTTTTTTAAATACTACTCAAATACAATATAGTTTAAAGGCGGCATTTACTAAAGCTTCTTTCTTGCTACAACTTATTTATTAATTCTTTTAGAATATCTCTTTCTTTATTTTTAATCGTTCTATAATTAAAAAACGGACACAACAAAATATTCTCTTTTGGATAATTTAATATACCAGTATCAGGAAGGTTTATAAAGCGAGAATGACCCAACTGGAATAAATTTATAAATTCGTACCGATATGTTGAACCAAAACAAATTGTTATTGTTGGTCGTTTTTCAATCCATTTTTTGTAAATAATTGGAAATCGAAAAGAACGAACATCCGATAAATAATCAAAATAGTCTGATTGACTGTAACCAAATAATTCAGTATAATTTTCTTCCCAACTTGAATTATTGAGTCTTGGTAAAGGAAATAACTCAGTTAAAAAGAAACATGAATATTTTTCATCGAACATCTTCTGTCGATATTCAGTATCTTTTAATTTATGAATATTGGAATACTTACTAAAAAGTAATTCAGCAATAATATTCCAAACAGGAGTATTATCAGAAGCAAGGGGAAAAAAGGTTGTTTCTTCTTTACAAATGGTTAGTTGTTCAGAAATATTTTTTTTCGTAACAGTCTTCCCACCTTCTTCAATACCTACAAACCAGATTTTACTGTTAATATCTCCCGACCCCAAGAATTTGCAGAAAGCCATAAAGTTTTCATTTAGTTCATGTATCATTTCGGAACCTTTATATTGTTATGAATAATATTGTTTTACTCAACGTATAATTCTTCCCTATCTTTCACGTTATTTAATCTTAAAGAGGCAAACGTCCCATGTTAAACTCCCATTTTTTAAGTATTTAAATATAAGCAAGCCAATTGTTTGGTTAATGCCAACATCTTGCAATATCATTATCAAAAGAAAAACAGTTTTTTTCATCCTTGTTCTCGGTCTTCCATTTCCTACACAAAGATTATTTTTGTTATGTTTGTAAAAACTTTAATTCAAAATAAAAGAATGTGTACGCATACATAAAGTAAAATGACTCCTCATCAAGCGTTAGAAAAATATTTCGGCTATAAAAAATTTAGATTCGGGCAGGAAGAAATTATTAAAGAAATTCTTGCCGGAAATCATGTGCTCGCGGTTTTACCAACGGGCGCAGGAAAATCTATTTGTTATCAAATTCCCGCGCTAATTTCTGAAAATTTTTCGCTTGTCGTCTCTCCTCTCATCGCTTTAATGAAAGACCAGGTCGACGGATTGAATAAAACGGAAATGATCTCAGCCTTTATTAACAGTTCGCTTGAGTATTATGAAATTGAGAGAATTTTAAAAGAAGTTTCGTACGGAAAAATAAAACTCCTTTACGTTGCACCGGAGCGGTTTGAAAATCTTTACTTCGCGGAAAAAATAAAACAGCTTAATCCAAACTTTGTTTTTGTTGATGAAGCGCATTGTATTTCGGAATGGGGGCATAATTTCCGTCCGAGTTACCGGAAAATAAAAGAGTTCCTAACTTTTTCCGGAGTGAAAAAGATAGCGGCATTTACGGCAACTGCAACTCCGGAAGTCCGCGATGATATTCTCGTGCAGCTTGGGCTGCATCAACCAAAAGTTTTTGTAAAAGGGTTTGAGCGTGACAATCTTTCTATTCAAGTTATCCACACAAAAAAGAAAGATGAAAAAGTTGTTGAATTAGTTTCGCTTTACAAAACTCCGGCGATAATTTATACTTCATCAAGAAAAAAAGCCGAAGACGTTTCGCAAGTCTTATCGATGTACAAAATTAAAAATTCGTTTTATCACGCCGGACTAACATCAGCGCAGCGGAAGAGAATTCAAGAAGAATTTCTCGAAAGCAAAACTCCCGTTATAATTGCTACCAACGCATTTGGAATGGGCATTGATAAAAAAGATATCCGTCTCGTCATCCATTACAACATGCCGGGAACGATAGAAAATTATTACCAGGAAATCGGAAGAGCGGGCAGAGACGGAAAACCTTCTACCGCAGTTTTATTGTTTGAAGCGAATGATTCTTCCATTCATCAATATTTTATTCAGTCTTCTTATCCTGATAAAGAACTATTGCAAAAGTTGTACGAGGGACTTTGTACTTATGGAAAAGTAAAAATTGGTGAAACAAAAGAGACGGAAATTCCGATCAATTTTGAATATCTCTCTTCGTTTATAAAAAAGGATTTCTCAAAGGGATTGCTGATGGCGGCAATTAAAATTCTCGAAGAAGCCGGGCATCTGAAATTTATTTCCGATTTCGAACGGCAAAACTCTCTTCAAATCATTATAGATTTAGAACATCTAAAAAATTATACCAAGCATTTAAAGTCCGCTCTAAAAAAAGAACTGATCATTTTCTTGCTTCGAAAATTCGGTTCATCTCTCTTCACTTCAAAAATTAATTTTTCTTTGCAAGATTTTGCCAATGAACTCAGTACCTCAACGGATGAAATCGACAAGGCGTTACTCTCTTTACAGCACAGCGGAATTCTTGAATATACCAAACCGCTCGGCAGAGAAAGTCTTTTCTTAAAAGGACCGCGCGTAGAAATTTCAAAGCTCAATATCAATTATATGAAGCTTAATCAAGCATACTTTCACGCGCAGAAAAAACTTGAGCAGATGATTGATTTTGTTTACTGCAAAGAATGCCGGTTCAAATTTATCTTGCGTTATTTCGGTGAAGAAGTTTCAACGTATAAATGTAACAAGTGCGATACTTGCGTAACGAAAGATTCTCTTCCGGAATCTACCATCGATTATTTGCGCGAAATTCTTTTAAGAACTGCGCATGAAATGGATCTTGGCGTAACCGAAACGCAGCTTGTTTCGATTCTATCCGGTTCATCGAAAGCGACAAACCTAAAAACAATTTCCACGTTTGGTGTTTGTTCAACATTTTCAAAACAAGATATCATCACGGTTGTGCGGCATCTTATTGATACTGAGGATTTGCAAAAGGATACGAAACAATTCAAGAAGATTTTTCTTACGAATAAAGGGAAACAGTTTCTTCTGCAGAAAGGAATTATTCCTCAAACCGAGGAACCGCAGAATTACGAAAAGAATTTAGAGCTGTTTCATTTGTTAAAAGAAGAGAGAGATAAAGTTGCAGCGAAATTTGCACAGCCAAAATATATTGTCTGCGGTGATGATGTTCTGCGCGAACTTGCAGAAAAAAAACCGGCAACGCATTTTGAGATGCTTCAGATAAAGGGATTTAATCAGCGGATGTTTACAAAACTTGGCGCTGCATTTTTAGAAATCATCGAAGGCTTTGCAGAAAACGATACGACGCTGTTCAGTGAAATAAAAACCGGGAAGCGATCTCTTCCTTCGTCAATAACGGAAACGTACCAGTTAATTCAAAAAGGATTTACGTTAAAAGAAATTGCTGAAACAAGAAAACTTGCCGAGCCGGTAATTTCAATGCAGGTGGAAACTATTTTGGAATATTTCCCCGAAACCGAAATTTCATCTCTTTTAACCGAAGAACTTTATCAACAGATTTCTAAACAAGTTCAAAAAGGATTTACAAGTTTAAAGGAATTGAAAAAGCGGCTTCCCGAGTTTATCAGTTACGCCGCTATAAGAATTGTTGTTGCAAAGATGAAAACTATAACTTAAGGAGACTAAAAAATAAAATTATTTAAGATGTGGGCTTGAATGAATGATTGCATGGTTGAATTAAATACAATAGAATCATTCATCCAGTCATTCCGCCAAAATTCTGTAACCACATATTCTTGTCGGCATGTATAGTAATGGTGGAATTTTACGACTTACTTGATCCTTCTTTTTTTCTGCTGTGCTTCTAAGTTCTCCATCACTTTGCCGAAAAACTCCGCCCACTTTTTCTGATCGCTGTTATAATCATTTATCGTGGAAAGATATTCTTCGTTGGTTATCGAATATTTTTTATACAATTGCCCTCTAATCTTTTTTGAGGAAGCAACATCGTTCCCAAGCGAATCTTGAGCTATCAAATAATCAGTGTAAAACTTTACGAAAGTGTTTTGCTCAATAGTTTTTACCTTCGCGGCATAAAAGACAATTGTCGCAAATCCAATGGCAAGCGCCGCTAATAAAGTAAACCAGAATTTTTTTTTAGCCGGCATTCCCTTTACATCTTTCGACTGGCTTCAAAAAGAATTTTCTTCTCACGCTCGGTTAAATTTTTATACCCTGACTGGCTTATCTTGTCCAGAATTTTATCAATATCTTCCTGTGTCACATCGCTTTTACCATCATTCACATCGGAGTAAGTTGCATCTTCAATTTCAGTTTCTGTTTTCTTAAAAGGATTTTTGAATGAAGATTTTTGAAAAATATTTCTCGGAGGAGAATATCCTCTGCGTGATCCGCCAAAGATTTCCTTAAAACTAACGGTAGAGTCTTTATCAAAAAGAATAAACAAAAACCCGACGAGCGCTCCGCCTAAATGCGCAAGGTGAGCAACTCCGCTGCCGACGCTGTCAACCGCAAGAAATTCAAACACAACCATAAACGCAATAAAATATTTTGCCTTAACGGGAATGAAGAAATAAAGAAAAATTAATCTATCCGGGAAGAACATTGCGAATGCGATCATCACACCATAAATAGCGCCCGAAGCGCCGATTGTTGGCGCCAAAGCTCCGGTTAAAATTGGGGAAAGGAACAGATGCAAAAGCCCGGCACCGACCCCGCATAACAAATAGTATAACAGAAATTTTTTTGAGCCATATGTATGTTCAATCTCTGCGCCGAACATCCATAAGGCAAACATATTAAACAATATGTGCGAAAATCCGCCGTGCAAAAATTGATACGTAATTAACTGCCAGACCTGAAACCCTTGACCCAAGGGCATTAATGCGAACCAGCGAATTATAATCTGTTCTGCCGGAACGCCATTGAAAACAATATTCTGCATCATCATCATTAACAAGAAAATTGCACCGTTGATGATAAGCAAATTTTTAATCACCGGCGGGAACAATCCGAAGCCGCCTAATCCGCTAGGGCGATTGTAATCTCTGTTGTATAAACCCATTCACATTCCTTAAATAATTTATTTAATTTCAGTAACACCAATTTGCAAAGGCAACTGTAATATATCCTTAATTGGTTGAACTAATTTTTTTAGAGTCAAATAAGTGTTATCCTCAGCGTTTAAGAGAAAAACCGCAACTGGATACTTGTTAAAATTTTGTTGATGCTGTAAGTTTTTATCAAACGATAATAAAACATCAAATCCATCGTCAATCATTGCTTGAAGAAGCTCGCCATTCTTTTTTCCGTTCCATAACTTATCACTCACTGTACAAATAAAATACTCACTAAAATCGTTCTTAAGTTTCTTTGGTAGATTTTCGTCAAGCAGCAGTTTCATAAATAAAACTGTATTTTTCTGAAGTTAGGATTTCTTCCGCGAACTGTAATGTTTGAATTGCCTGCTCTTTCGATACAGAAGGAAAATCTTCTAGAAAATCATCTACGGTAATTCCCTTTTCCAAATGATCAAAAAGCGTCTGGATAGGAACTCTAGTTCCCGAGAAAACAGGAGTTCCACCCAAAATTTCCTTATCGATATTTATAAAATCTTTTTTCATAATAATATCCTTTAGTCATTCAACGCTTCAACGCCGGGAAGAACTTTTCCTTCAAGAAATTCCAACGAAGCGCCGCCGCCGGTAGAAACGTGCGAAACTTTTTTCTCTAATCCTGCTTTAGCAATTGCCGCGGCAGAATCTCCACCGCCAATTACGGTTGTTGCGCCTTTTACCGTTACTTCAGCTAACACTTCTGCAATCGTATTTGTTCCTTTGGCAAAATTGTCAAACTCAAAAACGCCCATCGGTCCGTTCCAAACGATGGTTTTTGAATTTCTAATTGCTTCGCTGAATAAATTAATAGATTCCGGTCCAATATCCAACCCCATTTTGTCGGATGGCATTTCACTAACTTTAACAACTTCGGAAGGTGAATCGTTCTTAAATTCCGCAGCAACCACAACATCAACAGGAAGAAGGAACTGCAACTTTTTTGTTTTCACTTTTTCAAGCAGTTCTTTTGCAAGATCAACTTTTTCTGCTTCAAGCAAAGACGTTCCAATTTCCCAGCCTTGCGCTTTGTAAAAAGTATAAGCCATTCCGCCGCCAATAATCAACGTATCAACTTTATCAAGTAAATTGTTGATCACATCTATCTTGCCGGAAATTTTTGCTCCGCCAAGAATAGCGCAATACGGACGCTCCGGCGTTCCGACAACTTTTCCCAAATAATTTAATTCTTTTTCCATCAAATAACCTGCAACGGAAACCGCCAGAAATTTTGTAACTCCTTCAGTTGAAGCGTGTGCACGGTGCGCGCTGCCGAAAGCATCGTTTACGTAAACATCTCCAAGTTCCGCAAGTTGTTTTGCAAAAGCGGGATCGTTTTTTTCTTCTTCTTCATGGAATCGCAAATTTTCTAAAAGAATAACTTCACCGCTTTTCATATTTCTCACTAAAGTTTTTACCTCTTCGCCAATGCAGTCGGGAGCGAGTTTCACTTCTTTACCAAGAAGTTCGGAAAGTTTTTTAGCCGCTGGCGCCAAACTGTACTTGAGATTTACTTTTCCTTTCGGTCTGCCAAGGTGACTCATCAAAATTGCTTTTCCCCCTTCGGCAATAATTTTTTTTATGGTCGGAAGTGATTCAACTATGCGCTTGTCATCGGTAACATTTAGATTTTCATCTAAAGGAACGTTAAAATCGACACGAACGAGCACGCGTTTATTTTTTAAATCTATTTGATCTATTGTTCTCTTTTTCATTTAATCCTCAATTATTATTAATTGCACTTGCAAGTTACGGAAAAGGAAGAAAATATGAATGCGAAATAATTCTGTGAACGAATATCTGAATTTGTAAATAAGACGAAGGAGAAATGAAAAAAGTTTGGAAAAGAAAGATTATCACGCAGTCAATAGATCCCTTTGGAAACGAATATTTTATAATTCATCAGCCTTCCAAAGGAATCTTTTAAATGACTGTTACTTAAAATGAAAAAAACTCCCCATCATTCATTATACGTTTTTATCGCCAAGTTCAGCCGAAACAAGAATTCTTCCGCAGTATTCGCAATAGTGAATTCTATCGTTCTTTCTTATTTCAATTTGTTTTTGCGAAGGAATAATTTTATGGCAGCCGGAACATGCCGAACGAACCACGGTTGCAACAGCTAATCCTTTTTTTGCTTTACGAATGCGGAGATAAGCGGAGTAATCACCTTTTCTAAGCTGTGGTTCAATCTTTGCGCGTTCTGCAAGATATTTTGCTTCTTCTTTTTCGTTTGATTTTATGATCTTATCTAAGTCTTCTTCTTTTTCTTTTAGTTCTTTTTTCAATTCATCCAACTGGGGAGTTATCTCTTCGATTTCAAAACTTAGCTTTTTACTTAAATCTGCTAAAGCATCATTTTCCGCGTGATGCTTTTTAACTATTTCATCCGAATGATCAATCTCTTTCGTTAGCGCGTCATATTCTTTATTGTTTCTAACGGAATAAAGCTGAGCTTTAAATTTTTTCTGATTCTCCGTCAGCCGCTCAATCTCTTCTTCATTTTTTGCTCTTTTGCTAAGAGAAACTTCTTGTTCTTCTTCTTTCGCTGTGATGGTTCCTTGCAGGTTGTTTATTTGCGTTACAAGAGCCTGCACGTTTAGCGGCAGGTCTCCGCGAAGTTCTTCCAGATGATCAAGTTGGTTGTCTATCATCTGAAGTTGGTTAAGTAGTTTTAGTTTATTTTGCAACGTAGTATTCTCCTTTATTTATTAAAAAAATTTATAGGGTTAGTCGTTTTTCCATAAAGAAAAACTTTTGAATTTTCTTTGTTCAAACTTAGAAACTTTTCTAAACGTGATTTTATTTCCGGCAGAATAAGAATTTCCGTTTCATAATGCCCGGCATCGATCAACAAAATCTTTTTATTCGCATCATGGAAAGCATGGTACTTAATATCGGCGGTCACGAAGGCATCTGCCTCACTTGCAATTGCCTCCTTCAACAAATCGCTTCCCGAACCTCCGCAGACGGCAACTTTGGAAATTCTTTTTCCTTTCCCCTTCGAAAACCGGATGGCAGTATTTAATTTTTTTGAAACATGCGCAAGAAATTCTTTCTCACTCAACGGCTTATCGAGTGTTCCAACAGCGCCAAAACCGTATTTTAGGTTTTCATTTTTTAAGGGATAAATATCAAACGCCGGTTCTTCGTACGGATGCGCTTTTTTAATTGCTGAAATTGCTTTGCCCAAATTCCAATCATCAACTAAAACTTCCAGGCGAATTTCTTCAACCGTTTCAAATAAATTTTTCTTCCCAACGGTGGGATTTGAAAATTCAGAACCTTGAAATGTTCCGTTTCCACTTCCTTTAAAACTGCATTTTTCATATTCGCCGATCTTTCCGGCGCCCGCTTCAAATAAAGCTGCGGAGACTTTATCGACAGCATTTTCCGGCACAAAAACCACAAGCTTCGATTGATTTTCTTTCTGATTAACTAAAAATCGAATATTCGTAAGACTCAATTTTTTGGCTAACGCAAAACTTACTCCGTCAACGGTAAAATCTAAATTTGTGTGAAATGAAAGAAGGGTTAGATTGTTTTTCAGAAGAAGTTCGGTCAGTTGGGAAATGGGGTCTCGGTCGGTATCAATTTTTTTTAACGGGGAAAAGAGAAGCGGGTGGTGCGAAATGATGAGGCTGCATTTCTTTTTGACCGCTTCAGAAATAACCTCATGGGTTACCTCTAAACAAAGAATGACATTGTCTGTTTTGCCATGCAAGTTCCCAACCTGCAAACCGACATTATCTTTTTGCCATACGATTTGCGGCGGCGCCCATTCTTCAATAAATTTTAGTACCGAGTTAATATTCATATAAAAAAAAAGTGCACTTTTGCGGAAAGTGCACTTAAATGTGGTTATGCAAATAAAGAGTTCTGATTTTTGACTTATTTATATACGTTTTCAAATACCTGATTTTCATTTTTTTCAATTCCAATTTAAAAGATTCGGCGAAAATTACCAACTTTTTATGG
>JALNWB010000039.1 GCA_023231105.1 Ignavibacteriaceae bacterium | reverse complement strand
TCTGAAAATTCTAGAGAGCGGGAGACGGGATTCGAACCCGCGACCAACAGCTTGGAAGGCTGTGACTCTAGCCAACTGAGTTACTCCCGCAGTTGTAATATTTCCAATATTTTAAGAACACAAAACTAAAGTGGGCGGCGAGGGATTCGAACCCCCAAAGGCGTATGCCAACGGATTTACAGTCCGCCCCGGCTCTCCAACTCCGGCGTCCGCCCAAATCAGACAAAAGAGACACAAAATTACCAGCATTTTCTTTAAAATGCAAATTTATTGGATTTCAAATATAATACTTTCTTAATTAAATGAAAATTTTTTTGTGTTTATGGGAAGAATTTTTACCCACTTTTGCTAATTATTCTCCTACTTCTGGAATTCGGGAATAATTTTGCTATTATCCGGTAAACATGGAACCATTAAAATGGTTAAGATTTGGTCATATAAACTATTGCTATCAACTAAAAATGTAGGGAAGCAAAAAAACATGCGATTATCAGTTCCAACCGTTTCTTTTGACGATCAATCAAAATACTTCTCCTAACCACAAAATCAAGTATTTTAAATAAATAAATTCACTTTAAATTAACGCTAGAACAACTCCTATCTTTGATATGCAGTTTAGACTAATGACGTCTTTAAAAATCAGTCAAAACGAAGATAAAAATTTTGTCCCGGTGGAAGTTTCT
This sequence comes from Ignavibacteriaceae bacterium, assembly GCA_023231105.1. Lineage (GTDB taxonomy): Bacteria > Bacteroidota > Ignavibacteria > Ignavibacteriales > Ignavibacteriaceae > UBA1563. The sequence goes on along the minus strand of JALNWB010000039.1, from coordinate 25,244 downwards.
TCATCTAATTTGGGAAATGAGCCCGCTAACTTGACGTTGAAAAATATAACTGATCTTCCGTTTTAACCAGGCATTACTTCAGCAAAACCATTTTTTTTGCTTGAATTTTATCTCCATTTTTCAATATGTAAAAATAAATTCCGCTTGACTGCACAAGTCCAAAATTATTTTCTCCGTTCCAAACTTCTACATTCTTTCCAATTTTTGGAATACCGCTATACAGTGTCTTTACTTTTTTCCCCAGCAGATTATAAATCGTTAACTCAACCGGAGAACTATCTACCGCGAAAAATGTGATTGAAGTTGAAAGATTAAATGGATTCGGATAATTCTGCTTTAGGTCATAAGCTTCGGGAATTCCGTCATTAATGGAAGTAATAATCATTTTCCCGTAAGTCGCTTCAAAGAATTTGCCATCTGCCGGTTCTCTTACAGCTGTTTGATTACTGTCGGTATAAGTAAAATAAAATTGAAGAACATCGCCATCGTTATAAGAAGGAATGGCTGACGAATAAATTTCTTTCGTTCCAATTGTCATTGGCAAATCTACTGTTTGTATTCCTTTAATAAGATGAAGTACAACGGTTTGCGGTAAAATATTTTCTTTTTCAAAACATTTATTAATTGAATAGGATTGATCTACTTTTTTGAAGTTTGGATACGTTATCGTTTTAAGAGAAGAAACAAGTCCATAACCAATTTCATTATTTGGTGCGGCCGCGTTACCAGATGTTGCCAACAAAATATTTCTTATTTGCACATTCGTCAAATGCGGATACAGCGATAAGAGTTGTGCGGCTACTCCGGCAGCAATGGGGGCAGCATCTGAAGTTCCGCTTCCATAACCATAAGCATTATTTGCAGTACCAGAGACACTCGCACCATAAACCGAAACTCCTTGAGTAACTACTTCAGGTTTAATTCTCCCATCGTAGGATGGACCGAAAGAACTGAAGGAGGCTTTGTAATTATTATTTGAAACAGCACCAACCGCAATAATATTAAACCCGTCTGCAGGAGCGCCAATATAATGCCATGAATTATTACCGTCATTTCCGGCGGAAGTGAACATCGAAATACCAAACTGAGTAAAAGCAAGTTCCGCAGCTTTTGTTACAATTGTAGTTTTCCCATTCATGTCGGAATATGTGTAAGAAAATGTTGAAGGATCAAATTCATTATAACCAAGCGAACTTGTGGTAATATCAACGCCGATGCTGTCCATCCATTGCAATGCGGCGGCGTAATTGTCCTCTTCTATATGTGTTTCGGTACGAATGTCTTCTGTTTTTGCAAGGAGGAATGATGCGTTAAATGCCGGAGCGACTATATTTCCTTCTTTATAACCGCCAATGAGAGAAAAGATAGCTGTACCGTGACCGTCTTGCCCACCAACATCATTTGATTCGTTTGCAGTATTATTATCGTGGAAAACAAAATCATATTCAGCTAAGACTTTTCTTGAGACAAGAGATTCAATCAACTTCCAGCGGAAACCGGAATCTAAAATTCCGATGATGACACTATCTCCGGAAATTCCTTTGGCATGCACTTGCGGAATATCCGATAAAGCATATTGCCCATAAGAAGCACCATAATTATAAGCTAAAGAAGAATTTGTCGAAGAATTTTTTGCTAGACTTTTTGGAGAGTTATCATCCATTTTATCTTTCTGAAATGAAAGAGATTTAACAGCTTCAATTTTTTCAACAAAAGGAAGAGAAGAAATTTTTGTTAACTGATTTTCATCCGCATAAACCGAAACCGCATTGAACCATTTCAGTTTGTTCCAAATTTTTGCGCCGGTTGTTTCAAGCCGCTCCAGGTAAGGTTGATAGAGCGGAACATCTTCATACGTAATAAAATTTTCTTCGCCGAGATGTTTTTTTCTCCGTTGAATACTTCTTTCGGAAAGCGATTGAACGGCTTCGCTATAAGCAGGTGAATTCTTTTGTAAAGAAGTTTGCTTAACGATTCCTTTATCTTTAAAGTAAACCAAATACTTTTGCTGCGCTAACATCGAAAAGGTTGTTAAGACTACAACACAAACCGCAAAGATAATTTTTCTCATAACATACTTCCTTTTACAAATTCCAAATCTCAAATGACAAATTTCAAAATGTTATTTGTGTTTTGGTTCTTGGAATTTTAACTAATGTTTCAATCTTCAATTTGGAGAACGGCAAGAAAAGCTTCTTGCGGAATTTCAACATTGCCAACTTGTTTCATTCTCTTTTTACCTTCTTTTTGTTTTTCCAGAAGTTTCCGTTTACGCGAAATATCACCGCCGTAACATTTTGCAAGAACGTTCTTCCGCATAGCTTTTACCGTTGATCTTGAAATAATCTTAGCTCCGATGGCGGCTTGAATTGATATTTCAAACAATTGGCGCGGAATCAGGTCCTTCAACTTTTCACAAACTTTCCTTCCCCAGTCAAATGCTTTAACGCGGTGAACGATCATCGAAAGGGCATCAACTGTTTCGCCGTTAAGCAGAATATCAAGTTTTACTAAATCGGCTTCTTTGTAGCCGATATATTCGTAATCAAAAGAAGCGTAACCGCGCGTAGTTGATTTCAACTTATCATAAAAATCAAAAATAATTTCCGAAAGGGGAAATTCAAATTGAATATCCGCACGCGTTGGATCAAGATAAGTAGTATTTTTATAGACGCCTCGTTTATCCATTGCTAATTTCATAATGTTCCCGACGTATTCACTCGGCGTAACAATCTGAGCTTTCATAAACGGCTCTTCAATCATTTCAATATCACCAACAGCCGGCATCGTCGCCGGATTATCAACAGTAATTTTCGTCCCATTCTTTTTGTAAACTATATACTCAACGTTCGGGAGCGTTGTAATAATTGATTGATTAAACTCACGGTACAATCGTTCCTGAACAATTTCCATGTGAAGCAGACCGAGGAATCCGCAGCGAAATCCGAATCCAAGGGCGGCAGAAGTTTCCGGTACGTAAATAAGGGCGGAATCATTTAAACGAAATTTATCCAAAGCATCACGTAAATTTTCGAACTCTTCGGTGTTCGTCGGATACAATCCGCTGTAAACCATCGGCTTTACTTCTTTATACCCGTGGAGAGGTTCAACTGCGCCGTGTTTAGCCAAAGTAACGGTATCGCCAACTTTAGTATCGTTTACATCTTTAATTCCGGCGATCATGTAGCCTACGTTTCCTGCAGAAAGTTCGCCGGTTCTTATTTTCTTCATTCCCAGAATGCCGATATCTTCGGTATCATATTCTTTATCATGCACGAAGAATTTTATTCTCTGTTTTTCCTTTATCGTTCCGTTAAAAACACGCAAATATGCGATAGCGCCTCGGTAAGGATCGAAAACAGAATCGAAAATGAGCGCCTGGAGTGGTTTGGTTTCATCCCCTTTGGGAGCGGGAATACGCTTAATTACGGCTTCAAGTATTTCTTCAATTCCTATTCTTGCTTTTGCGCTTGCCAAAATAATATCACTATCATTACAACCGATAAGATCGATGACCTGCCCTTTTACTTTATCAACTTCCGCACTCGGTAAATCAATTTTATTTAGGACGGGAATTATCTCAAGCCCCGCATCAAGCGCCAAATAGAGATTGCTTATCGTCTGCGCTTCAACTCCTTGTGCGGCATCAACAATTAGAACCGCTCCTTCGCAAGCGGCTAATGAACGTGAAACTTCGTAAGAAAAGTCAACGTGACCGGGAGTATCAATTAAATTTAAAATATAATGATTGCCGTCTTTAGCAGTATAACCCATCTGAATGGCGTGCGATTTTATGGTGATGCCCCGTTCGCGTTCCAAATCCATATCATCAAGAAATTGCGCTTTTGCTTCACGCTTACTTACAGTTCCCGTAAACTCCAACAGAGCATCTGCAATTGTAGATTTTCCGTGGTCGATATGGGCGATGATGCAAAAATTCCGAATTTGTTCCATGTGTTCCTTTAATTTGAATGCAAATATAAAGAGAAAGAAGCCGGTATAAAATACCGTTTGCAAAGACGTGAGCACAATCTTTTTTCTTACGGTGTGTAATCGTAAGTTAGCCTTATGAAAAAACAACTTTATCTTGTTGCAACGCCCATTGGCAATTACGATGATATTACTCTGCGCGCATTAAAAATTTTAACTGACGTCGATTTTATTATTTGTGAAGAATACAAAGAAGCGCGCAGGCTGCTTTCTCATTTTAAAATTGAAAAACCTCTTATCTCAATTAACGAGCATAATGAAAAAGATTTTGCGGATGAAATTGCCCTGAGAATACTTCAAGGAGAAATCGCCGCTTTAATTTCCGATTGCGGAACTCCTCTTTTTTCCGATCCCGGACATGTTTTGGTTGATCTCTGCATAAGTTACAATATTGAAGTGATTCCGGTTCCCGGGGCGAATTCATTGCTTCCGGCATTAACCGGTTCCGGATTAGATTTTGAAAAATTTTATTATTATGGCTGGCTTTCTCCAAAAAAAGAAATCCGGCAAAAGGAATTGCTTCAATTAAAAAACAGAAAAGAGTTGATCGTTCTTCTTGATACTCCCTATCGCTTGAAAGCGCTGCTCGCCGATATTGTAAAAGTCTTCGGGAAATATTGCCGTGTAGTTGTCGCGTTCAATTTAACGCTTCCCTCGGAAAAATTTTTCCGCGCTTCTGCTCAAGAAATTCTCCATGAAGTTGAGGCAAAAAATCTGAAGGGGGAATTTGTTCTGCTGCTCGATAACAGAACTCTTCGGCTTCGCTCAGAGTGAGTAGAAGTTATAAATGGGCCTGATAAAACTACTCGTTACAATATTGTTTTATCAGATCATAGGCTTTACTATAACCTAGTTTACCGGCTTTACTCCAATCTAAATAAGCTCCGGTTCTGTCACCAAAGAAATATTTAGCAATACCACGTTCAACATAAGCCAAAGCAAACTTAGGATTCATTTCGATAACTTTGGAATAATCGCGGATAGCTCCGGCATAGTCTTTTAAGTTACCTTTAGCAGTACCACGATTAGAATATGTCTTAGCTTGATTAGGATTAATCTCTAAAGCGTTATCATAATCTTGAATTGCTCCATTGTAGTCTGAAAGTTTATTTTTAGCATTACCACGCTTAATATAAACCTCAGCATCTTTCGGATTCATTTTAATTACTTCAGAATAATCCTGGACAGCTCCTTTATAATCTGAAAGTTTAATTTTAACATTACCCCGATTATAATAAGCTTCAACAAAATTAGGATTGATCTCTATTGCTTTAGTATAATCTTGAATAGCTCCATTGTAGTCTGAGAGTTCTGTTTTAACATTACCCCGATTATAATAAGCGACGGCATCATAAGGATTAATCTCAATAGTTTTGTTAAAATCTTGAACAGCCGCACTGTAATTTTTTAGTTTAGTAAAAACATTTCCACGATTATGATGAGCTTTTGCAAATTTAGGATTAATCTCTATTGCAGAACTAAAATCTTGAACAGCTAAAGTGTAATCCGATAAATTCGCCTTGGCAATCCCACGATTATAAAAAGCCTCCGCATCTTTTGGATTAATTTCTATTGCCTTGGTATAATCTTGAATAGCTCCACTGTAATCTGAGAGTTCGGTTCTAACATTACCGCGATTAGAATAAGCCACAGCATCTTTAGGATTTATAATTATAGCTTTGTTACAGTCTTGAATAGCTCCTTTGTAGTCTGAGAGTTTAGATTTAGCAATACCACGATTGGAATAAGCGGCAGCATCATTAGGATTAATGGCTATAGCTTTAGCATAATCTTGAATTGCTCCTTTATAATCAGACAGTCCATCTTTAACATTACCGCGATTACTATAAGCCTCAGCATCATTAGGATTAATCTCAATCGCCTTGTTACAATCTTGAATGGCTCCGCTGTAATCTGAAAGGTTATATTTAGCGAGACCACGACCGATATAAGCCTCAGCAAATTTAGGATTAATCTCTATAGCTTTGTCAAAATCTTGAATCGCTACATAGTAGTCTGTCAAATTAGCCTTGGCAATGCCGCGATTATTATAAGCTTCGGCATACTTAGAGTCAATCTCTAATGCGTTATTGTAATCTTCAATAGCGCCGTTGTAATTTGAAAGTTCAACTTTAGCATTACCACGTAAATAATAAGCCTTAGCAAAATGAGGATTAATCTCAATTGCTTTGGAATAGTTTTGAATAGCTCCATTGTGGTCAGAAATTTTACCTTTAGCAAAACCAGTTTTTAAATATTCTTCGGCTTTAGTTTGAGCTCTCATACGGTTACTTATTAGAATTTTCCCAAAAGTGCAACATTTTCTATATGATAGGTATGCGGAAACATATCAACCGGTTTCACCTTTACCAATTTATATCCCGCTTCGCATAAGAGTTTAATATCACGCACTTGTGTTGTTGGGTTACAACTTACGTAAACAATTTTTTGTGGAGAAAGCTGCAAGATATCGGCAACGGTGTTTTTGTGCATACCGTTTCGCGGAGGATCTATAATGATAACATCGGGTTTGGGGATGTGCTCACTTTCAATTACATCCATAAAAGAATTATAAAGATCAGCGAGAAAAAATTTCACGTTTTCAATTCGATTTAGTTTTTTGTTTACTTCCGCATCTGCAATAGCTGACGGCACAACTTCAAATCCATAAATTTCTTTCGTGAACTTCGAAACAAAAATGGAAATTGTTCCCGCGCCGCAATAGAGATCATACACAATTTCAGTGCCTGAAAGACCGGCATAATCGAGCGCCGTCTGGTAGAGATTTACAGCTTGCAATGTGTTCGTTTGGAAGAATGAGTTGGCGCTAATTCTAAATTTAAAACCTCCGATTGAGTCGTGAATAATTCCATTTCCGTAAAAAACTTTTTCATAATCACCAAGAGCAACCAACGCTTTTTTCTTGCTGATATTGTTGATAATAGTGGTTACAGTCGGAATTTCTTTTTTCAAACTGTGCGTGTACTCATCCATCAGTTCATCATTTTCTTCGGAAGTAACGAGATTCACCATTAATTCCGGAAAGTGCTTTGATTCTTTCACAACCAAATTTCGTAAATACCCGGTGTGCGTTTTGGTTGTATAGATAGAAGTGTTTTTCTCTTTAAAAAATGTTCTGGTAAAGTTGAGAATTTTGTTGCTTGCTTCCGATTGCAAAAAGCATTCGTTAAGGTCTAAAACTTTATCAAACAAATTTGGAATGTGAAGACCAAGCGCAAAATTTCTATCGATTACTTCGCTCGAATTAATTTCTTCCAGCGTTAGCCAGCGTTGTTCTGCAAAGGAGAATTCCATTTTATTCCGATAGAAAAAATTTTGTTCCGCGGGAATGATCTCTTCAAAAATGAAATCATTGAAATCACCTAACCGGTTAAAAATATCTTTCACCTGTTCCTGCTTGTAGCGAGTTTGCGATTGATACGAGAGGTCTTGCTGCTTACAGCCGCCGCAAGTTCCAAAAAAATTACAACGTGCGCTTGTCCGTTCTTTTGATGGCGAAATTACTTCAACAAGTTTGGCTTCGGCGTATGATTTTTTAATTTTTTTTATTTCTACTTTAACTACATCACCCGGATATGCATGTTGAACAAAGATGACGAAATCTTTTGTTACTCCATCTTTTTCAATCGGAATTTTCGCAACGCCTTTTCCTTCATACGCATAACTTTGAATAGTCAATTCAAGTAAATCATTTCTTCTCATTTAATTTCCTTTTCAAACAACATAGCGGAAAATCCGATATTTTTGTATCCGCCATGCCGTAAAAAAACATTCGCTTCGTGGCTGATTTTGTGAATGAATTTCTTGTGTAGTTTCTTTTCACCTTCCGGAAGATTTGGCAGATTCCTTACGGCTTTTTTTTCAAATTCAATATAAAAACGGTCTAACGTTTCCGACAAATCTTTTGAATCAAGATGTTTCCATTGCGCGGATTCATAAAAAGGAACAAGTTCATCAACAAACAACGGGGCAAGCGATGAGCGGTTCCAAACATCCGCAATAACTTGCGGAACTTCTTTTTTTAGATTGCACATTTCACCCACACATAAAACTCCCCCCGGTTTAGTAATGCGGAAAAATTCTTTTGCAATTTTTTTCCTTTCCTTAACCGTTACGGAAGCTTGCGCATAGACGACGTCAAAAAAGTTATCTTTAAAATCCGTTTGAGAAAAATCCATTAACCGCACACTAATATTTTTGTTAGCGCTAAGCGTTAACCGGCTGCGGAAGAGCGCATCCTCTTCATGCACAATAAAAAATACTTTCGCCTGAAAGTTTTCTTCAATGAACTTTGCAAGTCCGTCGGAACTTTCACCAACCACTAAAATTGTTTTCCCAGTAACATCATACAAATTGCTGAACCAAAGGAATTGATCGTCCATTCCCGGTAATAAAACTGAAAGCTTCACAGTGCGCCCTTATTGTTTAATTTTTTCACTACAAATTTAATTATTAATTTACCAATAGATAATCAGTTAATTAAAAAGATAATGAAACTATTCGTCCTAATATTTTTCTTTTTCGCAGTACAAACTTTTTCAATGAGCGATTCTCTTACGGCTAAAGGCAGGTCAACCGGTGATTCTTTAGTTGCGGTTGATTCGTTAAAAATCAAATCTACAACTGTGGTTGATTCTGCGGCAGTCGATTCGCTTGCAATGCAAGCGGTTAAAGACACAATCATTCCGCTGACATTTTCGGCAGAACTTCCGTTTAGTTCAATAATCGGTCATGAAGAAATTCGCAGAATGAACTTGCGCTATGCCGGCGATCTTTTTTCTTTAGTTCCTGTCAGTTATAAAAGAAGTCTTGGTTTTAGCGGACTGCCGGAAGAAATGAATTTTTACGGAGCCGGATTCGGCAATGTCAGTTATTTTGAAAACGGAATTTTACTGAACGACCGAACGCGGAATGTGTATGATTTGAATTTGTATCAAACCGAAGATGTTGATTCAATTGAACTTGTCCCTTCTCCGCGTGCATTTTTGCACGGAGTAAAAAATAATCTGGCGGCGGTAAATTTTATTACAAAAGATTTTATAGCAATGCCGCCTTACACCCGCCTCAAATATATCGAATCTCCATTCGGTGAAGGTTATGTTGATGCTCAATTCAATTCTCTCTTTTCAAAAAAATATCTTTTTTCTTTTGATGTTTCCAACCGGAAAATGGATCAAGGGTTTTATAATTCTGATTTCAGTCTGTGGCAGGCAAAAGTAAAACTAAAATATTTGTACTCAAATTCACTCAACTTTTTCTTGAACTATAATTTTGTAAAAATGGATATTGGATTGAACGGCGGAATCAATTATGATAGTTTAGCAACGATAATTACTTCTCCGGAAAAGTATTTATATGATATACTCACTTCTCCCGTTGTTATCCGCGAACGCTATCAAAAAGTCAAGCAGCATAATTTTTCCGCCAGGATGCTGGCTCATTTATATGAAGAAAGTACTTCGGAACTTTCGTTTTATTATCGTTTTAATTTAGATGAATACAGACAAAATGAATTTGGAAAACAAAGCAATCTTCCGGTTTTTATTTCTGATAGAAAAACAAAAGTTCTCGGTGGAATTATAAGTCACCAAACTAACTATAGCATTTTCAACCTATCTCTTAAAGGGAATTACGAACACTTAGATTATTTTGAACGCTTTACCGGTAAAGAAATTATCAACAATCAATTTGCGGTTGATGGAATTCTCGCTTCCGATATTGGGAATAAAAATCTAATCCCTTCCGTGTTCGGAAAAATTATTTTGTCGAAAGAAACCAAATATTACGGTACCGGCGCTGATGTGAGTTTTCTTCTCTCGGAAAATTCTTCTCTTTATTCCGGCATTTCCTATTTTGAAAAAGTAAAAGATGATGATTCAATTTTATTTACATCCCAAACAATTTTTGCGGCGGAACTTGGTTATAAAAGAACGGCAAAAAATAGTTGTATAACATTCAATCTTTTTTATAATAAAAGCGGATACGGAAATACGCCTATTACAAATCCAACTTCAACCGGATTCTATCCTTTATATTCTTTTCTTCCGGACGAAGAAACTTATGGAGCCGGTTTAACTTTTAATTATACTTATTGGAAAATTCACGCGTTAACAAACTCAACTTTCTCATCGAAGAAAATTGGGAGTTCAAATAAACCCTATCTTCCAAATATTACTTTGAATTGGAAAGTTGAATACCGCGATACACTTTTCAATTCAAGTTTACGCTTACGCACAGGTTTTGAGGCAAAATATTCCGGCAGACAAGCCCATGCACAATATGATTTTTACGAAACACAAGTTTTTTATAACACCACCAAGCCTCTTGTTCCCGCCTGGTTTACACTTGATTTCTATCTTTCAGGTGAAATTCAAAAATCTGCCGTCGTTTATTTTTCATGGGAAAATCTTTTCGGAAATAATTATTACGTCACTCCTTATTTTCCGATGCCGTGGCGGGGAATCCGTTTTGGTATATCATGGGAGTTTTCAAATTAGCCCATGATGAAACGTCTCTTTCAATTTTCGTGGAATAAATTTTTAGCGCTCGGTTTTCTAATTGAATTATCGCTGCTCTATTATACTTTTTCGAATTTTACTTCACCAAGCATTCTTCTTTATATCATCATTTATTCCGTTTTCTTTTTGCTTTTTCTTTTTACCGTGCAGATGGTGAAAAAAAGTGAAGGAAAAAATATTTCGATGTTCGGTAGAGAATTTTCACTTGTGCAGCTAATTGTTTTATTCGGATTGCTTTTCCGTTTAACGTTAGTGCCCACCGCTCCAACTACATCGGATGATTATTACCGTTATTTGTGGGAAGGAAAAATTTTACTGAACGGTGTAAATCCGTACGAAAAAAATCCGGCGGATTCATCGCTCAATTTTCTGCACGGAAAAGATTTACCGGCAAAAGTAACGTTCAAAACAATGGCAGCAATTTATCCGCCTGCAGCGCAATTGATATTTGCCGCGGCGTACTTTATCAGCGGTGAATCGCCCGTTGGACTAAAATTGATTTACCTTCTTTGCGAGTTTGTCACGCTTCTCTTTCTTCTGAAATTATTCCGCTTGCAAAAAGAGAACGAACATCAGATTATTTTTTATGCTTGGCTTCCGCTGCCTATAATGGAATTTTTCGTAAATGCTCATCTCGATGCGGCGGCGGTAATGTTTTTTGTTATGTTTTTATATTATGCGATGAAGGAAAATTTGATTGGTTCTTCACTTTCATTTGCATTTAGTTTTCTTATAAAATTGTATCCGGTTTTTATTCTTCCTCTTCTTCTGAAAAAATTTTGGTTTAAGAAAGCAATCCTTTTCTATTCACTGTTTTTAATTGTAGTCGTCGCATTTTATGTCCCATTCCTTCCGAACAATAAACCGTTAACCGATTCAATATTTAAATACTTGTCACACTGGGAATTCAACGGATCGATTTACAATTTCTTAAACATGTTTTTGCATAACGGACAAACGGCACGGTTGATTTGCACGGCTTGTTTAGTGGCTGCGGTTGCTGTCATTTCACTGAGATATAAAAATTTTCTTTACGCCGTTTATGCGGTTTTACTTGCAATGATTATCTTTACTCCAACTTTTTATCCCTGGTATATGGGATGGATTTCTGCAGTGAATCCTTTCGTCCCATTTTCTTCGCTGATGAGTTTGTTGTTCACTACAAATTTTTCAAATTTTACTCCAATGGGAAAAGTCTGGCAAGAATATACATGGGTTCTTCTGTTGGAATACACTCCATTTTTTGTGCTGCTCGGTTACGATCTTTATAAATTAAAATTCAAGAAATTAAACTCAGAAAGAAAATAAAATGAAAATTATCCTTGGCGCTGATCACGGCGGATTTGAAACGAAAGAAAAGATTAAAGAATATCTCCTTGCAAATAATTTTGAAATTATTGATGCCGGTAATTTAGTTTACGATGCAAAAGATGATTACCCCGATTTTGCCATTTCAGTTGCAAAAAGAATTTCTGCAAACGAAGCTGAAAAAGGAATTATCATTTGCGGCAGCGGTGTTGGAGCATGCATTGCCGCCAATAAAGTAAAGGGTGTCCGCGCTTGTGTCTGCCACGATGTTTATTCAGCTCATCAAGGCGTTGAGCATGACGATATGAATGTTTTGTGTCTCGGCGGAAGAATCATCGGAATTGAAACAGCAAAAGAAATTGTCCTCTCTTTTGCCAACGCTAGATTTTCAAATGAAGAACGGCACAAAAGAAGGCTTGAAAAAGTACTGAAGCTGGAAGAATAAAGCTTTTAAGGGGATGGTTACATGTTAAAATGAAAGAAAAATTTCGAAAGAATGGGTGAATGAATGAAAGGTTGAATGATCGTTAAGAAGAGTGTTTTTCATTCACTCATTCATCCATGCAATCATACGACTGGTTTTATTTTGAGTAAATCATTTAAAGCTTCTTCAAGATTTTCATATTTGAATTTAAATCCAGCTTGAAGCAAAGCTTCCGGCATGACTTTTTGACTCTCCAGAATTGCGGATGCGCTTTCTCCCATAACCAATCGCAGAACAAATTTCGGAACTGAAAAGATGGATGGCTTGTGCAAAACTTTTCCGAGTGTGTCCGCAAAAGTTTTCATTTGCACGGGTTGAGGTGAAACGGCATTAAAAATTCCTTTTGCCTTTTGGTTATCGAGAAGGAATAAATAAAGCGAAATAATATCGGCAATATGGACCCAGCTAAACCATTGTCTTCCGTTTCCAAGCGGTCCGCCAAGATAAAACTGAAAAGGAAGCAGCATCTTTTTTAATGCTCCATCATTCGTACTAAGTACAATGCCGGTGCGGACAATTGCTCTTCGCATGTTAAACGTTTCTAATCGTCCGGAAGCTTTTTCCCAATCCATACAAACATTAGAAAGAAAATCTTTTCCGTTTGGACTTGCTTCCGTTAAAACGGAACTCCCACCTTCGCCATAAAATCCAATTGCCGAAGCGGAAATAAAAACTTTAGGTTTGTCTTTACAAAGTGCAATTGATGAAACAAGATTATTGGTTGTATGAATGCGGCTATCATAAATTTCATTTTTGTAATTTATTGTCCAGCGTTTACCCGCTACGCTTGCACCGGCAAGATGAATGACGGCATCTTTTCCTTCAATATAAGTCGAGTAATCTTTTTCATAATCTTTCCATGCGATAACTTCTTTTGCAAAAGGAAGAATCGTCTTTGCTCTTTCAACATTGGTAGAAAAAATCGTAAGTTCATCGCCGCGAGATGATAATGTCTTGCAAAGTTCTCTTCCGATTAATCCTGTTGCACCGGTGATTAATATTTTTTTCAATTATTTTTGTTTCGTTATGCAGAAATAGTATTTTCACGATTAAAATTACATACAATCCATTAATAACCATAATTTAATTTGCTATGGGAAAAAATCAGAGACTGTTGTTTGTTGATCTGCACCGGGGATTAGTATTACTGATAATGATTGAAGTGCATGTTTTCAATGCGATGCTCTTACCGCAAATAAAAAGTTTGTGGTGGTTTTCAAATTTGAATTTTATTAACGGATTGGTGGCGCCTTCCTTTTTATTTATTTCCGGATTTGCGTTTGTGCTTGCCGGGAAAAAGAAACTTGAAGAGTTCCGAAAATATAAATTTGCGTTTTGGAGGCAGATCGGAAGGATCGGGTTAATATTTTTAGTCGGCTACAATCTGCATCTCCCTTATTTTTCGTTGCAAAAGATGCTGCACAAAGCAACTCCCGAAGAAATCAGCAGTTTTCTAAATGTCGATATATTACAGTGCATCGCTTTCGGTTTGTTGGTTCTCTTCATCCTCCGGCTTGTTATAAAAAAAGATAATGTCTTCATCTGGCTCATCTTTTTTCTTGGCGCATTTTCCGTTTGGATCTCTCCCTACTTTTGGAACACGAATGCATCGCATGTGCTCCCAAGATTTCTTTCGAATTTTCTTACAAGAACCGACGGCTCTTTCTTTCCTCTTGTTCCCTGGCTCGGATTTATGTTTTTAGGCGGTGTCACCTGTTCCTATTTCATCAAGGCGCAGGATAAAGGAACAACGAAAATATTTTTTAGAAATTTATCACTCGCCGGTTTAGGATTTATAATTGCAGGACATCTTGCATTAACGGAAGGTTTTTTTCTTCAAGTAAAAATGCCGCCGCCTAATTATCTCTTTTTTCTTCTGCGGCTTGGATATGTTTTTCTGATTTTTTCTGCATGCTGGTTTTATGAAAACAGAATCGGTTTGAAAGAAAATTATATTTTAGATGTAAGCCGCGAATCGCTTATTGTTTACTGGCTTCACTTACAAATTATTTTTAGAAAAGTGATCGAAGACAGAAGTTTGCAGGATATTGTACATCAATCACTAAATGTTGCTGAAGCCGTTGCTGTAACTCTGGTGTTAATTATTGCCATGATGTTTGTTGCAAAAATTTGGCATGTGTTCAAAGTAAAATTTCCGGAGAGAGCAAGGGTAGTTACGGCATTAGTGGTTTGGGGATGTGTGCTGATCTTCTTAGTTAGGTAAAAGCCGGAAAAGGATTGTAAAATCCTCATCCGGCTTTGTGCAATTAATTAACAGATAAATAGGGTTGAACTTTTTCTTGTAAATATTGTTTCGGAACTGCGCCGACAACAGAATCAACAACTTTTCCGTTCTTGAAGATACCAAGCGTAGGAATGCTTCTAATTCCATAACGAACTGCAACAGATTGATTTTCGTCTGTGTTTACTTTAACAACTTTTAATTTACCTTGAAGTTCTGTGGCTAATTGTTCAACAATAGGACCAACCATCCGGCAGGGTCCGCACCAAGGAGCCCAAAAATCTACCAACACCGGTAAATCTGATTTTAAAACTTCCGCATCAAAATTGCTGTCTGTTCCTTCTACTAATAAACTCATATTAATTTCCTTTTTTTGTTTTTCTGAATAGTGAGATGCGAAAAAATAATTTTGGTTTCAGATGTGAGTGGAAAATGTAGTTTATTGAAACTAAAATTTATTAGCTAGAGAATGGATGAATGAAAGCATAGATGAATGGTCTAAGTTTTAAGGTATTTAATGTATTATGATTTTCATTCAATCATTCAGCCATTTAACCTCACTAAAGTTACCGCGTTCTATTCCGAGAGGTCTTCTATTTCGTGCCCTTTGCTTTTAGGCGACCAATCAATTCCATCGCACGGTAGGTAGTGTTTTGTGGGATGTTCATCATGCTTCATACAAAGGACGGCGCTTTTATCAAAATGTTCACAGCTTGAACATAAAGTTGATTCGAGCACTTCTTTATTTTTTTCTAAAAAATATCTGAATTGTACGATTGCAGGATGAAGCACTACGCCGTAAATAAGCAAGAATGAAATGCTCCACCAGGCTTGGTAATCAAAGTAATTCCGCATAATCCAAATGGTTGGAATAATGATTAATATCCTTACAAGCGTCCAAAATATAATTTCGCCCAAGCCTAAATTTCCTTATTTTTACTCTGTGAAATTGCAGATAAAATATTTCATTTTGCAACACAAGGAAACTAAGCAATTTCAAGGAAATCCAACAACAAAAAATTAAAGGAATAACAATGGCTTTTAAGCGTATTCGATCTATTATATTTATTTTCTCTCTAATTATTCTTCAAAGTTTTCTTCACGCGCAAACTGCCGGCTTGAACATGATTTTTGCAGCCCCTCAGAATGAATTCAAAACAAATGTAAAAAATTTAGGTGTTGGGGTCGGAATGGAAGGTCTTTTGTTTTTCGGAAACAGCAGTGTTCCTTTTGGCGTAGGATTAAATATTGGATTTATCAATTATGGAAATGAAGATTTTAACGCACCGCTTAGCACTACGCTTCCCGGAATAACCGTAAACGTTACTCGTTCAAACAACATTGCAAATTTTCATATTCTTTTCCGTATGACCACAAACTCAACCGTTGTTAAACCTTATTTAGATTTACTTTTCGGCGGCAATTATCTTTTTACCGAATCGAAAGTAACCAGCGAAAAAGATGGTTCTGAATTTGCCAGTTCAAAAAACATTAGCGACTATGCATGGAGTTACGGTTTCGGCGGCGGATTGTTGATCAAAATTTATGAACCAAATCCAGCCGAGATGCCTGACATGGGAGAATTATTTCTTGACTTTAAAGTCCGGTATTTAAAAGGAACGGAAGCTGAATATTTAACTGAAGGTTCTATTATCGGAAATCCGAATGGATCGGTTACTTTACTTACTTCAAAATCTAAAACCGATCTGCTGCAAATTCAAGTTGGAGTAACGGCTCAGTTTAATTCCCTTGCTTTTTAGAAAAGATTATGATAAATAAGTTCTGTCAATAATTGTTCGCTTAATAATGGATACGAGGATATTATGAAATTGTTACTGCTCTTTACTTTATTTATTTTGAATGGATTATTGTTGGCACAGGATGCAAGAAGCGAGTTGATACAATCTGAAAAAAAAACTTTCGAAAGAAAGATGAACTTTTCAAAAGTAAACTACCCCGGCGATCCGAATTTTGATGTTCAATTTTATAAACTGAATGTTTACGTTACACACACTCCAAAATATATTAAAGGAGACGTTATCGTTACAGCTAAAAGTCTTGCAGATAATCTCACCTCGGTTAAACTTGATTTACAAAATACGCTGACCGTTGATTCCATTACACTTTCAAACAATAAAATTTCTTTTCAGCATTTAAATAATATTATTACCGTTCAACTTGATAAAGCTTATTCGTTAAATGAAATTTTTTCATTACAAATTTATTATCAGGGAGCTCCGGGTTCAAGCGGCTTTGGTAGTTTTGAAGCCCGTTACCATAATGGATTTCAAACTATTTACACGTTGAGCGAGCCTTACGGCGCAAGCGATTGGTGGCCTTGTAAAGATACCCCCGCCGATAAAGCCGATTCAGCCGATATTTGGATCCGATGCGATTCTTCCTTAAAAGCAATTTCTAACGGAAGCTTAATCGGAATTGTAAACAATGGAGATGGGACAAAAACCTGGAAGTGGCAGGAACGTTATCCCATCGCTCAATATTTAATTTCTATGGCAATTTCTAACTTTGCGGAATATCAGCAATATTTCAAATATTCTAAAACCGATTCGATGTCTGTTATCCATTATATTTATCCCGAAAATCTCAACAACAATAAAACAAATCTCGGACACACAACAACCATGCTGAAGGTTTTCTCCGATAAATTTGGTCTGTATCCCTACATAAAAGAAAAATACGGACATGCGCAATTCGGCTGGGGCGGCGGCATGGAACACCAAACAGTTACTTCAATCGGCGGTAGTAATTTTTCGGATGGTCTGATTTCTCACGAACTCGCACATCAATGGTTTGGCGATAAAGTTACCTGCAAAGACTGGCAAAACATTTGGCTGAACGAAGGATTCGCAACCTATTGTGAATCGGTTTATATAGAAGCAATGCAAGGGAAAGCTGCTTATGATGCTTCAATTGCAAGCAGTATGAATTATGCGAGAAATGCAGTTGGATCAATTTATGTTAAAGATATCAGCCGTGTAGATGAAATTTTTGATGGAAATCGTTCTTACGAAAAAGGCGGAACTGTTCTCCACATGCTTCGAGGTATTGTTGGTGACGAAAAATTCTTTACTATTCTTCAAAATTATTTAATTGATCCAAGGTATGCCTACAATGTTGCAACTACTGAAGATTTCCAGGGCGTTGCAGAAAGTGTTTACGGCTCTTCGCTCGATTATTTTTTCAAAGAATGGATCTACGGTGAAAACTATCCGAACTATACGGTTAAGTGGAATACAACGCCAACGGGAAGCGGGACTTCAACGGTTAATGTTTCGATTAATCAAGCAAAGAATTCTTCACCGCAATTTTTTACGATGCCGGTGCAAATAAAAATTAAAACTTCAGCCGGTGATACTTTGTTTACAGTCTTTAATAATCAATCAATTCAATCATTTTCTTTTGTGGTGAATGGAAATGTCAGTTCAATTCAGTTTGATCCGAATAATTACATTTTGAAAAATTCTACAGTTGCCGTAGGAATTGATGACGAGAAATTAGTTCTTGATAAATTTGAGTTATATCAAAATTATCCAAATCCATTTAACCCTGAAACCGTCATCCGTTATCAATTACCGACAAAGAGTTTTGTTTCATTGAAAATATTTGATGTGTTGGGAAAAGAAGTTTCTGTATTGGTCAACGAAGAAAACGAAGCCGGTTTTCATCAAGTAAAATTCGACGGCTCAAAACTTTCGAGCGGCATCTATTTTTATGTTTTACAAGTAGGTAATTTTAGCAGCGGGAAAAAACTACTTTTGCTGAAATAACCGGTTATACACAGAAAGAATTAGGAATGGAAAATTAGAAAACTAATGACCACTGTCTTTTGACCTTTGACTTTTAAATTTATAAATCGGAGTAAATCATGAGTACAGAAAACGTTGAAACCTATTTTGCTTCTCCACTTCGTACAACCAACGAAGATATTGAACTTGAAAGACAAATTATTAGAAGGAATCCTACTGTAACAGAATTATTAGAAGGCTTTCCTGATTTAGCTTTAATCTTAAACCAAAACCGCCAACTTGTAGCGTTCAATTCAAAAGCAGTTGATTATGTGCCGGAGGGACTTAGAGCATGCGTTTATGGTATGAGACCCGGCGAAGCCATCGACTGCATTCATGCGCATGAAATGCCTGCAGGCTGCGGAACTTCTAAATTTTGCGTGGAGTGCGGCGCAGTAAAAGCCATCGTACATACAATAGACAATAAAGAATCTGCAATAGAAGAATGTCGAATTACCCGGAAGAAGAATGATGTTGAAGAATCTCTCGACCTGCGTGTGCACACTTCAGTAATTAACATTGACGGAAGAGCCTTCACTCTTTTTTCAATTAAAGATATTGCCGATGAAAAACGCCGCTTTGCGCTTGAAAGAATTTTCTTCCATGACATTTTAAATACCGCCGGCGCTCTTGATGGACTGATCAGCCTATTACCCGGTTCCGAAGGGAATGATTTGATTGATATAGAAGAGACGCTCCCAAAAGTTTCCACCCAGCTTATCGATGAAATTCTTGCACAACGCCAACTGCTAAGCGCTGAATCCGGTGAATTAGTTCCGGAAATTATATCTCTTTCCCTTAATAAAATTTTAAATGCTGCGGGTGTTTTATACACCGGACATTATCTCGCAAAAGAGAAAAGAATTTCGATTAGCTTGTTAGAAAACGATGTTGAATTTCAATCCGACAAAATGCTGCTCGTTCGTTCTATAGGAAATTTAATTAAAAATGCATTGGAAGCGTCCAGGCATGAAGATGAGATAAAAATAAGCGCCAAAGTTTCGGAAAAAGAAATTTTTATAAACGTCTGGAATAATTCTGTTATGCCGTTAAGCGTTCAATTACAAATGTTTCAACGCTCCTTTAGTACCAAAGCTCCCAAAGGAAGAGGCATCGGAACCTACAGCGTTAAACTTTTGGTCGAACAATATCTAAAAGGAAAAATTACTTTCGTTTCCAATGAAGAAGAAAAAACTACTTTTACAATTACGTTGCCAAGGTAATTTTCAATTGTAGGGCGAAACTCCGTTTCGCCCCAACACTCACAACCAAAGAAAGATCGTAACCACAAAAGAGAGATTTTTCATAATCTATTATTCCTTTGAAACGAAAATTTACTTTAATCAATACTCTATGGATTAAATTGATAGATAATATTGCGTCCTATTACCGAACCCAAAACACCGCATGTTATAAAACCTAGAAATGCACCGCCTATCAATCCAAAAGATCCTTGGTAATCTCCATGATAATCCTTTACGTTATTTCCCCATAAATACCCAATAATCCCTCCTGAGAGAATTCCTGTTATTGCTCCAAGCGGAATATTTCTCCATCTGTTTTTATAACTTGCTGTTTTTACTTTATCTATTGGGACAATATTATTTTTCGTTATCAACGTTTTTATCTCAACAAAATTTATTGAATCATGAATGATTCTAATATTTTCAGCGGTTAGTTCACCACCGTTTTTCAATAAGACTATTGCTGTTTGATAATCATTACTTGAGTAGTTTATTTCAGAAATATCCGATAATTCAAACCGCATGTTCTTCTTTTCTTCCAATTTCCCAAATGAAAATAAGATGTCATTTTCTATCACAGTACCATCTTCTATGGTAAAAGTACTATCGTTCATCAAAGTAACTTTTAGCTCTTTTGACTTGACGGAATTGTTAAAGTCATCATAGAATTTTTCTTTAGAAGAAAAATTATTTACTCTATATGTTGAAGAACATCCTGCAAAGAGTAGGATAAAGAGCGCAACCGCAAAAGAGATACTTCGCATAATTTTTGTTCCTTTACCTAAAAATATTTTTGCTTGTCACTATCTAACTTGTAGAGCGATTCTCTTAATCGTCCATCTATTTAACTTCCATTTTCCGTTTACGGGGCGAAACAGAATTTCACCCAACATTTTGTGTTTACCAGTTTATCTTATCGCCGACTTTTAAAGAATACTTATCCGCAAACCCTGCAACAACTTCTACCACATATTGCGCCGGTTCAGTTGAAGGATAAGATTGATCGGATAATGTTTTTGTGTTTTTATGGATCGTAACAATTTTTTTATCCGCGTTAACAAAAATCATATCAAGTGAGATGTAGGTATTCCTCATCCAAAACGATAACGGTTCCTGTTCCGGGAAAATGAACAACATTCCTTGATTCATTTCCATTGATTTTCTAAACATTAATCCAAGCTGTCTGTCATAATCGCTATCGGCAATTTCCAGATCAATTTTGGTTATCGGGTTGTTCAGGCTGTCGGTAAAGGTTAAAGTTCCCTCTTTCATAAAATTGTATTCTGTTTCTTCGGTTTGTTTATTTGTTAAATTTGGAATTATATATGCAAAAAGATATACGGCAATAATAACGATTGCCCCGACTGCATAAAATATTTTCTTCCGGTTTGCAGTTTTTCCCTTATTCACATTTGGTTTTTTCATAAATTGTTCTGTAATTTTTAATAATATTTATTGACTTTATGACTTCAAAAATAATAGAAAGAACCGAAATACCGCTTACAATTCAACAAGAAAAAATGTTAACAAGCGGCTGGGGAAAAGATTCAATTGAAAAAGCCAACGTTGAAAAAATTATTTATTTGTCGGACGGCTTGCGCATAGAAGGGTATTTAGCATATCCGAAGGAACAAAAGGAGAATGAAAAATTTCCATGCGTCATTTGGAACAGAGGAGGCGCCGGTGCAAAAGGAATGATTGATTCGTTCGCGGCGCGCGGTATGTTCGGACAACTTGCAAGCTGGGGCTATGTTGTTTTTGCTTCAATGTACCGCGGCAGTCTTGAGGGAGAAGACAGAATCGGCGGAGAGGACGTGAACGATGTCCTTAATTTAATTTCAATCGCAGATGAACTTCCCTTTGCCGACACAACTAAATGGGGCATTGAAGGCTGGAGCCGCGGTGGATTAATGACTTATCTCATTCTTCAAAAAAATCATAATTTCAAATGTGCGGTTTTCGTCGGTGCAATTTCGGATGTAAGAATGCCGGCAAAAAATACTCCCGCGATGACAGAATTATTCAAACATGCCTTCCCGAAAGAAATTTTTGATGCGGAAATGTTTAACCGCTGCGCAGTTGAACACGCAAACAAACTCGCCAAAGAAACAAACTATTTGCTCATCCACGGAGGTGGAGATGATATTATTTCTCCTCTCCAATCAATTGAAATGGCAAAAAAACTTTATGAAAATGAAATTAACTACCGGCTGGTAATTCTTGAGCATGGGACACACTATTTAAGGAATCACCGAAAAGAAGTC
Organism: Ignavibacteriaceae bacterium; assembly: GCA_023231105.1. GTDB lineage: Bacteria > Bacteroidota > Ignavibacteria > Ignavibacteriales > Ignavibacteriaceae > UBA1563. The sequence goes on along the minus strand of JALNWB010000039.1, from coordinate 3,367 downwards.
GCCGCGCTACGAAAGCATTGGTATGAGAAGTATTTAATGGACTAATTATTTTTTTCATTGAAGGGTAATAGATTATGAAAATTATTTGTGGAATCGGGGCAATCTGTATTATTCTTTTTGCTGGTTGTTCATCAACATATAGAGTAAATGATTTTCCTACTAAGGAAAAGTTCTATGATGAATTTAATAATTCCTTTAAGGCAAAAGAGGTAAATGTTACTTTAACAAATGATAGTTCGTTTAGTATATACAACGGTGCATGGGTTGAGAATGACACATTATTTTCTTTGGTTAATTTGGAAGGTAAACGAAGTCGGAGTCTTGCTTTAGAAGATGTTGCCGACATAAAATACTCTGGTACAGATATTACATACACATTAATTTTATTGCAAAACGGAGATGAACTTAAAACTGAAAATTTCCGACGAATCGCTGATTCAATATATTTTGAGGAAACAATCGAGTACAGTAAAAGCCCTATTACGCCAATTAGCTGCTTAAAAAAAGTTAGTTACAAAAACAGATGGATTGGGACTTTGACCGGAGTGCCTGCTGGTTTTGTAGCATGTGGTGCTTTAGGTTACACATTTGGTAAAACAACAGCAGATAATACCGATCCAGGAATTATGACGGATCAATATCACAAAACTCAATCTGAACAACGAATGGAAAACTTTGTTTCAGGTGCATTTGTGGGTCTCATTGTCGGTGGTATTGGAGGTTATTTCTTCGGTTATCCAATTACTTATGAGTTTAATAAATGAAAAATATTTTCATTGTATTTGCTCTTTTATTTGTTTTTCTCACCGGCTGTTCATCAACCTACAAAGTAACTTACTTCCCAACCAAAGAGAAGTTTTATGAAGAATTCAATGATACCTTTAAAGACAGAGAAGCGAAAGTTATTTTAACCAACGATAGTTGTTTTACCGCTGACAAAGGTGTGGTTGTTAAAAATAACTTGGTTGTCTGTTATTCAACATTCGAGAATAAACGCCCGCAAAAATTTATTCTTTTCGATTTATCCGCAATTAATTTTGCAGGAAATAATAATCAATCAGCTAAAATAATTCTAAAAAATGGAGAAGAATTTAATGCTGAGAATGTTTTAACAACTCGTGATTCAATTAATTTTACTGAAGTAAGAAGACTTTTAAAGATAGACTCATTCCCAATTGACAAAGTAAGAACTGTAAGTTATACCAGCAGATGGAAGGGCATTTTCCCGGGAATGAAAATTGGTTTTGCTTCACTTGGGATTCTTGGATACTTAATTGGGAAAAATATAACTGAACAAGCGGGAGGGCATCCCGAAAATAGAGAGAGTCAAGAACTTGGCGGTTTCGTTCTCGGGATAATGACGGGTTCAATAACTGGGAGTATCGTCGGCTATATAGTTGGATATGATGTTCAGTACCAATTCAATCCCTAAACAGGTAAACTATGACTACCAAGAAATAATGAATATTGAACAAGGAATGCAGAATATCGAAGGGTAAAAACTTCATCACTCGTTGTTCCTTGTTCGATGTTCGATATTCAAATGGCACAGTAATTTTCCGCTTTTGTTTCTTTCCACAAATTGTTTTTATAACCCAAAATTTTTAAATTGGTATTGTTTTTATGAAAATCCTCTCTCCCGGACAACTTTAAGTGAACAAAATTCCTTTTTGTTGTGTTATATAAAGAGAATCATAAATTTCAAATTAATTTTATTCTCCCAAAGGCTTTGGAAATGTCTAACGAAAAAATAAATCAAAAATCAATTGAAGAATTAGAAAATCAAGAATGGATGTACTCTCTGGATTACGTGCTTCAACACGGTGGACCCAAAAGAGTGATCGAAATTCTTCAACAATTACAAATCCGGGCTCAAAAAGCCGGAGTTGAACTCCCTTTTACGGCTAACACTCCATACATCAATTCTATTCCCCGCGAAAAACAACCGCCGTATCCGGGCGATAGAGAAATTGAACGAAGAATTAAAAGTTTAATCCGCTGGAATGCGATGGCGATGGTTGTACGCGCAAATAAAGGCGATGCCGGTGTAGGCGGACATATTTCAACGTACGCTTCCGCAGCAACATTATACGAAGTTGGTTTCAATCATTTCTTTAAAGGAAAAGGAGAAGAGTACGAGGGTGATCAGATTTTCTTTCAAGGTCATGCTTCTCCCGGAATTTATGCGCGCGCTTATCTTGAAGGTAGACTTTCCGTTGAACAATTAGAAAATTTTAGAAGAGAATTAAAACCTAACGGCGGACTTTCCTCTTATCCACATCCATGGTTGATGCCTAACTTTTGGGAATTCCCAACTGTATCCATGGGACTTGGACCGATCATGGCAATTTATCAAGCATACTTTAACCGATATTTGGAAGACCGCGGTTTGAAGAAAAACACTGGACGAGTTTATGCTTTCCTCGGTGATGGAGAAACGGATGAACCGGAATCACTTGGTGCGATAACTTTAGCCTCACGTGAAAAACTTGACAACTTAACTTTCATTATCAATTGTAATTTACAACGGCTTGATGGACCCGTACGCGGTAACGGAAAAATTGTGCAGGAACTTGAAGCTGCTTTCCGCGGCGCAGGCTGGAATGTTATTAAAGTCCTTTGGGGAAGTGATTGGGAACCGATCATCGCTAAAGATAAATCCGGCAAACTTGTACAACGAATGATGGATGTAGTTGACGGTCAATATCAAAAATATTCTGTTGAATCGGGAGCTTATTTCCGCCAGGATTTCTTTGGCGCGGATCCTGAATTATTAGAAATGGTAAGCCATCTCTCCGATGAGCAATTACGAAAATTAAAACGTGGCGGTCACGATCCAGAAAAAGTTTATGCAGCCTACAAGTCCGCTACCGAACATAAAGGACAGCCGACCGTAATTCTCGCCCACACCATTAAAGGTTACGGCTTAGGCGAAGCGGGCGAAGGGAAAAATATCACCCATCAACAAAAAAAATTAAATGAAGAAGAATTAAAAGAATTTAGATCACGTTTCGGCATCCCGATTTCAGATGATGAAGTTGCGAAAGCTCCATTCTACAAACCGGAAGAAGAGAGTCATGAATTAAAATATCTAAAAGAAAGAAGAGCCGCGCTTGGAGGATTTGTTCCTTCACGAAGAACGGATATTGCTCCGTTGAAAACTCCTTCGGAAGAATTGTTTGAAGAATTCTACAAAGGAACCGATGGCAAAGGTGTTTCTTCAACAATGGTTTTCGTAAGAATCCTTGCAAAACTTTTACGGGATAAAGAACTCGGCAAACTCATTGTTCCAATCGTTCCCGATGAAGCGCGCACGTTTGGAATGGAAGCTCTGTTCAGACAAGTCGGAATTTATTCTCACGTCGGT
>JALNWB010000038.1 GCA_023231105.1 Ignavibacteriaceae bacterium | reverse complement strand
TGAACTTTTTATCTGTCTTCTAGCTAAGAATCTTCTTCGTAATCTCATCTGTCACCTCGTTTGTTTTTGCAAATTTAACTGCTTACGAGGCGACATTTGTCGTTATTTCAGCAAAATCATTTTCTTACTTTGTGCGAAATCTCCTGTCCTGATTGTATAATAATAGATTCCGCTTGCTAAGTCTCTCGCATCAAAAATTATTTCATAACGGCCGGGATTTTTCTCTTCATTAACTAATACTTTAATCTCTTTCCCAAGAATATCATACACACTAATATTTACAAAACCCGTTTTAGGTATATCATATTTTATTGTTGATGTGGGATTAAATGGATTAGGATAGTTTTGTGAAAGATCAAATTTTGTTGGAATATCAGTTTGATTATTTTCAATGCCTGTAAGTGTGTAAGTCAATGTTCCTGTTCCGCTTTGTAAACTGTAATTTGCATCCCCGGTATATACTGCTGTGATTGTATGTGAAGAAGCAACTGAATCCTGTGGTAAAGTGTAAGATATGATTGCAACTCCGCCTGCGTCAGTTGTGCCCGAGCCTACTACCAACCCGTTTATGCTAAACTTTAGTAATTGGTTAGATACTCCTTTCCCGCTATTGTCATTGTCAGTTAAAGTTGTCTCTATATATACTGTCTGTCCTACACTGCCGCTCTTATTTGCTACCGATACGCTAGTAGTATGTCTTACTACCGTCAATATACCCACACCGCTTTGTGGGCTGTAATTTGCATCTCCGGCAAAATCTACTCTTATCGAACGTGCAACTGAATCCTGTGGTGCTGCCATCGAACTTGCAACTGAATCACTGGGTATTGTGTACATTACACTCGCTACTCCGTTTGTGTCTGTTTTACCAAAGTTTATATAAACTTCAACTGTATCTCCCTCTCTTGTTCCCGGAGAGATTTTATAAAACTTTAGTTCTTGATTAGGTAAGTCTGTATTACGCATTAAACCAGGTTCAAATAACTTCGCCGTCAACAAAACTGATGTACCCCACTTACCCGCTGTATTTGTTACCACTATAACACTATTTTTTAGTGAATAAGTAAATGTTCCAGTTCCGCTTTGTGCACTATAATTTGCATCTCCGGCAAATGATACTGAGATATTACCTATAATTATTGTATCCCCTGAGTCATCATTGTCATTGACTTTTATACGTACAACTCCGTTTGCATCGGTTGTGTCTGAGCCGATATATACTTTTACAGTATCACCTTCTCTTGTCCCTGGAGAGATTTTATAAAACTTCAGCTCCTGGTTAGAAACACCTTTTCCGCTCTCGTCATTATCTGTTAATGTTGCAGATAACAAAACTTCTTGCCCCAAAACGGCTGTTGTTGGTGCTACTACTAAACTTGTAACATGTTTTTCTATCGTCAGTGCACCCGTACCACTTTGTGCATTATAATCTGCATCGCCGGCAAAATCTGCTCTGATCGTATATGGAACTGAATCTTTTGGTATTGTATATGCAATGCTCGCAACTCCGTTTGTGTTAGTTTTGCTCGAGTTGATGTAAACACATGGTGTATCACTCTCTCTTGTTCCAGGAGAGATTTTAAAAAACTTTAGTTCTTGGTCTGGTAGGTCTGTACTATGCGTTAAACCAGGTTCAAATAGTTTGGCTGTCAATAGAACTGACTTTCCCCACTTGCCTGATACATTTGTTACTTCTATAACGCAATTCTTTTTTGCTGAGGTTGTACCTCTTACACCAACACCATTATGAACTGCAAATGTTGGTCTTATGGGCGAACTATTTACAATTGCATATGGATATATCCGTACTGAAAAAGTTGAACCGCTTGCTATTGTAACACTTACATCTTGTGTAAATGTCGACATGCCAGAACCCGGATATTCCAAAGGAATGGGATTCAACAGAGTTCTGGTTACCCAACCATCAGTTGAATAATAAGCGTTAGATTGTATATTGTGATCAATGCCGGCGGCACCATAATTAAAAGCAACGTTGGTTACATTGAAACTATTTCCGCTTACAGGTAACGCATCAAATTGAATATAGCGTGTAGGTTCTTCGGTTCCAGATATCCAGCCAGCTGTACCTTCCCAAAGTCTTTGACCATCGTTGTTGTAATCGAAAACACTCATTCCAAATTGTCCAGAGCCTGCACTTATAGATTCTGCTAACCCCGTTACGTTACCAACACTCACAGAAGTCAATTGAGTTGTATTACTAAGCACCCACATAACAGAAGCCGATTGTGCAAATATGTTTGTGGTAAATAACAACATGGAAAGAACCACAGACACTGAATAAAGTTTTTTCATATTAACCTCGTTCGTTAGATAAATTTTATTGAGAATTATTTTCATTATATTATTTCACCATTCCTGATCGTAATTGAAGTTTTGTTCTTCAACTTTTTCAGAGAAGATTTTAACTTTTCTATTTTATCCGATGGAACATTCGGATCATTTTCCAGATCTTCAATTGCTTCCTCAATTGATTTGAATTCTTTTACGTTAGCGTTATCTGTTTCCTTCTTTATAATTAAAAGAGGTGCAGACTCAGTGTGCCTTTTTGTAAACAAACTCATCAGCATTTTTATAGTATTCAATTTGTCATCTTAAATTTTAGTTCAAAGCTATCTATAATAGTGTGTGGTTACAATAGCTAACAAGTAAACGGTAGGTATTTTTAAACTAACGGTAGGTATTGGTAAGTTATCGGTAAGAGAAGCACGAATTGTGCCTATTCAAAAGCATTGTAGAGTGCTGGCATTTTTCAGATCAGAAAATTGAGGAATTAATAAACGAGGATTTAATAAGCTGTCAGTAACGTTTTATGGTTCTTGCCCTTTAAACAATAGTATGTCCGAAGGAATTTAAATTTGTTATTTCCTTCTAAAATTTAAAAACCAGAACGACTACACAAATTGTATTTAGTAAAGTAAACTTCTTTTCACAAATAATTTTTTTTAATTAAAACCTATCCCAACAGTAAAACGATGCGTTTGATTTAATCTTCCATAATCGCTCCAAGCATAATCGAAGCGAACATTAAGACCGGGAGAAAAATCATAAGAGGCGCCGGCGCCCAGCATTAAACCACCTTCGGAATCAGGTAAAAATAAATCACGATAGCCTGCGCGTACGGCAAACGTATTTAGAAAGTTCCACTCTCCGCCGACATTTAGTCTTTCGTAGCTATCATTTGGGTGAGTAGCATCAATAGCAAAAAGAACTTTATTCGATTCGTTTATCGTAAGCGGATAAGCAATTCCAACCCGGAAAAGTGTTGGTAGAGAATATGAATCAGTTCGAAGTTCAGCAGGAAGTTTATTGTTGTCGCCGTATTTTTTCGGATCAAAATCAAAATCGATATACAAATCTCTTCCGTCATATTTAGCGCGGGGACCAAAGTTGGCAACACTCGCCCCAAACATTAATCCATCTTTTTCTACTTGATATTGCACACCGAAATTGAATGAAATATCAGCAAGCGTACTGTTCCAAATCGATTCTTGCAAATAATTTACTTCCAAACCGATAGAGACGCGGTCGGTAAGCATTAGCCCGTAACCGATCCCGAGAGCGAAATTATTAACGGAGTATTTTTCGCCCGTGCCGAGAGGCTGTTCAACTGTTCTAACATCAATTTCACCGGAATTGAGTGAAGTAACCTGCAAAGAAAATGTCCCTATATTTTCGATTTTTACTGCGGCGATTGCATAGTTGTAAACTATGTCGGCAAGCCAACTATTGTAAGTGAATTGAAAATCGGAATGTTCTAATCTTCCTAAACTTGCCGGGTTATAGTAAGAAGAAACTGCTTCGCCATATAAAGCGGCGCCGGCATTTCCAATTGCTGCAGCTCGAGCGCTTGGTTCTATTTTCAAAAACTGCCCGATTGTAGTTCCCGTTTTACTTTGCGCAAAAATTATTTGCGCTGAAAGAACACATGTAATAAATAAGGTTATACTAATTTTTTTCATTTTATCACCGCCGTTATTTAATGATTGCAAATTTGCCGATGTAATCAGCAAGTTGTGGTGAAGCTACATGGAAAATGTAAAGTCCGGGAGCTACTTCCAAATTATCTTTTGAACGTAAATCCCACGAAATAATTCCTTTCGTAATATCTCCTCCGTGCTGCAAAGTTTGTACAAGTTCTCCATTTACCGTAAAAATACGAATGGTAGCAAGGTCAGGAAGATTACGGAATTCAATTTTTCTTTCTCCTCTTCCCGAAACAGCGAATCTTTGCGGCTCAAAACTGGCGGCTCCTACATACGGATTGGGAACAACATACGGTTTTTTGTTATAATCATTTTCGGCTTTTGAGTTATCAACTTTTTGTCCGGAAGTTTTGAATACGAAAACATCTTTTGGAGAAAAAGGAATTTTCAGTATCATATTAAAAACATCACCTTTTTTCGTAGTCTTATTAACCGATGGTTGAGCGAGAACATCAAATCGCCAGGTAGCTCTCGGAGTGGTCGGTTTGTCGTACGTATAAGTCATCACATTAATATACTCACCGGTCGAATCAAGCATTCCATTATTATTTAGATCTCTGAATGTAAATTTCATCTTCATATCACCGGTATCAGTTTTTGCGACAACCGTAAATTTCGTCGGTTTTGCCGGAAGCCCAACTTGAGCCAACGAAGTATCTACTGTGTTGTCATCAAAAATAATTTGGAAATTTTCCGGAAATGCTTTTCTCTTTTGTCTGATTGAGACAGTGCTTCCATATTTGTAGCTAAGCGTTAAATCGGTCTGGCTTGAAGAAGTAAATCCGGTTTTTGATGAGTCATATTGCACTTCATCTACTGTTGATAAAATCGGCAAGATGCCTTTACCAATCAACCCGATTCCTTCTCCGTTAAAATCATTTCCGTTTACATACAAAGTATCGTTTGTCGTCACATCAATTAAAGAATAATTCTGCGCCTTCACACTATCAGTCGGAGCAAAAAATATGACTTTAAATGAGTGCCCGTCTGGAACCTGTTCTGAATTTTTTATTTGAATTGTTGCCGTTCCAAAACCTGAACCTTGTTCGTGAACAACATCAAAAGCGGAAGCCGGCATATAGCCTGCAACCGGCGGATTCGGATAAACTTCAACAACATTTTTTGCAAGGATTGTTCCACCGCGCAAAGTTTGGCTGACGGTAATTGAATTTTCCGAAGGATAAATATCAATTGAATCAACGCCTCGATCATAAGAGGTTAAACCATAATAATATCGCTGCCCGTTTACAACATTAGAATCAGTATATGTATGAGTTAAGCCGGTATTTTCGCCAAGAAAGAATGCAACACCATCCATTGTCGTTTTTGAGTATCCCTCAAAATCATTTTTTAAATCGAATTGCTTTAACCATTTGCCTTTGCCCATTGGACCACTTCCCGTCCCGGTATAAATCACTTGCGGATCAAGAAAAGCCGGATCGGTGCTGCGGTAAATTCTGTAGCCTTCAAAATCATTATTGAGTGTTATCGGATCAAAAGCTTTTTCCGATGCATTATCCCATGTTAAGGTAACAAAATGGTCTCCGGCAAATGCGCTGAGCGTTGGAGTTGGAGGCGGAATGGCAAATTGATAATTTGCTTTATAAATTTGCTGAACAACCTTGGTGGTGATTCTTAATTCACGGAGATTGGCTCCAAACCCAAGTGCAAGACTAAATCTTTCCGTGTTACCTGCTTTTAGTTTGAACGGACCGGAAGCAAACAAGAAACCGATATTATAATTTAGAACCATTAAATTTTTATCAAATGCACTGTCAGGCGTTGAGAAAATATTATATAACCGTTTTGGCCATTCTTTCCCGTCATCGAAAAAAACGATGTTATCAACTTCTTTATTTGGATTATCATTTCCAGCTCTGATTCTATTCATCTTAAAACCGGTTAAACCAATTTGATCTGATTCGTCAATATCTGTTTTATCAAAATTGGTTTCACCTACTGTTGGAATTCCATCTTTTTCACCCGGATCATTTGTTCCGAAGATACCGTCTTCACCGGTATCATGAAATTCTGCAACCCAATCCATATCTTCATCACCGGTAAACCAAACACCCGCGCGATAAGCAGGCATATTTTCAATCTTGTTGTAGAATTGTTCAAACTTAGCGACATCATAATGAGCCTTCACATAGTCTAATATAGCTTGTTGCCCAACGATTTTTTGTCCGGGTCCGCTGGTTCTTGATTCATCTGTAATTCCGTCGTCATCATTATCCACGCCATCAAATTCATTTCCCGGAGTTTCCATATAAGAATAACCTAAATACCCGGTAGGACCGATCATTCCGTTTCCGTTTTTATCCCAGGTATAAACCAAGTTCAAACCGATTGTTTTATCAAAGTAAGCATTATCATCATCTGATTCGGGAACACCATCTTTGCCCGTGCCTGAACCGCCAACACCGGCGTCCATGTACAATCCGAAAATGATATTATCATCATAATTGGTTGTTCCTTCGTTTGCAATATCATAATGAAAGAAGATAACATTTCCGGCTTGCGGATTTGCCCATTGGAAACCGCGTTGTTCAACACGAAGTCCAAGTCCGCGTCTTGTATCATCATGGCTGTCAGGGTAATAATTCCAAGCGTCATAATATTGATCATCATAGACAACAAAACTTTCTTGATCTGCAATATCAGTTCTTTTTCCAAAGTAACCGTTCCAAGAGCCGCCCCAACCTGGATCAAAAGCATCGGTAAGTTTATCGATCCATTTATCTGGCCATGTTCGTGAATCGTTACTCATCGCAACCGATCGACCTTTATTAATACTAGGATCCGGTTGAAAATAGCCTGGTCTCGGTTCAAACCTCATTACTCTATTATGAGCCGGACTTGTTCCCTGCCGTTCACGGTAACCTGTTTCCATTATGTAAGCAGTTGAACCGGAACGTTGTGTAATTTTTGAAAGAACAAACGGAGTTGTTCCATCGCTGTAGTTCTCACCCGAACCTTTCGGAACTTCTACCGAATGAAAAATACTTAAGTCAACTCGTAAAGGATCAGCAGGATAATCACCAACCATCCCGTAATTATAAAAAAGTGTGCGGATATTATTTGCATCGTGCGTTCCTAGGCGTTCTGCGTCAGCTCTTCCGCGAAGTGAGTCGGGAACCACCAGTTGAAGTGTTTGTCCAAACAACGGAAAATTAATAAGTAAGAGAACTATACCCAAAGAGTAAATATTTTTTGTGGTTTTCATAATTGAAAAAAAAGCTTTTTGTGTTACTGTTTTCATCGTTATTTACTCCTCAAAGAAATACCAAATTCAATTCGGCGCGGTTCCTGGAAGCGCGACGGATCTAATAACTTGGTAATATTTTGTGAGGCATTTAAAGAATAATCCGGACTTCCGGTAGAAGCAAAAACAAATCCGTTTGCATAATGCGTATTTAAGAGATTAAAGACGCGGGCAAACAAACTCATTTCAACATCAAGGAGAGTAAAATATTTTTCTGCACGAAGATCAACTAAAACAAAACTTGATTTTCTTCCCGAGTTTGTTTCTAAATCAGCGCCAAAGCCTGTTCCGATTTCCGGTGTATAAGGCTGACCGCTTCCGTACTTAATAATGGCGCCGATAGAATAGTCTTGCGGTACAAACCAAATTGCCGTAGCATTCAATGTATGTCTTTGATCCCAGCCAAAAGCAATATCTCGCGGACGCGAATCTTTGCCGGAAGCTGCACGGTTGGCAGATTCATTCGGATCGCTTGAGTTTCCTTGTGCAAATTGAAACGTATAATCTAATGTCGTGCTTAAATAACTGATTTCTCTTTGAGAAAGCGAAATGGTAAAACCGGAAACGCTTCCAAAATCTACGTTAGTAAATTTGGAATATTTTGCAGCAGCATAAGTTTCAATAAACTGTACGCCCATTAAATCGCGAATATCTTTATAGAAAAAAGTCATTTCTAATCCAAATGCGTTACCGATTGCCTGCTTAAATCCAAATTCATATTGAACGGTTTTTTCAGGATTTAAATCAGGATTTCCCATTACATCATATCGGTCTAATCCAGCTTGCAGTTCATCAAGAATAGAATAATCTGCATTGCTGTAAAGCAGCCCTAAACCCGGCATCTGGTAAAAATGTCCGTACGAAAAATAAATAGATGAAACATCGGTGAGCGGGAAACTAAATCCAATGCGAGGTGCTACGGCATATTTTTTTGTAGTTTTTTGGGGAACAGATTTCGGCGCACCGGTAATTGCGTTGGCAGGATTTTGAAAATCACTTGGTACGTAAGCGTTCGCATCAAAATATTCAAAACGGAAACCGGCGCGCAAAACTAAATCGCCCCATTCAACTTTATCTTGTGCATATGAAGCAAACTGTTTTGGAAAATAATTTTGCACTCCCGGTGTTCTCGGTAAGTTTTCTCTTGGCTGTAAAATTTGTTTACTGGTAACTGAGTCGAAAGTAGAAACGATAAATCCGGGAGGACCAAATTGAATGCTTGACGTTTGCCCTTCAATACCAAGTTCAATCATATTGGCACGAGAAACTTGCCAGGTATAATCGCCTTTCAAAATAAGAGCATTAGTTTTTTGAATGAATCTCCCGAGGTCAACGCCTTGTACAGAAGTTCCATTTTCATAATTGGCATCACCTTTCGGTTCACCCGCTTGATAATAGCGGGGATCGTAAAGGCTTTCGTACTTCATGTCTTTGTAATCAAAAATATTTTGCCGGAGGTTTAATTTATAGAACATGTTATCTGATAGTGTCTGCGTTAAACCAAATCCATGCGTCAAAGAATATGTTGTGTTGGTTTTAATTCCATCCGGATTAAGAATGAAAAAAGTGTTATAGCTGGTTCTTTCAATCTTATTTAAATTTGCTTGATATGAGATTTGAACACCGGAGAGCGATTGGTTAGAAAGTTTTATTTGTCCGCTCCACTCTTTGTAAGTCTGCATCGGGACAAGTTTTCCATCTCCCGTTGGATTAAACGTACGGGTTTCAAAATTGCTTGAGTCGGTTGGAACAAATCTCCGTTCACCGAAAAGACCTCCGCTATTTAGAAATCTTCTTCCACTAATAAAAAAAGTTGTTTGCGGTAAATAAGTCGGACCGCTTAATGTCATTTGATAATTTTGAATTGTAGTTGGAGTAAATGAATCATTATGCGGATATCGGTTTTTATCGGTGGTGAAATAATCCCCTCCGTAAAACTCCGTCGACCACTCAAATTTGTCGCTTCCACTTTTTAGAATAGCATTCACAACACCGGACATCGCCTGTCCATATTTCGCATCAAAAGTTCCGCTGATTACCTGCACTTCCTGTAGCACCGAACGGTCTAAAGAAAGCGTTGATGAATTATCATAAGGGTTGTTTACCGTTACACCGTCTACCTGGTATTGAACTTCACCAATTCTTCCACCGCGGAAGTGTCCATCAACAACTCCCGCTTGCAGGTTAACAATTTCGCTTAAACCTTGCACTGGAAGGTTTGCCATTTCATCTTTAGTTATAGTGGAAATGGCGCTTGTTTGATTAACCTCAACAATAGGTTTCTTTGCAACTACAACAACTTCTTCCGTTTGCACTGCTTGAGATTGGAGTGTTGCATTAAGTTTGGTTGTTTGGTCTGCATCAATTTTAACATTTTCAACTGTCCGCGATTGATACCCAACGGACCTGAAGTGTATTTTGTATGTGCCGGCACGGATGTTTAAGATTGAGTAGTATCCATCTAAATCTGCGGCAGCGCCTTGTGAGGTTCCATCCAACAATACATTTGCTCCAGCTAACGCATTTCCTTCTCCATCAATTACCCGCCCGGATAATTTTCCCGGTGTTTGCGAAAATAAGATCGATGAAAAAAGAAGAAATAATCCCGCAAACCAACTCTTGAAAGGAGTGAATAGACATTTATTTCTCATACCGACTCCGTAATTTAAAATCTTTTATTTACCTAATGGAAGTATCATTTAAAAGAAAGAGAGCGGCTTTGCGCCGCTCTCTCTATATTCATTTATTTAATTAAGATCATTTTACCGACTTGGCTTTCAAATCCGTTATTTAATTTGACTTGATAGAAATAAACACCGGTGGATAAATTTGAAGCATTGAAGGAAACTTCATGTCTGCCGGCAGATTGTTCGGCAAAATTCAATCGGCTTACTTCCTGCCCCAAATTATTAAATACAACGATATCCACATTACCGGATTGAGGAATTGCATAACTAATCTTCGTTGAAGGATTGAACGGATTCGGGAAATTTCCGTAAAGCTCAAGTGAATTAGGAATAAAAGACTGGGTTTGATCTTTAACATCAACTAATTTATTTGGATCTAAAACAGCCCACGCTGTTGCAGGTCCACCACCACTTTCTCTAAACCACCATGTTCTTGTTCCATAATTTGCAGTCTGATCATCAAAAGAATCGCCGTCAGAAAGCATAGCGCCCATAAAAATAAGATGATCATCCAGTGAGGTTGAATATCCTAACTTAGTTAAATCTATTTTCATTTCAATAGTATAGCCTTCGTCTATATCGGTGTTTTGGTTTACTGTTGAAGTTCCTTTTAATTTAGTTACAACTTCAGCTCCCCCGGAATCAACTAAGGTAGTTAAATATTCAAATGGTTTAGCAGCACCGGTGGAATCAAAATTAACACGCAAGGTTCTAAATTCCATAACTTCTTCACCGTTCTTGGCTTTTCTATCCCCAATCAGAAGAGAAAATCCATCTAAAGCATCATAAGTTGAAACGCCCTGAATGAGTTGATCATTAACGTCTGCAGACACATAAAGATAATTGTCTTTAAAGAACATTCTTACTTTAGCGTATGAAGGATCAAGAATAGGCGGTAAACTTCCAACTACTAATTCAGGCTGATATTGTCCACTTTGAAATGGTCCGACTCCCGGGTATGAATTCCTTATCGTTGAGTCATTCCAAGCGATATCAAAGGTGTAAGCGCCTTGCCAAACAGCTTCATCCAAAACTCCATCAATTGTTGGTGCCGCAATAGTACCAGCGTTTGGAATTACTACATCAGGCAGAATAGTTGGAAGTGTTGGAGAATCAACCGTGATGGAAGGGTTAATATGAACACGACCAACATTGTTTCCATTTACATTTCCCCAAGGACTTTGCCAGTGAGTTCGTGTAACACTATATCTTGAAGCATCTCCACTCCATAGAAAATCAGCATCCCAAATACTAAAATTCAACATTATTATATCGCCATCCGGATTAGTAACATCATAACCTAATTTCGTAACATCAATTTTCATTTCAAACACCCACGAAGTATCTGTCCCATTGTCGCAGGAGGTTCCATGAATTACGCTCGCGGCATCCCAAACCGCTCGTTGTTCATCTGTCCGGGTAGTATCAGTCCAATTTCCATATATTCCAACAAACCGCGGAGGACAACCGGGTTTGAGATACGCTGGGACTGATTCATACCACCAACTGTAAAAAAATTCAACTGCTCCAGCTGGTCGATAAGAGCCGGATTTATCTTTAATAGACATTAAAAATCCATCCCAGGCAGCCCATGCCGGTTTTCCGCCAATGGATGAATCCGGAATAGAAACACCCAAATACAAAAAATTCCCTGACATTAAAAATTTTACTGTAGCGTTGGTAGGATCAGTTACTGCATCCGGTTGTAATTCTGCTCTCCAACCACTTGTTGGTAAACCGGCGCTTTTTCCATAAACAATTTTAAGCGATTCGGCTTTTGCCCAATCCGGTTCATTTAACACTCCGTCCAATGTAATCGGGTTATTCGTGAACCGTGCCCAGCGAACATCTTCTCTCGGCTGATCCTGCGCATAAATATTGCCCATAGATTGTATCAGCAATCCGAAAAGAAAAAGCAATAGTAAACTATTTTTTTTCATATGAACCTCTTTTTTGTCTTTTATGATCATTTTATATTTAATATTGTAAACGTTTACATTTGTAGCGTTAATTTCTATAATTTTCAGTTAATTGTCAATTAAATTTTTCCATCAATTAAAAATTTTTATTCTTTCACACCACCCATCATAATTCCTTTTAAATAATATTTTTGAAGCGATAAGAAAACAATCACTACAGGAATAATGGTAACAACCGATCCAGCCATCATTAGTTCAGGGTCCTTTGTGTGTTCACCCATTAAGTTTGCAAGCGCTACAGGAAGAGTGTACATTGAATTGTCAGTAAGAACAATTAGCGGCCATAGAAAATCATTCCACGTTCCCAAAAAAGTAAATAGCGCAAGAGTTACCAAAATTGGTTTGCAAAGTGGAAGGATGATTTTCCAATAAATTTGAAAATCTGTCGCCCCGTCAATTCTTGCAGATTCGAGAAGACTATCCGGAATTGAAATTGCGTATTGTCGAATCATAAATATTCCGAAAATATTTGCCAATCCCGGAATAACAATAGCCATATAAGTATTGATAAATCCCATATATTTTAACATCAGAAAAAGCGGAAGCATTGTAACTTGCGCCGGAATAATCATCGAACTCAAAAGTATGGTAAACAGTTTATCTTTTCCACTAAATCTGAATTTAGCAAACGCATATCCCGCCATTGAGTTAAACAGAAGTGAAACCGCAGTAACTAATACAGATAAAATCAGGCTATTAAAAAAATTTGAGAGCGCATTTAAGCGTGTAAAAAGTATTTGGTATTGGATCAGCGTCGATTCATCTGGAAAGAATCTAGGTGGATAAACACTCGCATGACCATCAGCCATAAAGGAGGCTGAAATCATCCATACAAAAGGGGCAATTGTTAAAATCCCAGATAGACTTAAAAAAAGATAGAGTAAGACTTTTTTCATATTAAGCGTGTTTTAATTTCTTTTGAACAAGAGTTTGAATTACTGAACCAAGAAAGATGATGAAGAACAAAACAAAAGCAATCGCCGCCGAGTAACCCATATTCCACCACCGAAAACCTTCTTGATACAGATATTGAACAATACTCAACGTTTTATTTAATGGTCCGCCCTGTGTCATAATGTAGGGTTCGGCAAATAATTGAAAATAGCCGATCATAGTGATAAGACTGATAAACAGTGTGGTTGGAGCGAGCATCGGTAATGTGATACTTCTGAATTGCTGCCACCATGAAGCTCCTTCGATGGTTGCCGCTTCATATAAATCTGATGGAATATTATTTAATCCGGCAATAAAAATAATCATATTGTATCCGAAGTTTTTCCACACAGACATTAAGACGATTGCAGGCATTGCCCAAAACGGATTACCAAGCCAATCAACCGGATTGATATGAATAAAAGAAAGCAGATAATTGAGCAAACCAAAGCGTGGGTGATAGATGAATCGCCACACTATGGCAACCGCAATAAGCGTGGTTACAACCGGCATGAAGTAGGTTAAACGAAAAATCCCTTTAAACTTTACTAATTTAGCATTTAAGAGAAGCGCTGAGAAAAGTGAAACCGCGACCGATAAAGGTCCGGCAAGAATTACAAAGAAAAATGTATTACGCAGCGCTATCCAAAACAACGGGTCTTCAAACAATTGAGTATAATTGCGCAAACCGATAAATCGTGCATTTGAAAAATTACCGAGTGAGTAAATATCAAAATCGGTAAAACTTATAACAAACGCCGATAAAACAGGAATACAAAAGAAAACGAAAATTGCCAGCATCGCCGGTCCTAAAAAAAAGACAAGCGCTTTCACATTATTATTTCTGCTATTCATAAATCCCTTTTGAAGATTCAAATCTACACGAACTTATTTGTTTTTTGGATTTTATCATTAGTTATTTCTGCTAATCATCCATCTTCTTTTTTCTAAAATTTTATTAACATCCTGATCCATCGCTTTCATCGCTTCATCAACGGTCATAACGCCGCGTGCCGTATATTCAGCGTATTGTTGAAGTTTTGAAAAAACAATTTGTTCCCACTCCGGAATTTTAGGAGTTGCAACTACATTCTGAAACTGATCATAAAATGCTTCTAAATAAATATCATCTTTAAGTGAAGTATCTTCCCATGCATCTTTAACCGCAGGTAAATCGTTTATCAAATGATATAACTCAACTTGAATTTTGGTAGTTGAAAGGTATTCAATAAACTTCCAAGCAAGTTCTTTTTTCTTCGAATGTCCTGACATCACTAAACTTGAACCGCCGGCAAGTGAGACCCCGGGATATTTTACGCCGGACATATTTGGTAAAGGAGCGGTCATCCATTTATCGGCAAGGTCTCCCGTCATCCATTTTTTAAACTCATTAATATTCCATGGTCCGGAGATGTACATATTCAAATATTCACCGGCAAAAGCCTGATAAATATTTGTCACTTGCGAAACGCTCATCGGGGCTAAATCTTGTTTTATAAAATTGATTAAATAAGAAAACGCATACTGAAATTCTTTTGATTGAAAATTCCCATACGAATTATTGTTTTTCAAAAGTTGAGCATTAGCTTGCAAACCGAAGATAACAAACGGCGCCCATTCATTAGTAGGAATGTAAATAGGATATTTCTCCGCTGGAAGTTTTGCTTTTATTTTCTTCGAGCAATCGTAAAGTTCGTCCCACGTTTTTGGCGGGACACTATAACCGGCTTTTGCCAAAACATCTTTTCGATAAAATAAGATCCGAGTATCAACATACCAGGGAATGCCATAAACTTTTCCATCAAGCACGTTTGTATCCCAAATACCTTCAAAATATTTTTCTCTTTTTATTGTTGAAGATTTTTGAATCCACGAATCAAGATTTTCAATTGCACCAAGTGCGGAAAACTGCGGAACCCATGTGTTTCCAAGCTGATAAACATCGGGAGAGTTGTCACTCGCATAAGCGGTAACAAGTTTTTCCTGTGCAGCAGTCCAGGGAACCATTTGCACTTTAACTTTTATGCCGGGATTTTGTTTTTCAAATTCGGGAACAAGTTTTTGAACAAATTCCCCTTCGGCTCCCATCGCCCAAAAACTAATTTCGGTTTTGCTGCTGCTTTTTTTATTGCACGAAAGAGAAAGAGAAAGAGAAAGAAAAGAAAAAAGAAAAAGAAAATAGCACGCGGATTTAACGGATGAAACCGATCGCCACAGATTTATAAAATCAGCATTTATCTGTTTAACAAATCTTGGACGATTCGCAATCCGTGAACTCAAATTTTTCATTTGAGGACCAACATTTTTTTCGTCTGAAGAAAATCACCAGCTCGCAATTGATAAAAATATACGCCGGAGGCGTATCCGCCTTTGGCGGAAACTCCGCTTGGTAAGGAGTTAGTAGATAGTTGTACGTTGTTAGTTGCATCAAACTTGACAGAATGATTTCCCGCCGATTGTTCTTCGTTCACTAACATTGCAACTTCGTTTCCCAAAATATCATAAATTTTTAGCGAAACATGACTGCCAACTGCTAACTGCCAACTGATCACTGTTTCCGGATTGAATGGATTTGGATAATTTTGATTTAGCGTAAATTCTTTCGGCGTTTCGCTTTCTGTCTGAACATCTGTAGGATCAGCAACAAAGCCGATTTTTTTCAGAGCGCTGTCTATTTCAGAATTTTTCATGAAACTGTTCCAGATAGCCTGGCTGCGGTAATTTTCTGCCATCACGATTATTGGACCTTGATCAATTGCCAAATAACTTGATGCATACCAATTTTCCTTTACGTTGAATGCATCTTTAAATCCGTAAATTCCCCACATCTTACTACCGTACGTATTATAAAAATTCTTAAGAGCAGCAATTGATTCGTTTGGAGTATAAGCCATTGATGATAGCGCTGCGGTTGGAGAAATGGTTCCGTTATCTCTCGAAACTTCGTGCACGGAATAACCGAATGGATCGTCACTTGCAGTCATGCCCCATGTATCTTGATTGTAGCCGGGCATTCCTTTCGGATTTGCTTTCGCATATTCGCGGTGAATCAACGTATGATTTTTATTGTTCACAAAATAATTTGTGTATGCATCTTTTTTGTTTCGCGGATCAAATCCTAAAAATGAATAATGTGCAAAGAAAAGAGGTCCGCCGTAATCCCAACCGACATCAAGTTTGTAGCCGTAAAATGTTTTTCCATTTTTATAATATGAATGACTCGCCCATCCGTTTGCATAGAGGCTTGCCGGTACGCCGTGAGTTGGCGACGCAATTCCTAAAAGATAAACAATCATCGCTTCGTTCCATCCGGCAATTTGCATATTCATTTGCCATGTATAATTCGGCGACCAATGCCAATACAAAAAGTTGCTTGAAGTAGTTCTTCGGTACCAATCAAACTCGGCTTGTTCCCATAACCGCGTAATGACATTTCGAATAGAATCTTCTTCCGTTATATTTTGATCAAAATATTTTCTCGCAGCAAGAAGCCCTTGCAGCATAAAAGAAGTTTCAACTAAATCACCTCCGTTATCGTAAGTGCTAAATGGAATGACCTTTCCTGTTCCTCCGTCCAACCAATGAGACCAAACACCATGAAAGCGGTCTGCTTTGGTTTCAAGAAAATTTACAATTTTTAATACCCGTTCTGTTCCTTGTTGACGCGTAATAAAACCGCGTTCAATACCAACAAGAAGAGCCATCACGCCAAATCCCGAACCACCGATTGTGACGGTATTACCGGAGCCTTTTCGTTCGCGGGTCAAACCCGAAACCGGGTGGGCATAATCCCAAAAATATCTGAACGTTGCTTCCTGCAACATAGTTACTAATTCGTCGTCATTCATTTCTTTTGTTGATGAAGTAACTTCAGCGCTTAAAGCGGATTCATTAAAACTACCATCAATGGCGGAAATTTTATAAGTTGCACTAACGCCTGTTGAGCCAATAAAATCAGTATAAAACCGATCGTCCGGTTGTGCCGTTCCGATTGAAACATAATTTCCATTTTCAAGTTTATAAATTCTATATCCCTGAACCGAAGTGTCGGGATTTAAATTCCACGAAATATCAATGTGCTTGTAAAAACCTTTTGCTGCAACATTTTGTGGAGTTGTCGGCGGAGTAGCGCTGCCCGAAGACATTCGAATTTCATCAAGATAAAAAATATGTTGAACGTTATCGGTAGTACTCTGACCAAAGAAAATAGTCTTGATAATTTTTAAATCTGCCGGACCCGGATTCGTTTTGAAAATAGAAAGCGGAACAGAAACTTTAAACCATATATTGGTTGGGACGGTTGATATATAATCCGATAATTTTTGTTTCGGCGTTTGTTTGTTGTTCAAATCTTCTAAAAAGATCGTTGGCAAATCAGCCGAAGCGATTGAAGTGGTAGTATATGCCCAAAAGATAAGTGAGTCTTTAGCAGTAGCGTCCCGCCCGGGCCAATCAATACCGGCAACGGCAATTCCCCAATCGCCGCCGGATTTTGAAGTATATTTAAGGCGGAGTGAATTTGTTCCGGAATATTTGATGGTTGTTTCAACAGGAAATTTATTTGTGTTGATCAGTTCAAGAAGGCTGCCATTACTAAAAAATCCCCAACTCGGATCGTAATAGGAATTTGATGGACTGTCGTTAAAGAAAATATAATCCTGCGCAAAACTTTTTATTGATAAAAGTAAAAAAACTAACCAGAACATTCTTACATATTTCATTCAAATTCCTTCGATAATTATTTCTTCGTCACTATCCGAAAGATCAATCTTCTTTCGTCTAAAAGTTTTTCTTTTGATTTTAGCAAAACGTTAATTGAATGCTTTCCAACTTTCATTTCCTTTGGCAAATTGAAAATCAATGATTCCCAAAAGAAAAATTTGTTATCATTTTCTGCAAGAGAAAAATTTTTGATTTCGAGCAAAACTTTTTCATTCCAAATAAAAGATAATGAGCAATGTCTAAATGATTTGTGCAGATCGTTAATCATCCAAATATCTGCGTTGAATTTGGCTTCCGGTAGATAGACATCCTGCCTTAACCTGATTGAAAGCAGCAGCGGCTTGAACGCTTGTTGTAACGCTACGTAACCGGCTTTTTTCTTCCCGTATAAATCCACCACTGACCATGTGATTGAAGGCCAGCAATCAACAAACATAAATTGGAAAATACCGGTGATTCCTTCATTCTTTTTTCTCCGGTAAAATTCAGTTGCGGTTGTAAGCAAATCAGCTTGATATATTTGAGAATTTTTGATGAATTCATTAACATTTTTTCCGCGGTCAATTTTTGCAATGTTAAAAGTCTGGTCAAACTGAAAATTGTGATATTCCCATTCTTTCCAATCATACTTGCTAATAGCTTTTGGCGATAAAAATTTTTTAAGAGAAGAAAATTCCGGCAGGGCTTGAGCGCCGAATTCCGTAACAAGCGGACCCATCGGTGTTGCAGCGTAATGTTCCTTCTTGCCCCAGTACCAGCCGTCGTACGGATGCTCTTCATAATTTGATGCAAGCCGGATGATGCGCGAAGCATCTTCACTTAAAACCGCATCGTACAAAAATGGATCGAGTGTTTTTATCTGTTCGCCGGGTTCATTGTGGCAGCACCAAAATGCAATTGAAGCATGATTGCAAAACTGACGCACCATATCTTTTATTTGCGAAATTGCATTTGCAGCAAACGCAGGTGAACTATCGTACGTCCATTGCAAAGGGAAATCCTGCCAAAGTAAAATTCCCTGCTTATCAAATTCATCGTACAATTCCTGTCTGTTCACATGTGCATGAACGCGAACAACGTTGATATTCGCTTCCTTAATCGCGGTTACTAGTTTTACAATTTTGTCTTGAGAAAATTCACTTAAAAATTGAGTGGGAATAATATTCGTTCCGCGAAGAAATAGTTTTTTCCCGTTGAGATAAAAATTTTGCTTGTCGTCTAATCGAACTTCTTTTATTCCGAAAGTTTCGTTCTTTGAGTTGAACAAGTCGGAAATAATTTCAAGTTGATAGAGTTCGGGTTTGCCGGTATCCCAGCTAAACCAAAGTTTCGGATTTTCAATTTCGAAAGCAATAGTAAATGAATTTTGTTTCGGTTCAACAAGAAGAGAGTATTCTTTCTGCAGAATTTTCTTTCCCGAATGCCGTACTTCAATTTTTATTTTTGATTCAAATTGATGTGTAAAATTATTCTGATAGGAAGTGGTAACGGTTATCCTGGCTTTTTTCTCTTCAGTTGGAATAGTTGAAATTATTTTAACATTTTTAACAAACAGTTTTTCACCGAGCAACAGTTCAACATCATTCCAAATGCCACCGGTGTTTTGATCCTGCCCATATTCAAGGCTCCAACTGCCGGGTCTGCAATCGTGGTGGTTGAAAATTCCTTTGATCAATTGTTTCTTCAATGGCCAAACTTCGCCGGGAATTTCTTTCGGTGAAGTAACTTTTACGATTAATAAATTGTCACCGTTTCTTTTCAAAACATCAGTAACATTAAAAGCGAATTTTTGAAAATACCCTTCATGCGTTCCGATACTTTTTCCATTCAACCACACATCAGTAAAGTAATCAACTCCATTAAATTGAAGAACTGAAAATTCATTTTGTGCTTGAGAATTGTTTAATGTGAATTGCTTTGCAAACCAGATCGAGCCATTGAAATTATGAAATCCAACACGCTCCCAATTTGATGGAATACTAACTTTACTCTGTCTGTTTTCACCAACAAGTTTTTCTATTTCGGAATAGGTGTATTTCCCTTCCGGGTCCGCTACATAATTCCAAAGTCCGTTTAATAAAATATTTTTCGATGACGTTTTCATGTTAAATCCGGATTTCCGACTCCGAATCAAAATAAAAAACTTTGGAAAGATCAACAGCGAAAGCAGAGTTTGTTTGGAAGGAGGAATTATCTCTCGCCGATATTCGTGCTGTTATCAGAATGTCATCAAGTGAAAAATATATAAATGTTTCGTTTCCCATCGGTTCAACCAAATCAATTTTAATATTTATTTTAGCAAAATTTGTCGTATCAACATTATTGGCGGAAGAATGATAAATATCTTCGGGACGAATTCCAATCCATGCTTTTTTACCGGCATAATTTGATAAACGTGATTCGTCCGCCGATGGAATTTCATATACTAACGAACCTTTATCGCTTTTAAATAACAACTTTTCATTTTTTAAAATTGTTCCTTGAATAAAATTCATCGCCGGACTTCCGATAAAACCCGCAACAAATTTATTCACCGGCTTTTGATACAATTCTATAGGCGGTGCAACCTGCTGCACAACTCCTTTATTCATCACAACGATGCGGTCACCCATCGTCATTGCTTCAACCTGATCATGCGTAACATAAACAATTGTCGCTTCCAACTTCTTATGCAGCTTTGAAATCTCGGTTCGCATTTGCACACGAAGTTTTGCATCGAGATTACTGAGCGGTTCATCAAATAAAAATACTTTAGGCTGACGTACAATCGCTCTGCCCAAAGCTACTCTTTGGCGCTGACCGCCTGATAACTCTTTCGGTTTTCTTTTAAGATATTCCTCTAAACCTAAAATCTTCGCTGCTTCACTCACTCTTTTTATGATTTCTTCTTTCGAAAATTTCCGGATTTTCAAACCGAAAGAAATATTGTCGAAGACAGACATGTGCGGATAGAGGGCATAATTTTGAAACACCATCGCGATGTCTCTATCTTTGGGAGGAATTGAATTCATCACTTTTTCATCAATGAAAAGTTCGCCCGAAGAAATTTCTTCCAGACCGGCGATCATTCTCAGCGTTGTCGATTTTCCGCATCCCGAAGGACCGACAAGAACAACAAATTCTTTATTCTTTATTTCGATTGTTACATCAGTTACGGCGCGGTTTCCTTTGCCATAATCTTTGCAAATATTTTTAAGAGTTACATTCGCCATACTACCAAGTTTTTTTAATTATAAAATGCCGGATTATTATTGAGACGAAGAACGAAATTATTCTGATAATCTTATTTGTTATTTTTTAAATAGACAACTACATCGCACTCTTTTTTGTTTTGCGGCAGAACAAGATTTGATGTCTGCTCGATTCCATCAACCAATATTTTTTCAACGCCATCAGATACATGACCGTCATTATTCACTTTAATATGATAAGTACAATTTCTGAAAACCCGCTTAACCGAAAATGAATTCCATTCCTTCGGAATACACGGGTCAATAAGCAAGCCGTCTTGTGTTGCGCGAACTCCAAGTATCCAATCGACGGCTACTTTAACGAACCATGACGCCGAGCCGGTGTACCACGTCCAACCGCCCATACCGTAATTAGGAGAATCTGGTCCGTCAATATTTCCGGGAGTTACAAAAGGTTCGGCAACATATTCATCCGGATTCATACCGCTGTAAATCGGGTTAAGTCTTTTATATGCTTCATAAGCCATCGTACTGTTTTTAATTGATGCATAAGCCCAAACTGCCCACGTAGCGGCATGAGAATAAACTCCACCGTTCTCTCTTTTACCCGGTGCGTAGCGTGAGAGATACCCGATATGTTTATCGGGAATTTTATATGCAGGGAAATGCAGAAGCGCACCATTTTTTTTTAGTAGATACTTCCCTACCGAATCCATTGCTTGCTTTTGCTTTTCTATCGGAGCTATACCACTTATCACTGACCACGTTTGAGGATTAAGCCAAATGAAAGCATCTTGATTTTCTTTACTACCGATTTTAGTTCCGGAATCTTTTGTTGCCCCCCAATACCATTCACCATCCCATGCATAGAAGTTGAATGCTTCTTTCAATTCATCAGCTTTGCCGTTGTAATATTTTGACTTGTCATTTTCATTTATTGCATTTAGAACGGCGACAAATCTTTTTAGCGTTAAATAGAAAAACTCGGTCAGCCAAATTGATTCGCCTTTCCAGTCCAAACCAACGGCGCTAAGTCCGTCATTCCAATCTCCGGCTCCGATAAGCGTTAATCCTCTGTCGCTCAACCGCGTGAGCACTTTATCAAATGCTTTAAGCGAATGTTCAAGTAGGCTGCCTTCTTTTTCAGAATTGTAATACGGTTCATTCGCTTTTAAAATTTCATAGTTCCCGGTTTCTTCAATGTAGTGAGTAATAATATAAGGAAGCCATAACAGGTCATCGGTCATATTGGTTCGACGCCCGGTTTCAGTAATCGGGTGCCACCAATGAAGTACGGCGCCGTCTTCAAACTGATGTTTTGCATGAAGCCGAATTTGTTTTTCCGTATAAGCTGGATCAATTGCCAAATAAACCAAACTATCTTGAAGTTGATCGCGGAATCCAAACGCTCCGCTCTGCTGATAATACGCCGTTCTTGCCCATAATCTTCCCGCAATGGCTTGATAACGAAACCATTTATTTACGGCGAGATTCATGGCGTCATCGGGAGTGTCAATCTCTAATGTTCCTAAATAAATTTCCCAAAAAGTTTTTACTTCCGCGAGTGAATCGGCAATTTTTTCTTTGGTATTAAATTTCTCAATAGATGTTTTGATTTCTTCTTTGTTTTCTTTCAAACCAAAATAGAAAGCAGCCTGTTGGGAAGATTTTGAATTTATTGCCAAATCAATTTTTATAGTTCCAATCGAATCATTCCATTTGCCGGTTTTTTTTGTGAGTTTTCCATTACGGATTCCTTGCGGATTTTGAAGAGTATTATTCTGACCTATGAAAGATTCTTTGTCTCCTTCATAGTCTGAAATCGTTCTATTCGAAGCGATGAAACCAAAATAGTTATATTCAATATTCCAATGTCCGCGGTCGCCAAGAGGAATTTCCCATAATCTTTTCGTTCCGATCATTGCATTTGTTTTTTCATCGAATTCCGTTTCGATAAAAGTTTTATGAAATTCTCTATGGAAATCTTCTGAAGATCCCAAACACCATTCAAAATAAGAAAAGATTGAAAGATCAATATTTTTTTCTCTGCTGTTCTCTATTTTGAAATCCCAAACCTCGAGCGATTCATTCATCGGAACAAAAATAGTAAGCGTAATTTTTACGCCTTTATATTCAGAGCAGAAAACAGCGTAACCGAAACCATATCGGGCTTCATAAAAATCGAGAGGAGTTTTAACAATATTCCACGTTGGACTCCAAACGTCACCGGTTTTATTATCTTTTATGTAAAAATATTTCCCCCAATTGTCTTGAATCAAATCCTGATGCCAGCGATTTAATCTATTAAATTCCGAATGAGTTAACCAGCTAAAACCACCGCCGGTTTGAGAGAGAACAAGTCCGTACTCGCCATTTGAAATAACATTGATCCAGGGTTTTGGAGTAAATGGAGTTTTAATAATATATTCATTTCCATCAGGAGTGAAATTCCCATATTTAGTCGAAAAGCTTTTCATATAATCTTGTACTTGTTATGTAAAAAAAATTATTTAACCGAGCCGCCAATGATTAATTCAGTCGGTACAATAATATGTTCGAATTTATTTTTTTCGGGTTTATTCATTCGCTTTATAAGAGTCGTTGCTGCTTCTTTTCCCAAATCATAACTAGGAATATGGGTTGTAGTTAAACGGGGATTAAGAAATTGCGAGACAAAAATATCATCGAATCCGACAACGCCGAAATCTGTCGGAATTTTTAGATTTAATTCTCTTGCCGTAACGTAACAACCAATCGCCATCATATCATTTGCTGCAAAGATAACCTCAGGTCTATCTTGCATTTTTAGCAATTTTGTGCTTGCTGCTTGCCCGCCGAAGGTGGTAAAATCTCCTTCGATAATCCAATTTTTATTTACCTTAATGCCGTTATCTTCTAAAGCATTTAAATAACCGCGTTGTCTTTGAACGGCATCATTATTTTCAAGAGGTCCTGAGATATGTGCAATTTTTTTAATTTTTTTAGAATTTATCAAATAATCAATTAACGAATAAGCGCCGTTATAATTATCAATACTTATAGAGTCACATCTATCAAAATCTCTTTTCCCCGAAATAACAACAGTGGGTAGTTCATTAAGTCGAAGAATTTTCCTTATTTCATCATTAATCGCAGGGGTCATAAGGATTATACCGCCGACTATCCCTTTACTCATAAAATCGACGATAGCCTCAGCTGTTGATCTTTTTCCATGTGAACTGGAAACCATCGTATAATATTTATTTATGTAACAAACTTCATCTACTCCATGAATAATTTCCATAAAAAACTCACCAAAAATATCAGGCATAACTAAACCAATGATATTTGATTTTTTGGTCACGAAGCTTCTTGCTAATAAATTTGGATTGTAGTTTAATTTTTTTGCAAAAGAGAGAACTTTATCTTTCGTTGCTTTTTTAACACTTGGATCATCATTCATTGCACGACTTACCGTAGCAGTTGAAACTCCGCACTTAAGCGCCAATTCTTTAATTGTGATTGTCATAATTTAAATTTATTTTAATGTAATCGTTTTCATGTAAAGAAATTTATTAAATTAATCTGATTTTATCAAATAATAATAAAAAAAACTACAGATAGAATAGCTCGAATTAAAAAAAGACCCCAATCTACTTCTTATTATGTTTTTTTACTCCCCTCTGCCGAAAAAGTAAAAATCTTCAAACCTTCTACAATCAAAATAATTTATTAACCATAATAAAAAAGCCGGTTAAGGTTTTTCACCCTAACCGGCTTACAACAACAATTCAGGAGAGAGGAATTATTTTAATAATGTCATAATCTTGTTTGCTGTAAAAGCAGCGCCTTGTGCAGGAACTGCATTAATTTGGTAAACATACAATCCACTTGTAAGTTTTGAAGCATTAAATTCAACCTTGTGAACGCCTGCAGCATAATTTGCTTCAACAATATTTGCTACTTCTCTTCCCAACATATCAAACACTTTAATGGCAACTTTTGCATCGCTTGCTAAAGAAAATTGCATGGTTGTTGTCGGGTTGAAAGGATTTGGATAGTTCTGTGATAAAGCAAATGTAGAAGGAGTAGTTCCTTGCGCTTCAACTACATCGGAATATTTGTAAGAACCGTCAAAATCAACTTGACACAAACGATAGTAATATTTTCCGGAAGTTGTAGATGCATCTACATAATTATACTGCTGAATTGAAGTAGTTGTCCCTTTTCCGTTAACAAAACCGATTGTGATGAAAGCTTTGCTGTCAGAACTTTTCTGAACTTCAAAACCTTTATTGTTAGTTTCAGTAGCAGTTGACCACTTTAATTCAATACCGCTTTGTGTTGTGTTGGCGCTAAATGAAGTTAATTCAACTGGAACTACAGAGTGAATAAATTCGATATTATCAATATAGTTTACACTGCCTGCTGTTCTTGCCGCTGGGAAATCAGGGATCATAGTTATTGTAGCTGCTGTTTTTCCGATATCTGACGTGTAATCAAACGTAAGTTTTTCCCACTGATTAATTAATGTATTTGCAACGTTGTGATCAACATTAGGTGGTTCTAATTTAAAATCAAAATTAGAAATAACATCTTTATAAACCATTAAAGTAATAATACAGTTATCGGCGGTAAGCGTAATTGGACCGGCACTTTGACCCCAAAAACCTGACCATGGATCACCGGCAGCTTTAACAATATATTTTAAACATTTAGCAGAAGTATTAATTCCTGTCGTATTAGGATTATCTACAACAGAAAGAGCTGTGGAATCGGTTGGTCCATTTGAAAAAATATTCCATACATAATCTTGTCCCACCGTTTCAAAATTAATGGTGGCCTGACCAAATACTGAAACAGAGAAAAGAAATAAAGAAAGTACCAAGAAATTTTTCATGATGATCTCCTTAAGAAAATTCTAAAAAAAAATTATTGCATATGTTCACATCTAAGATTTAAGTTCGCTTCAATAAAAAGAGTTGCCAGTAACTATCGGAAGTAAATTTATTGCAGAACACGTCTTAATGTAAACATTTACATGTGAATATAATTTTTTTTGTCCTATTTGTCAAGAAAATAAATTTGAAATTGAAAAAAGTTTAATAGATGGGTTTTGTATTATTTTAAATGAACGCTAAAAAAATACAAATTTATTTAGGTAGTCAAATTTGATCACGGAGAATTGTCAAATTTATTGTTTGAGTAACCTCCCAAATAATAAAAAAGCCGGTTAAGGTTTTTCACCCTAACCGGCTTACAACAACAATTCAGGAGAGAGGAATTATTTTAATAATGTCATAATCTTGTTTGCTGTAAAAGCAGCGCCTTGTGCAG
>JALNWB010000037.1 GCA_023231105.1 Ignavibacteriaceae bacterium | reverse complement strand
GGACTTCCCGGTGTTATGGGAAGATCAACATTGACAGCAAAGGGGAAAAGCTGGGGTTATACTTTGGTGGATGATCAAGTTGATTCTCTTTTCTTTTTTGAAATAACGAAAGACACGCTTATTAAAAAATGGAATACAATTGGAAAAGTAAATCCGATTGATTATGTAAATGTCGATTCAACAGAGTTTGAAAACTATTCGGCGAACATTCTCTGGCAGAACGATTTAAAAACGACAATGGTCGCCCCTGTAACAACGTATGGAAAAAAAATCCTCGCCGCTACAAAAAAAGGATTGCTCTATTGTTTTGATGAAAATGGTAAGCAGTTATGGAGGAACGATTTAGGCGCGTCAATATTCAGTAAACCCGCAGTGGCATATAACATCGCAATTGTCGGAACCATGAAAGGTGATCTATTCACTATCGATTTAGCAAGCGGACACGTTATCCAAGTGATTGGGATTGATGAAGCAATTACTTCTCCAATAGCCACAATGGAGATTGAATATCAAGGAGAAAAATCCTTCGCAATCGTTTTTGGCACTGCAACAGGAAAAATTTTTTCGTATGAACTTTCCTCTTTAAATCTTTTATGGAGTAATTCTTCAGCCGGAGGAATGATTGAGTCGAAACCGCTTATTCAGAAAGATAAAATTATTTTCGGGAGCTGGGATACTTATCTTTATTGTCTCGATGCAAATACCGGTTTATTGAACTGGAAATGGAACGGAAACCCAGTATTTAATTATTCTCCCGGTTCTACTCCGCTTGTGACAGATGGGAAAAATGTTTTTTTTTCGACACCGGACAAAGCTATTACTGCGGTGGACTTATTGCTTGGTGAAACATCATGGCGGAAAACTGATTATGACGCATGGGAATCAATCGGTATTAGCAATAATTCGAAATCATTATTCATCAAAAGTCAAAATGATAAATTGCATATCATTTCATCCTTAAACGGTAAGCTTCAAAAAACGATTGATCTGAAATTTGGATTAGATACCGGACCGGTTCAACCGATTGAGGTAAACGGAACAATTTACTTTGGCGGGAAAAATGGAAACATTTATTCAATCGATTCAAAATTCAATTTTACTTCTTTGTTTTTTATGGGAACAGCACGGACTCATTCACTACAGCTGCTGGATGAATCGACGATAGCCGCATCAAATATGGATGGAAAAATTATAGTTTTTAAGGTGAATTAGTACATGAGAAAATATGACGGCGTTATTTTTGATATTGACGGAACATTAACTTCGACAAATGAACTTATCTTTTCCTCATTTAATCATATTATGAAAAAGTATTTAAACAAATCAATGACGAATGATGAAATCATTTCATTATTTGGTCCTACCGAAGATCAAATTATTGAGGATTGGTTTGGAGTTGATGCGGAAAAAGTGAGAAGAGAGTATTATTCGTTCTACAAAGCCAATCATGCAATGGCTGATATTTATCCGGGGATAAAAGAACTTCTTCATTTATTGAAAGAAAAAAATGTGTTGCTTTCAATTTATACAGGAAAGGGGAGAGAGGCTACTCTTATTACCTTAAAGAAATTAGGAATTTATGATTACTTCGATTTAATAATTACGGGAAGCGATGTGAAAGAGCACAAACCCTCGCCCGAAGGGATTGAAATCTTTCTCGACAAATATTCTTTGGACAAAGAAAAAGTTTTAATGGTTGGTGATGCGCCAGCTGACATTAAAGCGGCTCGTGCAGCAGGAATTAAAGTTGCCTCTGTTGTGTGGGATAGTTACGCGTATGAAAAAGTGTTGTTGATGGAGAGTGATTTTGTTTTTCATACAGTTAATGAATTGAAAAAGTTTTTTATGGAAACTCTTTAAAACAAAAAAGGAGAAAAGTTACTTTCTCCTTTTTCAATTTTATCAAAAAATTTCTTACATATTAAACGGGTAAACAAAACTTATACGCGGTTCAATTTTCTTTTGCGGTTTATACCCGATTACTTCTTTATCACTATTTCTAATAGGTGTAAAAGTCCATTGATAAACCAATGAAACTATTAAATAAGGATAAGGTTTGTAACCAAGTTCAGTAAATAAAATTGAACGGTCATTTAGTTTGAAGACATCAGCGCCGTTAACAAATATTTTATCATATCCGGCTCTTGCTACAAATGACAATCCGCTTGGAGCTACATCTGCGGTTAAATGTAAAATCCCTCCATCGTGGTTGTCTAACTTTTGTAAACCTCCAATAACGTTAAAGGTTCCTAAAACAGAAATTCCTAACTCGCCGTAATAACCGTTTTCTGCAGCATTTAGATATTCAAGAGTGGTGGCTTTGCTAGAAACACTATCCGTGTAGCGTTCAATTTCATACAGTGAATTGAAATATGCCGGCATGTATTTATCGTTATTCCATCGTCTTTCAAGTTTTGCGGAGGCGTTAAAAATTCCCAGCCCATTTAGCTCCAAAATAATTCCGGAAGCAGCGCCGCTTCCAAAGTTAAGAATCTTTGCATAATCGAAATAAAGTGAAGCATTTGCCATGCTAAAATTAAAAAGAGGTAAACCTAAATCAAGTCCGATAATTTTTATGGAACCTTTATCCTCAATGTCTGGAAAAGGATTGGTAGGGAAAGGGTTGGTTGGAAAAACGAGAACCTTTCCCGAGTTCTTATTAAAATCTCCCGCAAAAGTTGCGCCGACTTCTAGATTACCGATAATTGGAATAGAAGCTGCTGACGTGTATTGAAGCGGTCGAACGTATCCGCGCATTCCTAAAACTCCGGCTTGTGCAAAGTTACTGTAGATAGATTCGAATCCGAATTTGTCAAAATCCAAATCAATAACGGTTCCGATTGTTCGCGTGTCAAAACTAGGACTATTATTATACTGGTACATAATACTTCCATGTCCCAATGTATAAAAATCTAAAGCCCCAACTTTAACGTAAACCGGATCTCTCTTTAGTCCATAACGAACGTAACGAATAATGCTTAAGTAATCCGAAGTTTCATTAAAGTTTTCTTTACGCAATTTTCCTTGAGAGCTGAATTCTAAATTTAAGTCTAATCCAACACCAACTTTAGCAAAAGAAATTTCCGGTCTAAATCGGAAAGCATAAAAAGGTTGGCCATCAATCCATGTTAATCCTAATCCGCCGGTTAAATCACCTTTATTTGGATTTGGGAATTGATTGAATTGAGAATAAGTATCACTGAATAAAAAGAGTAAAACGAATAATGTGAGTAAGATTTTTTTCATGACTTTCTCATAATTAATGTAAATTGTTTATGCAAAGTTACTAAATGGAAAAACAACATTGTTTATTTCAAAAAAACAAACTTTTTTGTTTCTACAAATTTTCCTGAGCGGAGTTGATAGAAATATACACCGCTCGGTAAATCGTAATTCCTAATTACTAATTCATAATTATGTACTCCTGCGTCTTGTTCTTCGTTTACTAAAGTCGCCACCTCTTTGCCAAGTACATCAAACACTCTTAATGTTACGAGACTGCCGACAGCCAACCGCCAACTGATTACTGTTGCTGGATTAAATGGATTTGGAAAATTTTGTTCAAGCGAAAAGAGGGATAAAGAATTCACTTCGTTTTCAAGTTTGGTAATTACGGAAATCGTATCCGTATCAGAATATTTACTTTGCCCGTCGTTATCAATTTGTTTTAAACGGTAAAAATAAATTGAAGTTTGAAGATCGGTTGAATCTTCAAAGAAATAACTTTTGGGTGAATTGCTATTTCCACTTCCAAGAACAAAGCCAACGTTAGTCCATGGAGTTTGCGGCATACTTCGCTCAACTTCAAAGCCATAATTATTTACTTCCGTTGCTGTTCCCCAAAACAAAACTACTTTCCCATCGGTAAAGTAGCCGTTAAAATAAACGAGTTCGACTGGTAATGTGCCGGCTGGTTTTTGAGCAAATAAATCCAGAGAGAAGAAAAGAAGGAGGACAAAAAATATTTTCATTTTACGATTGCAAGTTTTTGAGTAATTGATTCTGATTTTCCATCTTTTCTCACGATCACTTTATACAAATAAACGCCGTTTGCCAAAAAGTTTCCGTCTTCATCTTTAGTATCCCAATAAATGCGATTGAAATCCATACTAAGTTCTGCAGATGATTTCTTTATTTCTTTTACTAAACGGCCTGCAATTGTATAAACTCTAATAGTAAGCTCTTCAGGTAATTGTGGAAGTTTGAAGGTAAAGTAAGTATTATCTTTAATCGGATTCGGATAATTATAACAGTTCATAATTGCAAGCTCATTTGAGACTACAAACACGCGCTCAAATCCTGGTTGATTATCCAATTTCCCATAAACATTATTTCCGAATATCTTAAATTGATGTTCACCGCTGCCTAACAAAGGAACGATCTCGAATGTTAAAGTTCTGTTTGCGGAATCATTTTTAATATTTAATTGAGTGAACGGGATCTTTTGATTATCGAGCAGCAAAGAAAGTGAGGATGTATCGCTTACCGCAAACCATGTTGGGTATTGCAAATTTACTTTTATGTTTGGATTGCTTGAAACAAAATCGCCATTCAAAATTTCGGTATTATCAAAAGTAACACTTACCGTTGACGCTGAAATTGAAACAACACTTGTATCTGGTTTTGTATAAAATGGAATAGTGAATTCATTATTATCTTTGTATAATTCTCTGATATGATTCTCAGGATCAATTTTAATTTTGAATCCCATATTGCCTTTGCCATCAGTTCCGTTAGTTTTATAATTCAGAGTAAATAATTTTCTTTGCATTGAATCAAGCGAAGCGATAACCGTATCAAGCAGTTGCCGTGAGGAATTATCTTCTTTCATCACATCAACCAACACGTGAAAACTATCTGCGGAAGATTCACCGACATTATAAACATAAAATTTAAGATCAAGACTATCCCCTTGAATAACTGTATCGCGCGAAGTTGAAACTACTTGGTAGTTTATGGCAAGTTCGGGGGTAGAAGTGAATTCAGCTCCAATCGAATATAATTCAGGTGATATCCTATTCGTAGATGCTATTTCTTCAATATTCAATTGAAGGAATGGGTACTTGTTCTGATCAATACTACTTAAATCAATAACAGAATCTTTTAGTTCTACAACAAATAAAGAATCACTATTTAATTTTTCATCACTGCCATCAATCCTAATTAGAATTTTGGAATCTTCATTATTCAAATATTTTACTTTCGCATATTTCCATTTATTCGATGGACCGATCTTCGTTGTGGTTAATGTTCCCTGGTTTCTTAAAGGGAAAAATGATGTGTCAATAATAATGTTCCCGTCATAAGGTCCTTTTACAACTTCAATTGCAGAACCAGGCGCTCCACCTTTTTTACCAATTATTGCCCAAGAACCTCTAAACTGTAATTGATCTATTTTTGTACTTCCTAAACTCTTGATGGCATTTATCAGATTAGCGGATAAATTATTTCTTGCATCATCTGCGACACCCATCGCAACTATCTTTCCAACAGGAATTGCATTAATAAAATCAGCTAATTTTTGAACTGCAGTAGGATTGCCAAATAATTGATACCAATCAACAGTATCAACTTCTAAAGTAGTCTCATTAAATACTGCGATACCCATTCCGGCAAAAAATGTATTGGATAAAAGATTTGTCCCATTTTTAGAAAGTAAACATGTGGCTCCTGCATACCAACCGGCTGAAAGCACCGAAATATTAATAGAATCATTTGAGAGTTTCACAACCGAATTTTGAAATTGGATACCATTCATCTCTTGATTGAAAAAAGATGCAGAATCAGAGACTAAAAATTTTTCTGATTTAGTATTTTTAAATGATTTGGTAAAGGCATATTGAGCAGTCTCATTATCAACTTTATAACGAAACCAATACCTATAATCCGGTAGTAAATTTGGCAATTGAACTTTTGTAAAAACCGAATCTTCAGAGACAACGTAATCAGTGGCTGTTGAGAAATCTTTTGTATTAGAAATTTGATATCGAACATTAAGGTTTTTAAAACTAGAAACAACTGGATTCAAAATAAAGAGATTATCAGGTAAAGAATTTTCTACCTCGGAGATAAAATTATCTCTTAAAACATTAGAAACGATAGTGAAATTTAATTCTGATTGATTATCATTCTCATAAATTTCTGAGATTTTATTATCCGGGTCTAAAATAATATTTAATGAATGTTCCCCTGCTAGACTCTTAATTTTAATCCATGCGGTCAATGTATCTTCCCGCTCAAGACGTGGAAGAGAAAGAGATTTAGTTTCAAACACTTCATTCTTATAGATATGTGTTATCGATATCGTGAATGAATCTGTTATTGCCAGACCCAAGTTTGAAATTGAAATCCTTACTGCTAATGAATCAGTTCCTTCATTGAGTTCTGCAGTAGAATATTGGATGCTCGCTGGAGTTATCTTAAGATTTGGTTTCGGTGGAATTTTAAGTGAAACAATTGGATCACCTATCAATGAATTTGTAAGTGCAAAAACTTTAAAAACATCAGAACTGCCGCTTTGATTAAACATCTTTATTTTAGCGGCCAAATGAGCTTTCCCAATGTTTGTAGCAGAATCTTTAACGAGGGATTCATAAAAATATTGAGGTACAGCATAGGCTGATGAAGTAAAACCTAATGAGGAATTTCCAACATAACCCAAGGCTTGGCCGTTTTCACCGAGAACAAATCGCTCTCCGAAACAAACGATGTCAGGTTCTGCAAACTTATTTGTCGAACAGCCAAAATCAGTTATCAATGGATTTCTATCAACAGTATTTTTTAGTTGTGAAACCTCATTAATGCTATTATCCCAGGTAGCTGTTCCGCTGTGACCTATATAAGAAATAAAAATTCCACCTTCAGAAATAGCTTTTTGAATTTCATTTGAAGTGTAAGGTCCAAAATCAGATTGAGGAGAAGTTGTCTTATAAAAATGTTTATAGAATCCTGAAATTTTTGGAGGTGCTATCAAACTGTTTATTAGGTTATCATTCACATTTTTTAATTGTTGAATTTCCTCGGGATAATTTGCTCTGCCTCCTGAAAAAAACAAATATCGTTTGTTCCAATCATTATATGGGGCATTTATATTATTTTTAACTTTAGAAAGGTAGTATTGCAATTCTGAACTGGAGTTTATAGGAAGTCGTCCAACAAAAAGTTGGGGAATAGGTAAAGCGTTTTCATCCCATACCGCAAACCAATTATCACTTACGGGGTCGCCAAAAGATGGGACATAATTTCCTCCGCCAATTACCCCGTCATTCTTGAAGCGGTACTGTTTATAATCGTAATTTGCATCTCCAAGTAACACTAAATATGAAGGCTTAGGTGCTTGCCAGTTTACAAAAGCTGATTGGCAAAACAATCTAATAGCGTGTGGATCAGGATACCCAAATCCAAATTCATCAAAAATATCTTCAACATTTATCAATTGAGTAGAAATTGAAAATAAACCTCCTATTTCATTAACATAATTTTGAGCTTCATTCCAAAATTTTGGATGAGTAATTGCGATGTATTCTGCTTGCATTGAAGAGTTTCTTAAATTCTTAAACTGCTTCAGACCATAAAATTTAGGTTTTAGCGTGCGATCTTTTTTTATTACAACATAGGATTCTCCACCAGCAACAGAATCTGCAAAGATTAAATTCCCCCCGTTAACTTGATAGGTTTCAATCTTTTTGAAATCTGGTTCTGTTTTATAGATCAAGTATACGGAGGCATCAGCATTTTCAATCTTAATCATTTTAAATCCGGGGGAAATCGAATCATCCAGTTTGAAGAGCAGGCTATCGTTAATTAATTTTAGTTGTCTTGGGTATTCTATATCGTACCAATCAACTCCAATTTGATTAGGACTTGTTCCATTATCATAATTTTGAACCGAAAACTTAGTTGATCCGGGCAATAGTAAATTAGATTGTAACTTACCTTGTAATAAAACTTGATCAAATCGATTTATATGTTGAGAATCTAAGGCCGTTCCATTAAATGATAATGAAAGAGTATGTGCATCAGAACTAAGGTTTGATGCAGTACTTGTAGCCCTAAAGAAAATTTTTGCTGGCTTGTTTAAGTAAATATCGTTGAGGGTAAAAGGAAAATCTCTTTTTTGAACAAACAGCCAATCCCAGTACCAAGTTTTATTTTTATTCCAATTAGGTGTTTGATTTGCGACTTCATCATTATTCATGTTTTGAAACATTGTGTTTTTTTCATAGTGCAAAGTTTGTATATAATATTTTAGAGTATCGGAGATATTTATTTGGTTGATTAAAAGACTGTCGCTTCTGAGTCCTGGAGTTTTTCCCCATGATAAAAAATAAAGAGTTGTGTCGGTATACCGATCCAAATATTCGTGGTATTCGTCGTTTGAACTGTTTATTAATTTATAATTCTTTTTGCCATAATTTTTTCTTCCATAAAATTCAACATAATCCGAATCATCAAAAACACCATCATTTTCTCCAGATACAAATATTTTTTGTTCTCTCCCAGATTCAAATAATTGAAAAGTATTGGGACTAATCACGGAAGTATTGATCCCAGCGGTTTCTAAATCATTTTTACTTAATCTAAAGACCCTATCTTCCGATACCCCGATTTTTAAATAAGTACTATTATAATTAATCCAGTTGTTGGTTGTGTCTGGTAGACTAAAAATACGGTTTGATCTAAACTGCTCTGCAATCAATGAATTCTCAATTAATTTAAACAGCTCTTGATCAAAAGATGAAACTATTTTTATTGGTGAGTATTCCTTAATAATAATAGGTGAGTTAAGAGTAATGTGAATTTCTATATCGGAATACTCAATTATCTTGCTTTCGGATTCATCAAACAGCACAGAATTTACTTCGATAGAAGCACAATAAAAATCTCTTAACCAGAAATATGAAAGAACTTTCACAATATCTCGAGAATTTCTTTTCGAAGAGGTTTCAAAGTTTTCAAATTCTTTATTACTTAACGTGGAATCATCCATTCTAGCAACTTCAGGATTAGATTTTGGAATAGTCGAGCCAATTTCATTGATAGTCTTTGATCTTACTTCAGTACTGATGGTAGAATTTGGAGGAATTGCAATAGTTACAATTTGTTTTGGAAGCTTCCAATCCCCGGGATGAGATTCATCAGTATATTCAAAGTAATCACGAACTCGGAATCTCCCCTGAGTTGTTTCGAAAAACTTAGGGACTACATTCTTAATTTTTAACACAAAACCATTTTCTTCAATTGTCTTAGTAACTGAACTAGAAGTTCCCTGTGCAGTTACTATCGAAGTTAAAAAGAAAAGGAATACAATCTTTTTCATAATTGAAATTACTTTTTAATGAGAGAGCTATTATTACAGCATTAATTTAGAGATACGTTATTAATCGTTTTGATTTAATACTAGTTTTTCTTTAATGAAAAAATAGGCTTTTGATGGGTTTAACACACCGGATACAATTAAACAAACAATCCATTTCACATTACTACCATTTAAATATTCACGCAAACCCTTTCGGTAAAATTTCCATGAAATTAGTTTTATCTTCATAATATAACTTTTGAGCATATAAAACATTTTGTTTCTTTTATAAATTGGTTTTGAATCCAGCCCATCACTAATTAAAATATTTTGTTTCTCTAAAATACTATACATATTTTTTGAAGTAAAACTATTCTCATGAATTCTAAACCCGCAATAAACGTTACGAAGATTCGCAAGCCTTGTGACTTGTCCAACACGCAAATAAAAATCCAAATCGGGGACAGGATAAGCAGATTCTCTATAACCACCAACAGAATCCAATATCTGTCTTCTAAACATCACAGTAGAATTAACCATTACATGTTTTCCAACTTTCAAAGCCTTAATAATCTCAAAATGTTTTTGCGGCATTCCTACGAACCACTTCCGCTTAGGATTATTCCCAAAATAAAAAATAGAAGTACCGACTAAACCAATTGAAGCATTATTCCGTAATAATTCAAGTTGATACTGGAATCTTTCGGCATGACTATAGTCATCCGAATCCATAATGGCTATATAGTCACCAGAACACAACGAAAAACCATAGTTATACGCATAAATTAATCCTCTGTCGGCTATTGAACATATTTTAACTCTACTATCGACAATGGATGTTAAATAAACCAATGTATCATCGGATGAACCATTCTCAACTATTACAAGCTCGAAACGCTTTTCAGTTTGTGAAAGAATTGAGTTAACGCTTAGAGGAAGATATGGCATCCCATTTTTTACCGCTAAAACAACTGAAATGAGCATTTATCAATCCAGAAAAAATAATGGAGATTAATTAACATGGTTTATTTTTCTTCAACCTTTATTAAATAGAATAAACATTTTTCTCTGCTTAAAATCCCACCTTTAAATTTTTCTTTTGTTAATACTAAATTATTTCTTGGAAATTGAATTATGTTTCTACCAATTCCATCTCTATTTAAAGTATCAATTATGGACTCATTATAAATTAAGTCTTTATAAGCATAGGTACTATAAAAAGATATTGGGATTGATTTAAAATATTTCATTAGTGCTTTTCGCTTATATATGTTTATATAATTAAAACTATTTACTCTACCGTCCCCATTAACAATATTTCGTTCAGAGTAAAAGGATATCATTCCTGAGTAGTCAAATTGAAAAATATATTCAGATGGTTGAACTTTCTCCTTTAACAATAACGCGTAATCATATTCATCATCAAATTCATAGTAATAATATCGGAAAGGGAAAAAATAAATCAATGACAAAACGATGAAAACAATAAATAGTGTTTTAAAATAGTTTATTTTTAATAAGGGTAAAAATGAAAACAATATCAAGCCACCAAAATTTGACAAGGCAAAATACCATTCCTTAGCGCCGTCATGGTTAAATAGTATTTGGAATAATAAGAATACGACTCCAGCGCAATAAAAATATTCAATTAATTTTAATAAATAACTTGTCGCTCCAGAGAATAATATTAACCGTTTTTTAATATAAATGAAATAACTGCCACCTGTAATAATTGTTATACTCAACAATAACATTCTAAATGGATGAATAATAAATGTTTTTAATGAGTAATGTAGAGAATCAAGTTTGAAATTTGAAAAAGATAAATAACCACTCGTAGTTCTGATATCCCCATAATTGATATAATTAAAAACAAGATAAATTGTATAAATAGTAATTACGGGTAGAACTATCGACAATAAAAATCTATTTCTATCTATTTTTTTATATTCAAAGAAAAAGTATCCAGGTATTAAGAAGATTACAAAATCTATTCTGGCTAAACTTAAGAGTGCTAATAAAATACCCCTAGTTAGAACAAATTTATTTTTTTTATCAGTTAAGGAATACAGATAATTATATACTACAATTAATAATAAATAGATTTGAATTTCAAGACCTATTAAATCAAAAAGAACCGATGGGATAACAAGTATAGACGCTAATAAAAATACTTGATTACTTTTATCAGTATCCATAAACAATTTAAAAGATTTGTAAAGATAATACAGAGTAAAAAAATTAATTATGGAGGTTAGCAAAAAGGTTAATCGAACAAGCAAGATTGGGCTCGTTATATTTATCAAATTAAGTATATAATAATATCCCGATAGAATTATTAACCATAATGGGTGATACCCATTAGTGTAATTGAGCCCATCAAATGTTGACCCTTTTCCTAAAGCTATGTTATTTGCAATTTTAAAATAAAAGTATGCATCATCTAAACAAAAATGTAATAAATATCTAAAAGGAACGACAAATGGCAGTAAAACAATAAACCCAACAAAGTAAAATATTACGGTTAATTTAATAAACAGGTTTTTATCATTTTCTCCAAGAGGACTTGAAATGTTTGTAATCATAGTTATAAAAAACTTTAAATTTTTAAAATAATTTTATTTGCAAATAGTCGGTAATAAAATTTAGGTATACCGAAAATATATCTTTTCCAAACAACCGGAAATTCATTTAGTAATTTAACAAGCCATTCCAAATGTATTGTCCTTATAAACAGAGGAGCTCTAATTTTATTCCCTGAAAGATACCTGAACCAACCCCCGACAGAAATAATTAACTTTGCATTGATGTTCTTATAATTATCAATAATCCATCTTTCCTGTCTACTGGCACCAAGTCCAACAAAAAGTATGTCCGGTGAGCTAGAATTGATTTTCTGAACAACATCAATATTGTTAAAATCATACCCTTCGAGTAAACCTGTTATTTGAATACCAGGATATTTTACTTGTAACTTAATTTTTAATCCCTCTAATACTTGAAATTTATCACCAAAAAAAAATAAAGACATGTTGCTTTTTAGTGCAGCTTTTAAGATCTCTTCTTGTAAATCAGTACTGACAATTTTCCTATCGTAAATACTATAAATATATTTTAAAGCCAAATAGACTGCGCTTGAATCAGGATAAACTATTAAGAATGGTGGTAATTGAATATTACTTTCATATAGATAATTTATAATATTAAAATCAGCATATATAATCGCACTTTTAATTCCATTTGATAAATCATCTAAAATTTGTTCTAAACGAATCTTAAAAAGATTAAGCTCCATATATCGTATCACTCAAGTCGGAAGGATTAATATCGTTAGAAAGTTGCGAATAGATTTTATGCATTTCTATTCCAAA
The DNA here is from genome assembly GCA_023231105.1 of Ignavibacteriaceae bacterium. GTDB lineage: Bacteria > Bacteroidota > Ignavibacteria > Ignavibacteriales > Ignavibacteriaceae > UBA1563. The sequence goes on along the minus strand of JALNWB010000037.1, from coordinate 13,588 downwards.
ATTATTCACGTTATACTTACAGTTAATGGCACTCTTACCATTTTCTCCTAATTTCTTTTTAAGCTCTGGGTTTTCAATTATCCTTTTTATCGCAGAAACTGCAGCAGAAATATCATTCTTTTCAAATAATAACCCACACTCCGTTGCTTGAACCACTTCAACGATCCCTTCAACTGCTGAGGATACAATAGGTAATCCTTTTGACATAGCTTCCCAAATCACAAACGGCATTCCCTCGTAATCAGAAGTGAGTAATAGCAAATCGAAATACCGAAAACATTTGGAAGGATTATCAATTACACCGAGAAAGATAATCTTATCATCTAATTCGAGGTTATGAATAAGAGATTTGATTTTAGCCTCTTCGCTACCACCTCCGATTATAAACAACTTCACATCAACACTATCATCAGCGAGGTGTTTAATAATTCTTACAGCAGTATCTATTCTTTTTTGTTCTTCAATTCTGCCAACGAATACGATGCTGAAAAAATTCGTGAATTGAGAGTAAGGCATAATGAACTCTTCATCATCATCAGCTCCAATTTTTATTTCTCCACCATTATAGTAGCTTGTTATTGCAGGAAATAAAGATGTTTCTTTTATCAACATAGATTTCGAAGCCTGTGATGGTGTAAGAGCCAGTTGGACAGCATTCAATTTGTTAATAATATAATGTGAAAGTCTGTAAAGTGTTTTCTCATATACGTTATAAAAATGATGGTCAATAAATAGACCATGGTAGTTATAGATAACTTTTTTTTTGAGAATGATATTGCAAAAGCCAGCAACGATGTATGGTTTTAAGAAATGGCAATGGATAATATCTACTTCATATTCTTTCATTAATTTATAAAAAATTATCAAGGAATGGACGGGGTATTTGCTAGTTATGGACGGCAATAAAATGATTTTTCCGTTTGCTGCAATAAATTTTCGTTCAATATATTCATTTCCCTGAAAACATAAATAATGTTCAAATAAACTGGCATCTGTATTTTTCACAATTGACAAAATATGTTTAAAAACACCATCAACTTTGCCGTTTAAGTGATCAGCAAAATGACAGACCTTAATTTTTTTCATTTTCATTCTTGTACAAATTGATATATAATTCGATAACATTCACCCATTTGTACTGTTGAACTTTATTCTGTGCTGATTTGGACGTTTTCAGAAAACGATTTATGAATTCTTTTTGTCTTAATATATTTTTTAGCTCATTATAGTCATTATAAACAAAACCTTCTTCTCCATTTTTAATAAGTTCTGCAACACCAACACTGGAAGATACTATTGGAACAAGTCCAGAAGCCATTCCTTCGAGTACAAATTGCGAAAATGTATCAACTTTATTTCCTTTGACGAGAAAATGTTTGTCCCTAAAGAACTGGGCTAGTTTAGCGGAATCCATTAAGTCCACCTTAACGATATTTATTTTTTGATTAAAAAAAGTCTCTTTTGGGAACCAACCAATAATGTATAAGCTTACTTCTGCCTCAAGGTCTAAAAAACTTTCATCTAGGATGGGAATTAATTCATTTAAACCTCTGTCAATAAAATTATTAAATCCATTATAAAAGACAATCTTTATTGAATCAAATGGTTTTTCATGTATCGGTTCGAAAAAGACTTTGTCAACTCCCAAAGAAAGTTTCACCGCTTTCGCTATCTCTTTGCTTGGATAATACCGTTTTGCAATTTTTAGTTGTTGGTCAGAAAGCCCGATAAGTACATCGCTATTATGAAATACTAGTCTTTCTAAAATCAAATCTTTATATCTGCCTCTTATCCTTTGCTCACTCTCTTCAATTTCATAACGTAAGATTCCGTGTAGACTTGTTATGATTTTGCCCTTGAAAAATAATTTTAGAAATAATATAAAGGACATAAATCGTTCTTCGGTAACCAAATGAATGATATTTGGTTTTTCACGAATTAGAAAAAATATCATTCGAATAATCCCGAGCCGCAGAACTAAAGGACTATTTTGGATTATTTGTTTGCCGAAAAATCTAGATAAATATTTTTTTGAGTGTTTTTCTTTAAAAAAATAATCAACGAATGTAACTTCAATGTTAGCTCGATTCAAATTTTCAAAAATACGCTTAGCCACCTTTTCAGGACCAGTAAGTATATCATCAGCACTATATCTGCCTAGTAAAACTATTTTCATTGCTGTCTAACTTCTTACAAAAATTATACTTGTGATTTTAATGAATATTTGATTTTATAAATGAATAATAGGCAGATTAACATACACATTCTAACTAGCTATTAATTTCATAAATAAAGTTATTTCCCCGTAAAAATTCGAACCGCACGTTTTAAGCTATAAATAATTCCAAACATTTTAATTTTATTTAAAATACCCGCGGAAAATATTTGTCGAATTCTATACATGAGAACTTTTCTATCCACCATTTTTTCAGTTTTCGATAATATTTTCCGGAAATATTCGGGCTGAATATTCTTCGAAAAATAGTTCAAGGGACTTTGATGATTATACAATGATACATCAAAAGAATCATTCACAATTCCTAAGGATTTGCAGTATATGAAGGCTTCGGTCCCTGGATAAGGGGTGAATATACTGTAAGCAATTTGGTCACATTTTATTTTTTTCATAGCTTGGATAGTATCGTTTAAAGAGTCCGCGGATTCATCGGGGAACCCGACTATAAAGAACGCAACTAAATCAATCTTGTTTTTCTTTATTAATCTAGCAGCTTCGAAAGCTTTTTCTAGCGTAATATTTTTTTTATTCTTTTTTAATATTTCATTATTGCCCGACTCAACTCCGATTTGAATAGAATAACACCCCGCTGATTTCATTTTCTTGATAATATCTTCATCGACAATATTTACATGTAATTCACAACTCCATTTGATACCCATGCACTTATCTTTAAGTTCATCGCAGAATTCATATATATAAGATTTTTTTATCCCCCAAATATCGTCATCGAAATGAATGGTTGTTATTCCGATGTTCTGGAGGTATTTTATTTCCTCAATTACATTTTGAACCGTTCTATGCCGTACCTTATGACTCCAAATTTTGTCCGAACCGCAAAAAAAGCAATCGTATGGACATCCGCGGGATGCAAAAATATACTTGAAGGAATCTGGTGGATATTGCTCATAATATTTTAAGACCTCCGTTGCATACATAATGGGGAATGGTAAAATATCCAAATTTGAGATGTATGTGCGCGGAGGAGTTTGGATAACCACACCGTTTTTTTTATAAGCAATCCCGTTTATCTGTTCATATTCACAATCACCCTCGAAGGCATTCAACAATTCCACAATAGTGATTTCACCTTCGCCTATAACAACAAAATCTATTTCTTTATGTAATAATAATTCTTTCCCGACCATCGAAGGATGGGGACCACCAAAAATAATTTTAATATTAGCATCATAATTTTTAATCAGTTTAGCTATAATTAAAGAAGATGCCAAATTTTGACTTTTAACACTGATCCCGATTACATCAGGGTTTTCTTCCTCGATATTCGAGAAAATCTCTTGCCAAATAGGTGCTGAGATATCTCTCAAATTTTCTAAGTAATTATTGAATCCTTGCCCTGCAAGAAAAGTGGTTTTGATAAACTCATTCTCGGGGTTAAAATCAGCATTGAATACTGTAATATCCCATTGGGTAAATTTTTTGATTGAAGCCGCAAGATATCCGAGAGATAAAGGATAACGGTTTAGAGAATACGAGTTTTTATATAATCTATAAAACGGTGGCTCGATTAATAATATTTTCCTATGATTTTTTATCAATTCATATCTGAATGAGAATTTTATATCACTAATTACACACTGTTAATTAAGTAATTTATCAAATTATTATTTTATACATCTTTATATTATAAAACATGCACATAATAAGGAATTGCATATACATAATTGATGAATACCCTCTTTCATGTTTAACATCCATTCAAAATCTCCACTGGATTAATATTATCACGTAAGAAAATATGCTTTACAGCTTTTAGTCTCAAATGGTAAATGTTTTTCCTCTATATAGCTTTAGTAAATCTCTATCCTTCAGTGTTTCGCAGCTTTTTTCACCCATAAAATAAAAACCTGAAGCAGCGTCCAAAGCACTCGGTTTATTGATAAGATAATAATCAAAGTATTTCAAAAAAAAAGAAGTGAAATGCACAAATGGGATAAGTATTTTTTTTGCTTTTGAAGAAGCAGTAAAGCTTAGAATAAAATAACTATATGCCCAGGCTAAAGCCATACCTGGACCACAGACTGCACCGCTTTCTATCTCATAAAAATTACGAAACAGCCTGCGATGTCCTAAATGAGTAAATCTATTAAAATCATAAGCCCCCATGTGTACCTGTTGCATAAAGGGAGTTTCCGCATAAACCGTTCCGTTAGATTTAAGGACTCTATGAATTTCTTGTACACATATATATGGATCAATAACATGCTCTAAAACTGCCTGGCAAACAACTCCGTCAAAGGTTTCATTGGCGAATGGAATATTATGAGCATCAAGTATTATTTGGGTTCTGGGACCAAATACAACATCACTTTCAATTAATTCAATATTTACTTCCGTCAATAGGACATTACTCCCCTGACCAATGGTACTCCCGCCAATTACCAATACTTTCGGTTTTGAAGATTTGGAATAAAGATGATTTAAATAATTTTTAAAATTCTGTTTGGCTTTAATATTTTTACTTATTCCTGGGATTAGCTTAAAAAGAATTTTTCTTATTCTTTTTTTAGTAGATTTCGCTTCGGAGAAATTTATAGCGGTATAACTCTCAACTCTAAATAAACTTTTTTCTTCATTAATAAAAATTGGGATACCTTCAATAATTGGGTAGATCGATCCACATCCAGTATTTAAGCAAAAATAAAAATCATCTTTTTTTGCAACCTTAAATAAACATTTGGGGCAGCGAAGATTTGAACAGATTTCATCATTTACACTCATTGTCTTCATTTAGTCTCCCTAAGATAAATACTAATAGTATACTTATATCACTTCCTAGGATATAGAATTTTATTTTTTATCAGATTAGAATAAATTCTATCTGCAATTAGTTTTGCCCCATTTTCATTGAAATGTACATCATCATAAAAAGCAGATGTGTCTTTAGGAATATTTTGACAAATATCTATTAGTTCAACGTTTCTCCTTAGACAAATTTCCTTTAATTTGTTATTATATAATTCAATACAATGTCCAAGAACATTAACCGAATAATATTCTTTCCCGGATGTTTTTTGATAATCACCTTTTCCACCCATCCATAATAAATTGGTTTCATATTCGGTTAAATCCGAGCGCCATATTGACGCTTGAGACAAAAAAATAATTTTCTTAACTCTATTATTCATTATAGTAATTATCGAGTCAATGTTTCTCTCATACTCATCTAATGCAACTCTTAAATCGGGAGGGTGGTCAATAATCCGCTTCGAATTTTTCTTATTTGCTCTCCATTTATTATATATTTTTCCGGAATCGTTTTGGATTACATCATTGAATTTTATTTGAACATAAACATTCTTAACTAATCTATATAAGCGAGAATTTTTAATTATTGAAAACGCGCCCGATTTCGGATATCGTGCAAAGACCTTTGGAACAATACTATCCCTAATTATTTCATTGTCATGTATAAAGGCATTTTTTTTATCTTTTGCAATAAATGCAAACATATCATTTATTCCTACCATCACCATCAAAACATCTATCTGAGGAAGGTTTGAATATGAAAATTTAAGCTGTATAAAATTATCGAATGAGGTCAACCCACTCTTTCCGATATTTCCAACCCAAACTTTTTTTTGAAATATATTTTCATTCATTTTATTCTCAAATAACGTCTGCCATGTTTCAGATTGATCGAGATATAAACATTCTGTTGTACTGCCTCCAACTGTTAGAATTTTTAGGGTATCCATTGCAGTGATTTCCCGTCCACGAATCCCATATTTATTCGTTTTAAATACTGATGCCCCATGTATACCAGGAAATATGGAAGGATCTGGCAGCATAGTAATGGTTGTTTTGGGAATAAGAGTAAAATACCCAGATGACTCGGGTGATACTACATTCATAAAAATTTCAAAAAGGACAACACAAAATCCAAGGGTTAAAAACATCAGAAAGAAATTTATTAGCAACTTTTTAACTGACTTCAACATGGCGATCTTCTTTTACACAAATGATTTTCGATGTTTAAATAAAAAAATAAATTGAGAAAAGAAAACCATGTATTCAGTCATTATGGTGGTCAAGAGGGCACCGAAAATCCCCCAATAATAAATCGTATAAATTCCTAAAATGATATTAAGTATTAACCCAATTAATGTGCCATAAGCTTGATATTTTTCTTTTTTAATAGCATTCAAAGTCACTCCTGTCAAGTTATTCATAAACAGTCCTGGTAATGTAACTGATAACAATGCTAAAATCCAAGCGGAAGTCTCATATCTGCCGCCAAAAATTAATCCGATAATTTCCCCTCCTCCTAAAACAAAACATAAAATGAAAACAGTTGCAATAAATATTAGAATTCCCCCGACATTTATTATTTCGGTAATCTCAATTCTCTTTTTTAATGAAAATTCTTTTGACATCTTGGAATACCATGGCATTAAAATTATACCGGAAAGTATCATCGGGAGTTTGTAAACAGAATAAGCTACCGAATAATCAGCGACAGCTTTTAATCCAACAAATTTTTCGAGAAAAAGAACATCAACTCGATCATATATCCAGACAAACATAACTCCTAAACCAAAAGGAGCAGCAAGTTTTATTAAAGAATAAATATCCGCTAATCCAATATTTTTTATTAATTCGGGTTTAATAAACTGAAATGCTTCTTTTACAATATAATAACCATAAAATATGGTGGATATAAATAGGGCAGAAATTAAATATTCGAATCTGGGTGATAAAACAAAAGTCAAAGCAATTAATAAAAGAAAGATAATGCGAGCTTTTAATAGTGACAAAAACACACGATTAAATTTCTGCATCCCAAATAACATCCCGGTAAAAATCGAAAAAGACGAAACGAGATAGTTTATCAACGAAAGTGCAAGTATTAGAAGTATTGATATACTGGAATTATGGAAATAGATAATAACTATTGGTATTATTATAAAGAACCCGATAATCTTTATGATAATGGAGGTTGCGACAATCTTATCTGTTTTATCATGCGATATCGCAGCTTCTCTCTGGATATAAAAACCAAGTCCAAATTCAAAAAAAGAACTGAGAATATTAGAGAATGCATTAACAGCGATGATTTGACCATAAAATTCAGGCACCATCATTCTTGCTAACAGGGCAAAGAATACAAAATAAACAAGTTTTTCTACTAACGAATTTAACAGAAAATATTTTCCGGATTTAAATAGGTCTTTAAACGTAGAAAATATTTGTTTTATTGTGGATAATATCATTGAGTTGGTCTCCACCTCCATACTTCCATATTATGCTGATCGCGCTGTTTCCAAATTTCAAAATGCAGAACTCTTCCTTCGATGTTTTTGCAATCATGTCCATAAACTTTTGCAAGTAAATTTTGTATCTCAAACATTTTTTCTGAGTTTCTCAAAATCTGATCAATAATAACTATCCCCTTTTTCTTCCTGTTCTTTGTTTCCTATCATTAATCTTTTCCAAAGACTTTTCCATTTGCATAAGAAGTTTGTTCGTAGGTGCGGCATTTTCTTTTTCAACGCTAATGTTTTTAGCTTTAACACTATTCTTAGCTCTCGTAAATTTAAACGTGATTTCGCTTATTCCTTCTTTTGAAAACTTAAACTGTATTTGTTCAATTTTAGCAGCAAATATTGTGTTCATTCTTTTCATTAATCGGGCAACAAATTTATTGTCGGCCGATGTACTATCATGATTATCGAACATCCTTCTAAATTGTTCGCGGTAAACTAAAAAAGTATCTTCCTTTTTAATAATTTCTACTCCGCTCCTCTTTACCAGGTAATAGTTTTGAGCTTCATCGATTTGAGAAGCGAACTTTTTCCCCCATGCAATAGAAGTTGGCTTCGTAATATTAAGCTTTGTACAAAGCTCATCATAAGTATACCCTATAGCTCGTAACTCAATAAATTTTCTTTGTATTTCCAATTTTCTCATTACAGTTCATCTCCTGTAAGTAAAGTTTTTACGATTCATCTTTTTCGTGAACAACCTCAAAACGCCCGTACAAACTTGATAAAAGTAAAAAAAAAGTTAAATTATGATTGATTGTGCTTTTAAAATAGTTAAAGAAAAGTAAAAAACGAACAGATCGATTTTGCTAAATAGTTAAAGAAAAGTTAATAAAAAAAATTGTCCATTTTTTATAAATTCCGTTTTTAGCCTATAATCGCAACAAATACAAAAAATAATTTTTAAAAGGTTAACTTTTCTTAACATTTCTCAACAATTATAATTTTCTTTATTTAATTGCGTTTCAATTTTCCCTTTTCTCTGGTCATGAATTAGCCTCTACATAAGCCCTAAATTGTAATAACTTCATCATTCGTTATTCCTTGATCCAAGTTCGATATTCAATTTCAAGATAATATTCTTACCATTCTGCGTAGAATATTTAGTTGCTAACTAAATGTATAACTTTACTAATAGCAGATTGTTCTTTAAGTGAAGGAAGGGGATTAGTTCTCGGATTAGATTAAAATCTTCTAACTCAGAAGCTGCCAAATCGAGAACCAAATTGTTCTCAGTTGTCAGAAAAAATTATTGCGAAATAAAAAAATGTCATTTCGAAGGAGGAATCTCTCAATACGGGAAGAAATCCTTCCCCCTTCTTGTCATTCCGAATCCCGGGCGCAGCGAGTGGTAAGGAATCTTTTACCACTTTAAGATTTTTCCATTAGTTCAAAATGACACAAGCATAAAACTGATATTTTGCCGGAACTCTATTCTGATTTCTATTTCTCAATTTTCTTTCCATTTCCTATAGACCCTCGCGGCCGAAGTTCATGCTTCTCACTTCCTCACCAGCCACACTTCCGGATTTTGATGATCGCGTTGTTTCCAGATTTCAAAATGTAATACTCTTCCTTCAATGCTTTCGGAAACGTCGCCGAGAATTTCCCCATAACTTACTTTACTTCCTTCGCGCACGGATATTTGCCCAAGATGTCCATACACCGTTCTGTAACCTTCGCTGTGAGTAATAATAACGATGCTTCCATAACCCGGCAGCCATTCAATTGCAGAAACAATTCCTTCGCTTACAGATTTTATTTTGAAATCACCCGCTACTTTAATATCAATGCCGTAGTTCAACGTTACCGTATTTAATTTTTCATTTTTCTCTTCACCGAATTTTCTAATCACTACTCCTCGCGAAACCGGCCAAAACATTCTTCCTCTCATTGCGGAAAAAGATTTGAAATTCTCCGTTGCAAAACCTTCGGTCGGGAAGTCTTTCATTTCCTTTTCAGTTGAAGTTGGCGCTTGTTTTTCTTCGTTTGTTTTTCCTTTTAGAGATTCCCGTTTTCTTTTTTCCGCTAATCTTTTTGCAAGTTCTCTTTCTTTAAGTTCTGCTCTCTCCACTAATTTGTTAATAATATTTCTTATTGATTTTTCCGCCTGCTTTTTATTTGCCAATCCTTTTGCGGCTGCAGATTTATCATTCTTAAATTTCTTCAGCACATTTTTCTCTTCAGCAAGTTTACCCCGAAGTTTTATCTCTTCTAAAGATTTCTGACCGAGCAGATTTTCTTTTAAACTTTTTTCATTCTCAACCAGAGTACGGTTTACCGCAAGCTGTAACGAGTTTGCTTTTATTTGTTGTAAATCCCTTTTTCTGCTGTTGGAAAATTGTTGCAGATATTTATACCGCGCTAACGCTTGCTGAAGTGAGGATGCATCAAAGAGATAGATAAATTCATTTTGGTAAATTCCTTTGTAAATAGCGGCAGCATACCTTGCGTAATTTTCTTTTAACGCGTTTGTCTTTTGCCGGAGAATTTCTATTTGCGATTGAAGCAAATCGATCTGTTCCAACTTTTCTTCTATTTGATTCTTATAAGAATTAATGAGCTTGTTAAGGAGGAAATTTTGTTTGTTGAATTTATCAACGACAGAAAAAGATTTTTTTTCGCGTTTCGTAATATCAACAATTTCTTTTTCAAGAGATTGGATTTCCATTTTCAGGTTATCCAATTCTTGTTTTTTTTGAGAAATTTCTTTTTGCTGGGGAATTGCTATTGAAAAAAAGACGAGAACAAAAAGAAAATACTTTTTGACTGCTACCATTTAATTATTGTTGCATCGGTTGGGAATTTAAAATCAATTTGAATGTTCTTCTGATTTGCGGAAATATTCTTGTAATCAATTTGAAGGTATTGATGCTCACTGTTATTTGATATTGAAATTCTTTTTGGCGTAGCAACATTTTCAGTGAGTGCAAAATTTGTATATTCTCCGAGGAACAATTCTTTCCCTTTCGCAGACTTTAATGTGTATTTCGTTATGCCGAGATTTCTAATATCAATTGAATAAGTTGATTCGGTGTTTTGGAGCGAGTCTTTATAAGCCACAACATATTTATCATTTTGTACTTGGTAAGAATCGGGATTCTTGTACAATCTATCCGTTAAATTTACCGCACCGATTATTGCATCAAGCAAATCAGAAAAAGATAAATTGATGCGCAGAATATTTCGCAACACATCGTCATTCATTTCGCCAATATAAACCGTATTTGAAAGGGTTTCGTAAAAAGTGAAATTTCTTTTTGTTACCAATGCTTGCGCCAGTTCAATCCCAAACGGACCATTAATCGTTAGGTAAATTGAATCTGGTTTTATCATCACTACGTTAAACGAAGCAGAGTTGCTAAAGTCCGGCGTTTTTATTGTAAGAGTTCCGCTTCCTTCAAACGAGCGAATTTTTCTTCTGTTGGCTTCAAGTCGTTTTACTAATCGATCCGCCGGTAAAATTTCAACTTCTTCCGAAGTGGTAGAAGTTGAACATCCGTAAAAAAAGGAAACTAAAATTGAAACCAAAACAAATGTAAGCATTAGATATTTTATTTTCAAAGCGCACCTCGTTCAATTTTTGACTGCAGTCCCCCGATAGTATTATCAAGCTCAAAAGCCTTCTTCCACGTTGAAATTGCTTCTTCCTTCTTTCCAAGTTTGAACAGGACATCTCCAAAATGTTCAAGGATTACAGCTTTTTCTCCACCGGCTTGCAGAGCTTCTTCAATATATTTTTTTGCGTTTTCATAATCACCAAGTTGAAAATAAACCCAGCCGATCGTATCGAGATAAGAAGAATTTTTCGGTTCGGCAGTTATTGCAATTTTTGCCATCGCAAGCGCTTCGTCTAATCTCACGGCGCGTTTAGAAAGAGAATAAGCATAGTTGTTATTAATCAGCGCGTTATCCGGGCTGTTTTTTAATGCAAGCGAATAAACGCTGTCACATTCAGTCCAGGCTTCTTGTCCGTCATAAATTAATCCGAGCGTTCCAAGCAGATCAACGTTTGCCGGATCGAGTTTTATCGCTTTATTGATAATCGAAACTGCTTTATCATTTTCTTTAAGTTGACTCAATGTGTATCCGTAAGAAGAAAGAGCGTTAATATCGTTACCGTTCAATTCAACAGCTTTGCTTAAATATATTTTAGCGCTGTCATGGTCATTGAGCTGAGCGAAAGCAACGCCGAGCAAAAGATTAATTGTAAAATCTTCCGGAAATTTAATAATTGCCGTTGAAAGAATTTTTACGGTTTCGCTGTATTTTTTATTATCGAAATAAAGTCCGCCAAGACGAATCCAGCCTTCGGGATGCCACGGCGCTAATTCGATGACAATATTATAATATGATGTTGCAAGAGAATCATTTTTTTCAACTGTTGCAATTGCACCAAGATGTAATTTTACTTGCCAATCTGTGGTATCTTTATCAATGGTCATGAAAAGTTTTTTTGCAATCGGCAGCAAAGTTGAATCTTTAAATGAATTTTGAAAATAACTTGCCCCGATACTTATTTTTGTTTCGAGCGGAACGTTTTTTTGTTCAAGAATGAATTGATATTCTTTCGAAGCTTTAACTAAGCTATCTTGTTGAACATAAATCCGGGCTTTAGTTTCGCGGGCTTCCAAATCATCGGGATAGGAACGAAGCACATCATCAACTTGCAGAAGCGCTTTTTCGTAGTTCTTTGTACGGAGGTAAAAATCAACAATTACTTTTTGCAATTCTTTATTTGCAGGATCAATCTCCGAAAGCGATTCAAGCGTTTTAACTGCTTTCTCATTATCTCCCAACCGTTCGTACAAATCAGCAACACGGGTTAAGACCGTCCATTCATTCCCAATAAGTTTAGTAACTTTTTGATAAACCTCGATTGCCTGTTTGGGTTTGTTTGGTTCATATAATCGCGCAAGTTTGTAGTAGGCGTTTATGTTTGTTGAATCTAACGAAATTATTTTTTCAAGGACGACAATAGCTTCATCATCTTGTTTTGCAGCGGAAAAAATTTCTTCTTGAAGCATCAGGTATTCTATGTTATCCGCTTCAAGTGCAACAGCTTTAGAAATATTCTGTAAAGCAAAAGAAAGTTTGTTCAGGAAAAAATAATCTTTGGCAATCACATAATATATTCCGGCAGACGGGTCTAACAGAACAGCCTCCTGGTATTCCAGGATCGCCGCGGCGTAATTGCCTTTCGCATCGGCGTTAGTGCCGTTTAGAAAAAGGTCAAGCGCTTTTCTTTTGGCGTCTGTTTTAAAAGACTTTTGTGGCTGCATGCCTTCATTCTCTTTAACGGTTTTAACCGAAGAAGAACAGCCGATAAATCCAATTACTAAAAGGGTGAAAAAAACTATTCGCATTAAGTATTCTTTTTAAATTAAAGGTTGATTGTGTCTATTGATGATACAGTTGATCTCCGTATTTCTTCATCTAGAACAAATTTTTTTTTATCTTGGTTATAAATTATTTTAGAATCAAAATTTTCACGGTAAAGATACATAAAAATGATTGAAAAATTTGACATTGGCTTAGCCTATGTTTGGGAATATGACGAAGAATTTATCCATAAATTTGAAGAGGTTTTTCACGCAAATAATTTAACAACTTTTATTATCGGTTATCATAATGTTGAAGAGGTGAGAGAAAGAGTTAAAGAGAAACATCTCCATTTTCATTTTTATTTTGATAGAGCTTGGGATGTTGAAGAGTCGTTTGAAAAACTCGGTAACCTATTAATGAGACGGCGAACCCAAATATTCAATCCTTACAAAAAAGTTTTACACGCTATCGATAAAGCAACCATGCACCTTGAATTTATTACCGCGGGACTAAACGTTCCCTACTCAATTATTATTCCCCCGGTAAAGGAAAAAGAAGAACTGTTTATTTCACTTAGTCATTTAGCTATCCTGGGACGCCCCTTTATTATCAAGCCATGCAATACTACCGGCGGAGGAATTGGCGTAGTAACCGGCGCAGAAACTTTGCATGATGTTTTGCACGAACGGAAATTTAACCATGAAGATAAATACCTTTTGCAGGAAAAAATTTATCCCGCGCT